>JAEMSI010000005.1 GCA_016462905.1 Polynucleobacter sp. | reverse complement strand
CGCAATTCCACTAGGAGAAACGCATGAAAATGATTACCGCAGTCATCAAGCCTTTTAAGCTTGACGAAGTGCGCGAAGCTCTCTCAGAAGTTGGGGTTTCGGGCATTACCGTTACCGAGGTAAAAGGCTTTGGTCGACAAAAAGGACATACCGAGTTGTATCGTGGCGCTGAATACGTGGTTGATTTTTTACCGAAGGTTCGTATTGAGGCAGCGGTTGAAGACGGCATTGTTGATCGCGCAGTAGAGGCGATTGAAAAAGCAGCTCGAACTGGAAAAATTGGCGACGGCAAGATTTTTATTTCGTCGATTGAACATGTTATCCGCATTCGTACCGGTGAAACCGGCACTGCGGCACTTTAAAGAGAGGCTCAAAATGTTAACTTGGATGAAAAAACTCATTGCCGTTGGGGCAATGTCGCTAACAGTAGCCGGAACCGGATTAACGGTTACCCAAGCTGCTTACGCGGCAGATGAAAAGCCAGCTGCGGCTGCTCCCGCTGCTGCAACTGCTGCAGCAAAGGCTCCCGAGGCCCCAGCTGCTCCAGCACCCACCCCCAATAAAGCCGATACTGCTTGGGTATTAATTTGTACTGCTTTGGTGGTGTTGATGACTTTGCCTGGCCTAGCTTTGTTTTATGGTGGTTTAACGCGTAGCAAAAACGTCTTATCTATTTTGATGCAATGTATGGTGGTTTTTTCTTTGATTACCGTGCTGTGGTCAATTTATGGGTATAGTTTTGCGTTTACAGAAGGCGGTGCATTCTTCGGCGGTTTAGATCGCTTGTTTTTAGGCGGAATTACGCCCGATACCAATGCGGCAACCTTTAGCAAGGGCGTGGTTATTCCTGAGTTTGTCTTTATGGCATTTCAGGCTGCTTTTGCAACCATTACGTGTTGTTTAATTATTGGTTCCTTTGCCGAGCGCGCTAAATTTTCTGCGATCTTATTAGTCATGGTTTTATGGTTTACCTTTAGCTATTTACCCATCGCACACATGGTTTGGTTCTGGCCTGGTCCTGATGATATTAAAGATGCTGCATCGCTTGAATCGATTACTGCTAGAGCAGGTTGGTTATGGCAGAAAGGCATTCTTGATTTTGCAGGCGGCACCGTAGTTCACATTAATGCAGCGATCGCTGGTTTAGTGGGTTCTTATGTGATTGGTAAGCGAATTGGTTTTGGTAAGGAAGCCATGAAACCCCATAACTTGGTTTACACCATGGTTGGTGCTGCATTGTTATGGTTTGGTTGGTTTGGCTTCAATGCAGGCTCTGCATTAGAAGCAAATGGAACCGCAGCATTAGCTTTTGTGACTACCTTAATTGCAACTTCTGCTGCAGTATTGGGATGGACTTTGGCAGAATGGATCACCAAAGGCAAACCATCAATGTTGGGTGCCGCTTCAGGTTGTGTGGCCGGTTTAGTTGCTATCACTCCTGCAGCAGGTTTTGTTGGTCCAATGGGCGCGATTGCAATCGGTTTTCTAGCCGGCGTAATTTGCTTGTGGGGTGTTTCTGGCTTGAAGAAAATGCTTGGCTCCGATGATAGTCTTGATGTATTTGGCGTGCATGGCGTTGGCGGAATTCTAGGCGCTTTATTAACCGGTGTTTTTGCTGATCCCGCATTAGGCGGAACTGGTATTTGGGATTACGTTGCTAATGCGGTTGCAAAAGATTATTCGATTACTAGCCAAGTATGGATTCAGGCACAAGGTGTTATTACCACCTTAATTTGGTCGGGCATCGTTTCATTTATTGCCTTCAAATTAGTGGATTTAATTATTGGCTTGCGTGTTAAGGAAGAGGCTGAGCGCGAAGGTTTGGATATTACTTCCCATGGCGAAGCTGCTTACGAAAGTTAATCTGTAAAGTTAATTCGATTTACCCCTCGCTAGGCAGGTTTGGTTGCTTGTCTAGTTTTTAAGCGCGGAATCGCAAGATTCCGCGTCTTTCTTTTAAAAAACTTACAATGCTGTAATGGTCCCACACTTAATTACAGCTTTATCTGGTCCTTTACACGAATTAGAGGCAAAGGCTTTGGAGGCAACGCCTACGATCGAGCGTTGGTTTAGGCTTGAATGGCAGGAACATACACCCCCCTTTTATTGCTCTGTCGATCTGCGTAATTCTGGATTTAAACTTGCCCCAGTCGACACCAATCTTTTTCCGGGCGGTTTTAATAACTTATCTCGAGAAATGTTGCCTTTGGCAGTTCAGGCCGCAATGGCTGCCATCGAGAAGATTTGCCCTGAGGCTAAGAATTTACTTTTAATACCTGAGAGGCATACACGCAATACGTTTTACTTGCAAAATATCGCACAACTTTCTTCCATTTTGCGTCAAGCAGGACTTCATGTTCGCTTGGGAACTCTGTCTGATGAGATAAAAAAGCCCACTGCAATTGAATTACCCGAGGGTGGACGATTAATTCTAGAGCCATTAGTTCGTTTAGGTCTGCGCAAACAGCGCCTAGGGCTAAAAGATTTTGATCCTTGCTCGATTCTTTTGAATAATGATTTATCGGCGGGAGTGCCGCCTATCTTAGAAAAATTAAACGAGCAATATTTATTGCCTGGTTTGCATGCAGGCTGGCCAACGCGCCGCAAATCAAGTCATTTTCAAGCTTACGATGAGGTTGTAAAACGGTTTAGTAAGGTGATTAATATTGACCCTTGGATGATCAATCCATTTTTTACCCATTGCACCAATGTTAATTTTCAAGAGCAACGCGGTGAACTTGAGTTACAGGAAGCGGTTGATCTTATTTTGAAGAAGATTGCTAAAAAATATCGCGAATATGGGATTAAAGAAAAGCCATATGTCGTAGTAAAACCAGATGCGGGAACGTACGGCATGGGCGTCATGATTGCGCATGATGCCAATGATGTAAAAAACTTAAACCGGCGCGAACGCAACAAGATGAGTGTGGTCAAAGAGGGTTTAGAAGTTAACGATGTTTTAGTGCAGGAGGGCGTATACACCTTTGAAAAAGTCAACGAAGCCGTTGCTGAACCTGTGGTTTATATGATTGACCGTTACGTCGTCGGTGGTTTTTATCGTGTTCATACCGATCGCGGACCCGATGAAAATCTGAATTCACCCGGAATGCATTTTGTTCCATTGGCGTTTGAGCAAAATGCAATTCCTGATGCCAAAGCCAAACCAGGAAGCGCATCACCGAACCGTTTCTATCTATATGGTGTGGTAGCCCGTCTTGCCTTATTGGCAGCATCGATTGAGCTCGAGCGAACCGACCCCAATGCAGAGTCAGCCTAAGTAAGAAGCAATGAAATTTTTATTTATTGCTGATCCGCTTGAATCCCTTCAGCTAAGTAAAGACTCGACTTTAGCAATGATGCAGGCCGCCCAAGAGGCTGGACATTCGCTTTGGTTTGCCCGAACTCATGAGTTGATTTGGTTGGATGCAAAAACTAAGGCAAGATGTCGCTCATTAAAATTGCAACTCAATCATTCCCCATGGTATTCCTTGGGCGAATCTGAAGAGATTGCTTTAGAGCAATTTTCAGCGGTATTGATGCGGCAAGATCCCCCTTTTGATCTTGAGTATTTAAATGCAACTTGGCTTCTTTCAGCTGCCGTGCGTGAGGGTGCTAAGGTATTTAACCATCCAGATGCGCTGCGTAATCATTCCGAAAAAATTGCGATAACCGAATTTACTGAATTTATAGCGCCAACAATAATCACGCGTGATCTAGGTGCGATTAAAGCATTTCACGCCCTGCATCACGATATTGTGATCAAACCTCTTGACGGTATGGGCGGTATGGGTGTTTTCCGAGTGGGGCAAGATGGCTTAAATTTAGCCAGTATCGTAGAGACTCTGGGCAATCAGGGGCAAAGAACCTTAATGGCACAGCGCTTCATACCGGAAATCATTGAGGGAGACAAACGAGTTCTATTAATTGGCGGGAAAGTGGCGCCCTTCGCCTTAGCGAGAATTCCGCAGGGCTCGGAAATTCGTGGCAATTTAGCTGCCGGCGGCAAGGGGATTGCAATGCCATTAAGTAAACGCGAGCAGATGATTGCGGATTATTTAGCGCCAATCCTGTGGCAGAGGGGTTTATTGGTAGTGGGACTGGATATGATTGGCGGTTTTTTAACTGAAATTAATGTAACTAGTCCGACTTGTTTCGTTGAGATTACGCAACAAAGTCAATTTGATGTTGCGCAATTCTGGTTGAAATCGCTAGAGGAGGCTTTGTCGTAATTATGGTTAGTATTTTAATTGTTGCCCATACTCCGGTTGCAGATGCCATGCTGGGCTTTGCAGAGCACACCTATGGACTTTTACCAGAGGGTGTAGCTGCCATTGATATTCCGCCCCATGAAGATCTCAAAATTAGTTTTGAAAGAGTATTGCAAGCAGCCCAAAAGATTATTAGCGATGATGGTATTTTGGTATTAACGGATGTCATGGGAGCTACTCCAGCAAACGTGGCTTCGCGATTAACAGCCCCTGATGTTTTAACTTGTAATGTGGCTGTTTTAGCGGGGTTAAATTTGCCCATGCTGATGCGGGCCATATCCTATCGCCAAGAAGGGCTAGAAACTGTAGTCCAAAAAACCATTCAAGGTGGACAAAATGGTATTTTGCGTTTAGGCACTCAAGCAGTGAGCATGAGTAGCAATTAGTTCAAGATGAAAGCGATGTAAAAAATGGCTAGTGCTGAAATCGAGATTATTAATAAATTAGGTCTGCACGCACGTGCTTCCGCAAAGTTATCCCAGCTGGCAGGAGAGTTTCCTTGCGAGGTCTATTTATCTAAAAATGGCCGGAAAATAAATGCTAAAAGTATTATGGGTGTAATGATGCTAGCGGCTGGAATGGGCTCAATGATCACCCTAGAAACAGTCGGCGAGCGCTCTGAGGAGGCTTTTGTGGCGATTCAGAATCTAATTAATAACCGTTTTGATGAAGGCGAATAAGCTTGAGTTTTTCTTTACACGGCATTGCGGTATCAAAAGGAATTGCGATTGGCAAGGCGATGTTGATTTCTCGAGCTGCATTAGAAGTCAGTCATCATTTAGTCGAGATCGGTGCCGAAGAAGCTGAGGCACAAAAATTACTCAAGGCATTTGATCAAGTTCGAAAAGAATTAGGTAAATTAAGGAGTGGCTTGCCTAAAGATGCGCCTCAAGAAATGGCAGCGTTTTTAGACGTTCATCAACTCATTTTGTCGGATCCAACATTAGCCGAGAAACCGCTCGAGTTGATTCGCTCGCAGCGGTTGAATGCGGCATGGGCCTTAACAACCCAATTGAACGATTTGCTGGAGCAGTTTGCCGAAATTGAAGACCCTTATTTAAAAGAGCGCGCCCATGATATTCGTCAAGTAGCCGAGCGAGTGCTCAAGGCTATTCATACCTTGCAAAAAGAGGCTACTTTATTGGCTGATGAATATTTGCATGGCGATCCTGAGATGGGAACCATCGTGGTTGCTCACGACATTGCGCCACATGATATGTTGCGTTTTAAAGAAAATGCACTCAGTGGTTTTGTGACTGATTTAGGAGGTAAAACGTCGCACACCGCTATTGTTGCGCGGAGTCTTGAAATTCCAGCTGTAGTTGGGATTCGGCATGCCAGCGAAATGATTGAGCATGGAGACTGGGTGGTCATTGATGGCGATAACGGTATTGTCGTTATTAATCCAGACGAGCACTTATTGGAGCAATATCGATTACAGCAAGAAAAAGGACGTGCTGAAACTAAAAAATTACAACTTTTAAAGCATACTGCCACCAAAACAAAAGACGGTACTGAAATTCGATTATTTGCCAATATTGAATTACCGGAAGACGCTACCCAAGCCATTGATCTTGGTGCTGTTGGCGTAGGTTTATTCCGCTCCGAATTTTTATTTATGAATCGAGTAGATAGCCTACCTGATGAAGAGGAGCAATATCAAGAGTATCGCCGCTGCGTTGAGGCGATGTTTGGATTGCCGGTGAATATTCGCACTATCGATATTGGCGCCGACAAAGTGTTTGGCTCGAAGGTAGAAACCCCCGTATCCGGCATATCGCCGCTAGGTTTACGGGCAATACGTTGGTCTTTGTCTGAGCCTGAAATATTTTTAACTCAAATACGCGCTATTTTGCGAGCTTCTGCCCATGGCAAGGCACGTTTGATGTTGCCGATGTTGGCGCATGCCAGTGAAATTAGTGAAAGCCTTCGTCTGATTGAAAAAGCAAAACAACAATTATTAGCTAAAGGGCAGGCGTTTAATCCAGAGATTGAAATTGGCGCAATGATTGAAATACCTGCCGCAGCCCTCACACTCCCATTATTTATTAGCCATTTTGATTTTTTATCGATTGGCACCAATGATTTAATTCAATACACGTTGGCGATCGATCGTGCCGACCATGCGGTTGCGCATCTTTATGATCCACTTCATCCAGCAGTTTTAAATCTGATTGCGTTGATTATTAAACAGGCAAATGAAGCTAAAGTGCCGATTGCAGTTTGCGGAGAAATGGCTGGAGACCCGACTTTAACTCGAGTTCTATTAGGTATGGGCTTAACGGATTTTTCAATGCACTTTAGCCAAATTCTTTTAATTAAGCGTGAAATTTTGGGCGTCGATATATCAAAATTAAAAGCCGATGTTCAGGCCTTATTAAAAACCTACGAGCCCGAAAGCCAAATTGATTTACTCGGAAGAATTAGTCGCCACTAGATTAATTAGTGATTTTTACAAACCGGACAATTTGGGTTGCGTTTTAATTGAATCATGTCGACCTGATTGGTTTTTGCATTCCACAGCATCAATTTTCCGATTAACGATTCGCCAAACCCAAGAAGCACTTGCAGAGCTTGCGCGGCTTGAATGCTGCCAATAATACCAACTAAAGGCGAAAAAACACCCATGGTGGCACATTGGGTTTCTTCAAACACCTCATTGGGCGAAAAAACACAGGCGTAACAAGGTGATTGCGGCTTACCGGAGTTAAAAACACTGATTTGCCCATCAAAACGAAGGGCTGCACCAGAAACCAATGGGGTTTGATGCTGGTGGCAAGAAGCATTAATTAATTGCCTCGCCTTGAAATTATCAGTGCAGTCTAAAACAATATCGACTAAAGGCAGTACACGTGATAGCAAACTCGCAGTTGCTAATTCTGCGTAGGTATGAATTTGAATATCCGGATTGAGTTGCTGTAAAAAGGCTTTACCAGATTCTGTTTTGAGCATGCCAATACTGCTTTGGCGATGCATAATTTGGCGTTGCAAATTAGTCAATTCAACTTTATCTGGGTCGATTAGGGTAATTTGCCCAATCCCCGCTGCTGCTAAATACGGTGTGGCCGCAGAACCTAAACCTCCGGCGCCAATCACAAGCACATGGGAGCGCAGCAATTTTTCTTGCCCAGCAACATCAATCTCCTCAAGCAAGAGATGACGAGAATAGCGCAGTAATTGATCGTCATTCATGGTACCGCCAAGATCGGCAACTATTCGAGTTTAGAACTCGAGCGTTTAACGGTTTGACCTTTTAATAAAGCAATCGCTTGTTGCAACATGAAATCATCACTGCTACCAAACTCAGGAGGCTTTCGATTCTTTTCTTTTTCTTTTTCCTCAGCGGTTTTCTTGGCATTCTTTTCTTCAATGCGTTGAAGTTCTTCAAGGCGCCGTTTTTCACGTTCTTTTATCAAAGCTTCTTCGCCAGTGTGCTGTTTATTTCTTAAATGTTTCTCGCTGTCAATTTCGCGGGTAATTAAGACATCATCTGGATCACCATCTTTGTTTTGATCAACAGGCACATCCGGTTTAATTCCGTATGCCTGGATCGAACGACCCTGCGGAGTGTAATAGTAGGCGGTTGTAATTTTTAGCGCGGAATCAGCGCTAAGCGATCGTACGGTTTGGACTGAGCCCTTACCAAAGGTAGTTTTCCCCATGATGGTGGCGCGTTTGTGATCCTGCAGTGCGCCAGCGACAATTTCAGAAGCGGATGCTGAATAGGCATTGACTAAAACTACCATTGGCAATTTCTTAAAAATAGCCGGCAAGCTTGCCAAAGGATCTGCACCTTCGCTGAGTCGATACATTCCAGGGGTTGCGTTGAATACTTGCTTAGAATCAGCAGCCTGCCCTTTTGTCGAAACAATTAATGCGTTGGGCGGTAAGAACGCAGCAGCCACTCCCACGGCCCCTTGCAGAAGGCCACCACCGTTGTTTCTCAAGTCCAACACAATCCCTTTTAAATTCGGATCTTTTTGTAGCATCTCAGTAAGGCGACGCGCCAAGTCTGAAACGGTTCGTTCTTGAAAGCTGGTAATTCGAACCCAAGCCATATTATCGATAATTTTAGTTTTGATCGATTGAACTTTGATTTCTGCACGGGTAATTGTTACTGGAAAAGTGCGTTCTTCACTTTTGCGAAAAATAGTTAGCGTAATTTTAGTTCCAGGTGCGCCGCGCATTGTTCTGACTGCTTTATCTAAGGACATGCCACGAACTGGTTTATCGTCAAGTCGAGTAATCAGATCACCCGCTTGAAGACCTGCTTTAGCTGCTGGAGAATCTTCGATCGGATTTAAAACTTTTACCAATCCATCTTCAGAGGTAATTTCAATCCCCAGACCGGCAAATTTTCCGGCGGTTTGCTCTTGCATTTCTGCAAAGTCTTTTTTATCTAAATACGAGGAGTGGGGATCTAGGCTACTAACCATGCCTTTAACGGCATCGGTTAACAATTGCTTATCTTCAATTGGTTCTACATACTCGCGTTTAATTTGGCCAAATACATCCGAAAGGGTTCTTAACTCCGCTAATGGCAAGGTATTGCCTTGTTGAGCAGTAGCAGAAAATTGAATAGTGGCAGCAATACCGGCGATGAGGCCAATGGAAATTAGGGTAATATTTTTAAGCAAGGGGCGCATACGACGCTAGAACCGAATTAAGAGTAAGACCTCTATTTTGCCTGTAAATAGAAATGGCGTATGGGTTGCAGATTTTCGTCAAATTCATATACCAAAGGGGTGCCATTAGGCACATTAACACCCATAATTTCCTCTTCGGATACCTGATCAAAATGCTTAATTAAGGCGCGAATACTATTACCATGGGCAACCAATAGCACCCGCTTACCTAATTTCAGTGCGGGGGCTACGGATTCATTCCAAAGCGGCAATACCCGATTCACCGTATCCGCCAAGCATTCGCTGAGAGGGATATCCTCATGCTTCAGTTTGGTGTAGCGTGGGTCGGATAATAGAGCCATTTTTTCTTCCGGCCCTAGAGGCGGTGGCGCTATTGCGTAAGACCGTCGCCAAAGATGAACTTGATCCTCGCCGTACTTGGCTGCGGTTTGAGCCTTATTAAGGCCAGTTAGAGAGCCGTAGTGGCGTTCATTTAACCTCCAACTATGGACAACGGGTATCCACATCAGGTCCATGGCGTCTTGAACGTGCCACAAAGTCCGAATTGCACGCTTCAGGACCGAGGTATAGGCAAGGTCAAACTCATACCCTGCATCCTTAAGAATCTTGCCACTATCTATAGATTGTTGAATGCCTTTAGCCGTTAAATCAACATCGGCCCAGCCTGTAAAGCGATTTTCAAGGTTCCAGGCGGATTCGCCATGTCGAATAAGAACAAGTTGTTTCATACAGACATTCTATAATTGAATTATGAACTTTCTTACACAAATCGATAATCTGGTATTACTTTCCATCATCCTTACTTCGGGCGCAGCTTTGTTTATGCCTACATTATCGATGCTGATTGGCGGCAAGGGTTTATCTCCTACTGAAGCTACTATTTGGATTAACCGCCGAAAAGCTTCCGTTATCGATTTGCGTTCCGAAGCTGATTTTAAAGCGGGGCACTTACCTCAATCTAAAAATTTAGTCCCAGCAGATTTGTCAAAAGGAATTGAGCGCCTAAAATTAGATCGTCAGCTACCAGTTTTAATTATTGGCATTGGTGCGCAAAATCAAAAAGCGTTAAAAGAACTCAAGGCAATAGGATTTACTGAAGTTGGGTTCTTAGATGGTGGAGTGAATGCATGGAAATCGGCAGGCCTCCCTTTAATAAAGTGAATGAATAAAAAGTAAAGGTAATTTATGGCCGAAGTGGTGATGTATAGTTCGCGAGTTTGCCCATATTGCACTATGGCTGAAAAGCTATTACAAAAAAAAGGCGTTACTAATTTAAAAAAAATTTTGATTGATCAAGATCCTCAGTTACGCCAAGAAATGATGAATCGAACCGGCCGAAGAACCGTGCCACAAATTTATATTGGTGAGCGTCATATTGGCGGATTTGATGATTTAGCGGCTCTAGATCAAGCCGGCAACTTAGACCCCTTACTGACCTAATGTACCCTGGCCACCATTAATAGAAAGAAATTTTTATGAGCGAAGCAATTAATCTAAATTCATCTGCCCCGAATGATGGGCAGCCCTCTTTTTTAATTCAGCGAATTTATTTAAAAGAATTATCTCTAGAGCAGCCCAATTCTCCCGGCATCTTTCTGGTCACTAGTGAGCCACAAATTCAAGTTGAATTAGATGCGGCGGTAGAGCGTTTAAGTGATGAATTATTCGAGGTAAACTTGTTAACAACCCTTACTGCTCGAGTCGATGGTAAGGTTTTATTTTTGGTGGAGGCACGGCAAGCAGGTATTTTTGAATTTAAAAATATCCCGCCGGAGCAAATCGATCCCATGTTAGGAATTACCTGCCCAACCATCTTATATCCTTATTTACGTTCTAACATAGCTGATATAACAAGCCGCGCTGGTTTCCAGCCCATCCATTTATCGGAAGTGAATTTCCGCGGAATGTATGAGCATCGTCTTGCACAGGCTCAGCAAGCTGCTGCAAAGACTGGTAATTCAGGGGCGGATGAGGAAAGCAAAATCATTCTTCCTAATTAAGCAATTTTAAGAAAATACTTTCATGGAATTAAATTAATGAAAGTCGGTATTTTTGGCGCTGGAGCATGGGGAACTGCGCTTGCTTCGCAAGTGGCGCAGTTTTCAAAATTGAATTCCGTTTTCTTATGGGCACGTGATCCAGCTCAGATCGCTGATATGCAAGTCGCGTTGGAGAATAAAAGATACCTGCCTGGAATTTTTCTACCCCCCACTCTTTCTTTGGAAGCAGATTTTAAAAAAGCGGCGGGAGATTTATCCAATGGTGACATCGCCGTGATTGCAACCCCGATGTCGGGCTTAGCAGAAACACTATCTGGGGTAATGGCAAACGCGCATAAAGCGCTTCATTTTGTTTGCCTTTGCAAGGGAATCGAGCCCCTAACTTATGCGTTGGCTCATGAGGTATTTGTACGCGAGTTAGCAATCCACAGCAAGGGCATACCGCATCGCTTTGGTGTTTTAGCTGGACCCAGTTTTGCTCGAGAAGTTGGAGAGGGTTTACCGTGTGCCCTGACGATTGCAAGTGAAAATCAAGCCTTATGTGATGTGGTTCAAGAAGTATTTCATCACGGTAACTTACGTGTCTACGCTAGTGAGGATTTAATTGGTGTAGAAATTGGCGGAGCAGTTAAAAATATTTTGGCGATTGCTGCCGGTATCGGAGATGGTCTTGGCTTAGGACTCAATGCGCGTGCTGCATTATTAACGCGGGGCTTAGCCGAAATGACGCGATTAGTAAAATCCGCTGGGGGTAAAGTGGAAACATGCACAGGCCTTACCGGTTTAGGCGACCTTATTTTGACCGCAACGGGCGATTTGTCGCGTAATCGCCGAGTTGGTTTGGCTTTGGCGGCAGGAGAATCTTTAACATCAGTGACTCAGCATCTAGGGCATGTAGCCGAAGGTGTTTTATGTGCCCAAGCAGTTGAAGGATTGGCTAAACAATATCAGATTGAAATGCCCATTACCTCGATGGTTTGTCGTGTTTTGACTGGAAAACTATCACCTCAAGAAGCCTTGCATCAATTAATGCGCCGGAATCCCAAGCAGGAATGAGGCATTTTCTAATTTAGGATCCACCCCAGAATTGATTTTGTCGCCAAGCCTCGTAAACGACAATGGCAACCGTGTTTGATAAATTTAAGCTACGACTATTTTCGCGCATGGGGAGTCGGATCTGATTTTCTGGCAAGACCTTATTTCGAATTTCATCGCTAACCCCTTTTGTTTCTGAACCAAAAATAAAATAACTATTTTTTTTGAATTGAACACTAGCAAAATGATTTCTACCGCGGGTTGTAAAGACAAATAGATCTTGGGGGTCAGGATTTTGTTTTTCTAGAAACTGATTCCAGTTGGGATGGGTTAAAACATTCGCAAACTCATGATAGTCAAGACCAGCGCGTCTTAATTTGCTGTGCTCCAAGGGAAACCCCAGTGGTTCGATTAAATGCAGCTGGGCTCCGGTATTCGCGCACAGGCGAATAATATTGCCGGTATTGGGTGGAATTTCAGGTTCAAAAAGTACTACGTGAAACATCAATAAGCCATTCAATAAGGGGTTGGTGTTCGTAAAACAACCCAGTTAATCACTTTTTTCACGCCATTTTCCTTTAGTACTAAAGCAATTTCATTGAGAGTTGATCCGGTTGTCATCACATCATCAAAAACAATAACAGATTTGTTTTTTAAATGCGGCCTAAAGCTAGCTTCGATATAAAACTGTTTTTTTAAGCGAACCTGCCTTTCTTTTCGATTTGCTAGAGCTTGCGCCATTGAATGGTGATGCCGTTTTAAAAGGAATGGATTTTTCTCTACCGATTTTGCTAAATAAATTCGCCTCAAGATTTCCCAGCTTTGATTAAAACCCCTTGCTGCCAGTTTATTTTTACTGAGTGGTACTGGAATAGCCCAATCCGCTTGCTGCCCTTCGATTATTTTTTGCATTAATGCATTCCATATGGAGGCTATCCCGTGGGCATTTGCTAAACGCGCCTGATATTTCAAACGATGCAGAGCTTCTTTTAGTGGGCTTTGATAATAAGCCAGAAAATAAGTTCGATCAAAGGCTGGGGCTCGGATAAAACAGGCATTACAAATGGAGCGCAAAGAATCGCAAGCTAAGCCACAAGACTCACAACGCTGTTTTGCTTGATTGAATTGAAGTAGTAGGTTTTGGAGGCAGGATGAGCAGCAACTCTGCGGCTGAATTTTTCTACAAAGGATACATTCAGTAGGCAATGCCCATTGAATACAGACTTGAAATAGTGATGAAAATAGGGGCATGGGCGCGTGAGTATACTCAGAAAATGACCCATTCTTTAGCATGGCTTCAACACGAAATCGCACAGCGAATGCTCACAAAATTAGCATTCATGAAAATTCAACCTAAAAAAATATTAATCTGGCCTGATTGCAGTACCCCTGCCAATCAAGCTTTAATTCAGCGCTATTCAGGGGCCTCTATTGATTCTTTGATTGACTCCAATTTGAATGCTTTGGATTATTGGCGCCTTAGGTTTTCTAGATTGAGACAAGCGCTTTGGCGTGGCGGCGGCTTGGTTAAAAGAATGGCATCGAATGAATTGGTAACCACTCATTTTGATGCGAGCTCTTTTGATTTTATTTTTAGTCCTTTGTTAGCACACCGATTTATAAAGCCCCCCCTTTTTATTGGGGAGATTCAACGAATTTTGCAAGAGAACGGCCTATTCGCCTTTGCCTATTTTGGCCCCGATACTGGAAAAGAAATTTTTCATTTAGGCGCCAAGCTTCCAGGCGCTTGGGATATGCACGATGTGGGAGATGCTTTGGTGGCCGCACGGTTTTCAGATCCTGTCATGGACATGGAGTACCTCACTTTAGATTACGAGACTGAGGCAACTTATTTTGCCGATGCTCAAGCCATTGGATTGTTGCCTGAAGGTGCAAGCGCAGAAGAAAAGAAGACGTGGATCATGCCCGCAAGTAGAAAGCTGAGCCTTGAAATTGTTTATGGACATGCTTGGGTAGGAAATAAACAGCTTGACCTGCAGCAGGGCAAAGAAGTTTTTATTAGCCCTGATCAAATTAAGAGATTATAAAGCTCTTATTCTTATAAAGAGTAAGTACTTACATTTAATTAAGATCAATTGATAACTATTTTGTTGTGCTGCAAAAAACCAAGATCTTAAGTCATTTGGTCTTATAATCTGTTTAGATTTCTAGACAACTTGGCAAGCTCTTGGTAACTCAGTAAGGCGGCCACGTTGAGCATCTTCAGTGTGACGGGTAATCGATTAATGCAGATAGTTATTCCAATTAAATTAGGTTTAAAAAATGAGTTTAAGTAAAACGCTTGTAAAAATATCCTTAGTTCTAGGAATTTCCATTTGGAGTTTCCTCGCATTTGCGGCGGACATGCCCGGCGGCCCCTCAGAGTACCAGCTCAATTTCCCAGCACCAGCAACCAAGATTATGGAAGAGATCCATTGGTTACATTGGTTCATGATCATTATTTGCACCGTCATTTTTATTGGCGTGTTTGGGGTAATGTTCTATTCAATCGTTAAGCATCGCAAATCAAAAGGCGCCAAGCCCGCCGATTTTCACGAAAGCACAACCGTTGAAATCATATGGACCATCATCCCGCTAATTATTGTGATCGGAATGGCACTGCCAGCAACGAAAACGGTAGTGGCCATGAAAGATACAACCAATTCAGATATCACGATCAAAACAACCGGATATCAGTGGAAGTGGGGATATGACTACATTAAGGGCGAAGGCGAAGGCATTAGTTTTTTATCGACCTTATCTACCTCACGCGAATCAATTAATAATTTAGCGCCCAAGAGTAATACCTATTTAATGGAAGTTGATAACGAAATGGTGGTTCCGGTGAATCGCAAGATTCGCATCATCACGACTGCCAATGATGTTATCCACGCTTGGACTATTCCCGCCTTCGGGATTAAGCAAGATGCTATTCCCGGTTTTGTTCGCGATGCTTGGTTTAGGGCAGAAAAAATCGGCACTTATCGCGGCCAGTGCTCCGAATTATGTGGTGCACAGCACGCTTTTATGCCAATCGTAGTAAGGGTGGTTTCGCAGGAGGATTACACCAAATGGGTTGCTGAGAAACAAAAAGCAATGGCCGCGGCTGCTGATGATCCTTCAAAAACCTATACCCTGGCGGAACAAATGGAGCGTGGCGCAAAAGTATATGCAGCGAATTGCGTTGCATGTCACCAAGCCAATGGTAAGGGCGCAGGCGCTTTCCCTGCTTTAGATGGTAGCAAGGTGGTGCTGGGTCCCAAAGAGGCAAATTACCATATTTTGATTAACGGTAAAGGCGCGATGCCCAAATGGGGCGGGGTAATTTCGGATGGAAATCTTGCCTCGGTAATGACTTATACCCGGAATTCATGGAGCAATAAAACAGGCGACGTAATTCAAACCCAAGAATTCAGCACAGCACGCGCAGCAAAATAATTTTTATACGATTTCACTTCATTATTCGGAGCAATTATGAGCACCATATCAAGCACCCATGATCACGCTGTAGACCATGCTCATGCGCATGAGCATCCTCATGGATGGCGGCGTTGGTTGTTTGCCACCAATCACAAAGATATTGGAACGATGTATTTAATTTTTTCCTTTGTTAGCTTATTAGCTGGCGGTGCTATGGCGATGGGAATTCGTTTGGAACTATTCCAGCCTGGATTGCAATATTTACGCCCTGAGTTTTTTAATCAGTTAACCACCATGCATGGTTTAGTCATGGTGTTTGGCGCTATCATGCCGGCTTTTGTTGGTTTTGCTAACTGGATTATTCCTCTGCAAATTGGCGCATCCGATATGGCCTTTGCGCGCATGAATAATTTTAGTTTTTGGATTTTGCCAGTTGCGGCACTGCTATTGTTTGGTTCGTTTTTGGCGCCGGGCGGAGCTCCTGCTGGCGGATGGACCTTATATGCACCGTTATCACTGCAGATGGGGCCAGGAATGGATATGGCGATTTTTGCTATCCACCTCTTGGGCGCCTCATCCATTATGGGTTCAATTAATATTATTGTGACCGTTCTGAATATGCGCGCTCCTGGTATGACATTAATGAAGATGCCTATGTTCTGTTGGACTTGGCTCATTACTGCTTATCTGTTGATTGCTGTCATGCCAGTATTGGCAGGGGCGATTACGATGGTTTTAACGGATCGTCATTTTGGTACTAGCTTTTTCTCTGCTGCCGGCGGTGGTGACCCAGTGATGTACCAGCATATTTTCTGGTTCTTTGGGCATCCTGAGGTGTACATCATGATTCTCCCCGCTTTCGGAATTATTAGCGAAGTGGTTCCTGTTTTCTCCAGAAAAACCTTGTTTGGCTACAGTTCCATGGTGTATGCAACCTCATCGATTGCAATCCTATCGTTTATTGTTTGGGCTCACCATATGTTTGCCACTGGCATGCCAGTCACTGGCCAGCTCTTCTTCATGTATGCCACTATGTTGATTGCTGTTCCTACTGGGGTCAAAATTTTCAATTGGGTTGCAACCATGTGGAAAGGTTCGATGACATTTGAAACCCCCATGTTGTGGTCGGTAGGATTTATTTTCGTATTCACGATGGGCGGCTTTACAGGTTTGATATTGGCGATGGCCCCGATTGATATTGGCTTACAAGATACCTACTACGTCGTGGCCCACTTCCATTATGTTTTGGTGGCTGGATCATTGTTTGCGATGTTTGCTGGCTTTTATTACTGGTGTCCTAAGTGGACGGGGCGCATGGCCAATGAGACCCGCGGCAAGATTCATTTTTGGGGCTCCATGATTTTCTTTAACCTCACCTTTTTCCCAATGCACTTCTTGGGATTGGCTGGCATGCCACGTCGTTACGCGGATTACCCCACTCAGTTTGCTGATTTCAATATGATTGCTTCAATAGGCGGTCTTGGTTTTGGCTTGATGCAAGTATATTTCTTGCTATTTGTGGTGTTGCCAGCCTATCGTGGTGTTGGCGAAAAAGCACCTGATAGTCCTTGGGAGACGGCGAATACCTTAGAGTGGAGCATCCCATCTCCTGCTCCATTCCATACCTTTGAACAGCCACCTCAGGTTAAATAATTCAGTGAGCTTAGCTAGGAGGCTATTGACCCCAATGCCAGTGCAAAAACCAGCCAGCAATTTGCGCTTAGCACTTATTTTGGGGTCAATTGCCGTCATTTTCTTTATCGGCATCATTATTAAAAATATTCTTTTCTAAGCCATCTATTGATCATGACAGTTCGCTTACACACCTCGAATAAACAAATGATGCTGAAGTTATTTGTAGTGGCTGTGCTGATGTTTGGTTTTGGTTATGCCATGATCCCGCTCTATAAGGCCTTATGTGAAGTTACGGGAATCAATGTGGTCACTAATAAAAATGATTACGGCGTAAGAGCATACAAGGCTAGAAAATCAGACAATACGCAGATTGATTATTCAAGAAAGGTAACAATCGAGTTTGACTCGAATAGTCGTGGCCCATTTGCATTTCGACCGATTCAAAAATCTCTAGAGGTTTTTCCTGGCGAGATGACTGAGATCGTATATGAGGTTACGAATACCCTGAATCGGGCAGTTGCTGCGCAGGCAATCCCTAGTTATGCGCCAAAAGCGGCTACGGAATATTTCACCAAGATTGAATGCTTTTGTTTTCAACAGCAAACCTTGGCGCCTAATCAGGCGCAACAGATGCCAGTCGTTTTTATTGTGGATCCAAACTTACCAAAAGATGTTAAGACCATTACCCTGTCTTACACCTTTTTTGAAATTACACCCGTAGTTAAACCAAGCGCGCCTGTTGTGCCAGCAATTTCTGAAGCAAAGTTCTTAAAGAGTTCAACATGAGCGCACCAGAACACGTGATTAAAAAAGGCGGTTTTTGGCTATCAATGAAAGCGGTGATGTGGGCTTTTTTAGGCGTTCGCAAGAAATCGGGTTTGCAACATGATGTTGCTAACCTCAGTTTTTTTCACATCATTATTGCTGGTGTATTTGGGGCGCTTATTTTTATGACCCTATTATTTTTAATCGTTAAAGCAGTTGTATCTACTTAATTTGATTTATTAGAAAGAACACGATGTCATCGAACACTCCGCATTATTTCGTTCCTAATCCATCCAAATACCCAGTCTTGGCTAGTATCGGTTTGATTGGCTTTGGGATGGGTATGTCTGCCTGGGTTAATCAACAAACCTGGGGCGCCTACTTAGTTGCTGCAGGAGTGATATGGATTCTCTATGTGCTGTATGGCTGGTTTGGTGCCGCTCGAAGTGAGTCGAATAGCGGCAAATACGGCACGAATGTCGATGTTTCTTATCGTTGGTCGATGAGCTGGTTTATTTTTTCTGAGATTATGTTCTTCGCCGCTTTTTTCTCAGCCCTGTTCTATGCAAGAAGCATTTCGATGCCTTGGTTAGGGGATGTCGATAGTAAATTACTTTGGCCTAATTTTTCAGCTGTCTGGCCGAGCACCGGCCCCGCTGGCTTAGTTGAAAAATTTACTACGATGGGACCCTGGCCTATCCCAACGATTAATACGATATTGTTATTGAGTTCGGGCGTCACGGTGACGTATGCGCACCATGCGCTTCGTGAGGGGCATCGTCAGCAAGCTATTTTAGGATTATTTGCGACCGTTTTATTGGGGGCAATCTTTTTGGGTTTCCAGGTCTATGAATATATTCACGCTTACTCCGAATTAAATCTGAAGCTCACCTCAGGAATTTACGGTTCAACCTTCTTTATGTTGACTGGTTTTCATGGATTTCACGTATTTTTGGGCGCCTTGATGTTGTCAGTAATATTGGTTCGCTTAATGCGCGGCGACTTTACTCCTGAAAATCATTTTGGATTTGAGGGCGCAGCATGGTACTGGCATTTTGTTGACGTCGTATGGTTAGGTTTATATATCGTTGTTTATTGGATGTAAGGCTGGCGCCAACGCGCTTTTAAATTTAAAAAATAGCAGATCCTAGCCAGGTCTGCTGAATTAATTATTACTCCATCTGTTATTGCAAAGTATTATTGCGCAATTTTTAGGCCGGTTGATTGAATGTAGCCTAGTGAGTAGGCGACCCAAATTCCAATGAATAATAGAATCGATAAGCCAATCCGCAGCATGAGGGAGCGTACCATTCTCGAGCTTCCGCCTTTATCTTTCATCATGAAAAACAGTGCCGAGCCAAGGCTGCCAATGATCAGAATAAGCAAAAATAAAATAATCCATTTCATGACTAAATCCTACCACTGAAGATGTTGTTGACCTTTTTATTTTCTAGAAAAATCGCCAGTTTAGCGACTTTAGTACTAGTCATGGTGGGCGTCGGCGCTGGCGTTTGGCAGGTCAAACGGGCACAAGGAAAAATAGCGCTCGGTAATGAATTAATACAAATGGAGGCTTTGAAGCCAGTTTCGCTTTTAGAAAAGGACTGGAGTCTTCAGGAAATAAATTATCGGCGGGTATTTGTTCGAGGTTATTTTCTGCCTGAATATGCCATTTGGCTTGATAATCGTCCAAGACCTAGTCCCGAGATGGGCGGAAGCAATCTGGGGCATTCTGGATTTTACGTTTTGATGCCATTTCAAATTGAGGGAAAAGAAAATAAAGTGATTTGGGTTAATCGTGGCTGGGTCCCAAGGGATGTCGAGGATCGTTTGCGCTTGCCAAAAATTGAAACCCCTCAGCAAACTATTCAGATACAAGGGCTTGTTTTTTCTGGCCCTGGTAAAGTTTTTGAATTGGGCTCGGAAAAAAGCGATGACGAAAAAATGACCTCAAAAAAGCCTAGAGTAATGCAAAATTTCATTTTGGAAGATCAAATAAAAATAGGTGGATGGAATCAATTTCCGTTTATCGTTCGTCAAAGTGATCCCAATAATGGCGATGGTTTAAGTCGTAATTGGCCACCAATCACCTTCGGGGTTGATCGCCATTATGCTTATGCTTTTCAGTGGTTTTCATTAGCCGCATGCGCTACCCTGTTTTGGTTAATTACTGGGTGGCTTGCTTACCGTAAACAAATGAGTTGATCTAAAGAAAATTCAAGTGAGCGATCAAGATTTACTAATACCAGCCAGTCAACCCGACTCGGTGCCACCGAACGCTAGAACTCGGCGCGGACGTGTGCAAATGATTTTTTTATTATTAGCCTGCGCATCGCCAGTGATTGCCTCTTATTTGGCATATTACGTTTTTAAGCCAGAAGGTAATAAAACAAATTATGGCGTATTGGTTAATCCGCCCCAGCCGATCAATCCCAACTGGTTGGCGATTCCAACTAAAGGTAAGTGGACTTTATTAGTTTCGCGATCAGCCAACGAGTGTCGTAAGGGTAATGATGCTTGCGTACAGCTTTTATACTTGATGAGACAGCTTAGAGTAGCTATGGGTAAAGAAGCGCCTCGTCTGCAGCTGGTTTGGGTGGTGAGTGACGGTAAGCCAGTCGACCCCGATTTAGCTAAAGCCTACGATCAGACCAATGCAGGTTTTATGATCGTGAATGCACCGCTTGAAGATCAGGCAGTTGCTTGGCGGGCTTGGTTAGGTAAGGAAAATGCAGCTTCACAAATTCAATTAATTGATCCTAGCGGCGAAAAAATGATGTTTTTTCCAGCCACCGGCGATGCAAAAGACTTTGTCAGAATGCGCAAAGATCTTGAAAAATTATTACGCTTGAATCGTAAGGGTGAGAAAGCTCAATAAGCGATGTTGACATCCCCATTATTAATATTAGAACTTTTTGGAATTGCAATAAGCTTTGCCGTTATTCCATTAGGCTACTTATATTTTAATCGACGCATTGATTTTTTTAGCAAACTCAATTGGGCATTAGTTTTTTTTACTTTTGATTTAATTTTGTTTGGAGCATTTACGCGATTAAGTGATTCTGGTTTAGGGTGTCCCGATTGGCCTGGATGTTACGGTAGTTCTAACCCTTTTAAGGCATTGGAGCAGATTCAAATCGCCGAACAAGCGATGCCCAACGGACCTGTAACGGTTTTTAAGGCATGGGTAGAAATGATTCACCGTTATTTGGCCATGGGTGTTGGCGCCCTGATTCTTACCCAAGTGATTTTGGCATGGCGACAGCGTAAGCAACTGGGAAATAAAGCGCTTATGGGCAGTTTGTTTTTATTGACTCTCGTTAGTTTGCAGGGTGCCTTCGGTGCTTGGACGGTGACATTGCGCTTGCAACCCATCATCGTTTCGGCCCATTTACTATTGGCCTTATTTTTATTTGCTTGCTTAACCTGGTACGCCCAAAAGAATCAGACCGTGATTGGTGCGAGCGATAAAACCGAATCCATCTTTAAACATTCCAAAATTTCAGCACGCCTCCTAAGCTTTGCAGCGGGAGTATTAGTAATACAACTATTTTTAGGCGCTTGGGTTAGTACGAATTACGCCGTTTTAGCCTGTCCCGATTTCCCCACTTGTTTGGGTCAGTGGTATCCCCCAACTGATTGGCAACACAGTTTTTACCTGTGGCGCGATTTAGGCCAAACCAAAACGGGTGAGTCTCTATCAATGACGTCATTGGTAACCATTCATTGGACCCATCGTGCGACAGCTATTTTTGCAGCTACTGCGTTGATTTATTTAGCGATACGGGCTTATGCTACCCGCAATCCGAATTTAGTTTTTTGGGCTAAGTGTTTAATGATTTTATTAAGCCTGCAAATTGTGACGGGAATTTCAAATGTCGTTTTTCAGTGGCCTTTATTGGCGGCTTTAATGCATACGGGAGGAGCGGCAGGCCTTGTTTTTTGTTTAACGCGGATGAGCGCTTGGTCTACATGTTCATTTTTGGCAGTCGATAACTCAGGAAGAAAAGTATGAGTATCGAAAAAATGATTCGGCCCGAAATGCCACGGTGGAGGCAATATTGGGTTTTAACTAAACCGCGCGTTACCCAATTGGCTGTGTTTTGCGCAATTATTGGGATGTTCCTCGCAACCCCAGGAATGGTGCCGTGGCCGGTTTTGATTGGCGGGACGATGGGTATTTGGTTGCTTGCTGGCGCTGCATTTGCAGTTAATTGCTTAATAGAGCAAGCGGTTGATTCCAAAATGCGGCGCACCGCTTGGCGTCCCTCTGCTACAGGTGAAATCACACCATTCCAAATTATTATTTTTTCAATTCTTTTGGGCGCCACTGGAATGGTAATTTTGTGGGTTTTTACTAATCCCTTAACGATGTGGTTAACGTTCGCAACTTTTGTCGGCTATGCCGTGATCTATACCTGGCTACTGAAGCCCGCAACACCCCAAAATATCGTGATAGGCGGTTTATCGGGGGCTATGCCTCCAGCCTTAGGCTGGGTTGCAGTGACGAATCAATTATCTGCAGAGGCGTGGTTATTGGTGTTAATTATTTTTGTATGGACACCGCCCCATTTTTGGGCCTTAGCGCTCTATCGCCGCGATGATTATGAGCAGTCTGGTTTGCCGATGTTGCCAGTTACCCATGGTGAAAAATTTACTTTACTGAATATTCTGCTGTACACGCTAATTTTGTTTGCTGCTTCGCTATTACCCTATGTATATGGAATGAGCGGTTTGCTTTATTTGCTAAGCGCTATTATTTTGAGTGGATTATTTGTTTACTATGCAATTGAGCTGTATCGAGCGTACAGTGATTTCTTGGCCAAGAAATTGTTTCGTTACTCCATCACCTACCTATCTCTAATTTTTGCTGCTATTTTGATTGATCATTATGTTTCGTTTTAATTCGCAGTTCAAAATAAAAATCACCGCGTTTTTTTTGGCCATACTTGCCTTTATTCTAGTTTCCTGTGGCGAAAAACCCAACTTTAAGAACGTTGATATTACCGGTAGTAAAGCATTTGCAGGACAATTTAGCTTACTTGATTCTCAAGGCAAAACGAAAACCTTGGCAGACTATCAAGGTAAGTTAGTGGTTTTGTTTTTTGGATACACGCATTGCCCCGATGTTTGCCCGATTACCTTGCAAGAAATGCAAACGGTGATGGTGGCAATGGGCCCCTTGGCAGATCGCGTTCAAGTTATTTTTGTTTCATTAGACCCGCAACGAGATACGCCTGAATTAATGGCACAGTATCCCGCTGCATTTGATCCTAGGTTTATAGGCTTAAGGCCTGAGAGTGAGAGCGCGTTAACTCAATTAACAAAAGATTTTAAAATTTATTTCAACCGAGTACCAGGTCATAATCCACAGTCTTATACGATAGACCATACTGCGGGAAGTTATGTGTTCGATACTGATGGGCGCTTGCGGCTGTATATTAAACATGGGCAGGGACCCGATCCCATTGCCCACGATCTCAAGCAATTACTACTTTAATTTACGCTCAAAATTATTTTTAGTTTAGTGTTTCAGCTTGTAGTGTCTGACGCATTTTTTTAAATGCCGCTACTTCAATTTGCCTTACACGTTCAGCAGAGATTTGGTACTCGTCCGCTAAATCATGAAGTGTTTTGGCGCCCTTACCGTCAGCGTCTATATCAAGCCAGCGTGCTTGAACAATATGACGACTTCTTTCATCCAGACCATTGAGAGCCTGGTCTAATTTGGGGCCGAACAGTTGATGAAGTTCTGAGTTGGCCATCACCGCCGTGGGTTCGCTACGCTCATCTGCTAACCATTGAATCGGGGCAAAAGAATCATCATCCGTGTCATCCCCTTCGATCGATACATCGCCTCCCGCTAAGCGCACTTCCATCTCTCGGACATCTTCCCCGCGAACATCCAAGGCTTTTGCAAGCGATTCTATTTCCCCTGGACTTAAGGAATTGAGAGTGGGTTTATTGCTACGTAAATTAAAAAATAATTTACGTTGCGCTTTCGTAGTGGCAACTTTAACAAGGCGCCAGTTTTTTAAAATGTATTCGTGAATTTCTGCTTTGATCCAATGAATCGCATAAGAAACTAAACGCACTCCCTGAGCAGGGTCATAGCGCTTTACCGCTTTCATCAAGCCTATATTGCCTTCTTGAATAAGATCGGCATGGGGAATTCCGTAGCCAAGATATTGACGAGAAATCGAAGCTACCAAGCGCAGATGAGATAGAACGAGCCTACGGGCAGCATCTAAATTTTCAGTGCGACGAAATTCTTGAGCAAGGTGAAATTCTTCGGTAGCAGAAAGCATGGGTAAACGGTTGATATGCGAAATATAAGCATCGATCGTACCGACACCCAGTGCGGGCAAAGAAGGCATAGCCAAGGCTGCTAAGCCAGCCTTGTTTGTAGAAGGATTTAAGTTAGTTTTCAGGTTCATGAATAGCTCACTACTGAGTTAATATGAATCTATTTTAGCACTCTATCGGTACGAGTGCTAAAGCAAATTAAATTTATAAACTATTGATTTTATTGAATTTATAAAAGTTCAGCGGCATAGGATTTGGCCTTGAATAGCTCTAAATCCCCCATTTTTTCCCCTTTACCTACGGCGTAAACATAGGTTCGATCCTGCTCTTTTTGCGATCGAAATAGATTGGCTAGTGCGCAAATCACACCACCTTTAGCTGTACCATCCAGCTTGGTAATAATCAGACCATTTAAGCCAATCGCTTCTTTAAACGCTTGAACTTGAGCGATGCCATTTTGACCAGTATTGCCGTCTAAGACCAAAACTGTTTGATGAGGCGCCCCGGGCAGCACCTTAGCAATAACGCGCTTCACTTTTTTTAATTCTTCCATTAGATTCTGTTGAGTAGCGAGACGACCAGCCGTATCAATCAGTAAGACATCGATATTTTTAGAAAGAGCGGACTGAATCGCATCATGCGCAATCGCCGCTGCGTCGCCACCTTCCTGACTTAGTACAGTCACCTTATTACGAAGACCCCATTCTTTCAACTGATCTCGAGCGGCAGCTCGAAAGGTATCGCCAGCCGCCAGCAAGATGGATTTACCTTGCTCTTGAAAAAGATGGCACAGTTTTCCAATGCTGGTTGTTTTGCCAGCCCCATTGACGCCGACGATTAACCAAATTTCAGGGGAGGGGGAGACCGCGTTTACTGCCAATGGATTATGGGCGGGCTCAATGATTTGCAGAAGGGAGCCAATTTCTTGTTCCAAAATACGATGCAAATCAGTTGGATTTTGAATCGATTGTGATTTAGCCGATTTTTTTAGCGCCTGAATTAATTGACTGGCAGTACTAACGCCAACATCCGCTTTAATTAGGGCTTCTTCCAGATCATCAAACCAAACTTCGTCGACTTGATTTAATTTAAACAATGCCCCAAGGGTTTTACGTAAACCGAACATTATCGATACAATTCATTAAATAAGGTATGAAATCATCTATTTTAGTTTTAAATCGGGAGCTTTATCCAGTGAGCAGTGGAATAGCCAGAGTACATCAGCTTAGAAATAAAGTTTTTATTTTATGCATAGTTGCATTCATGATACCAATGAATGCAGTTTTCGCGAACCAAACTTCAAGCGCGTCATCCAGTCCCGATAATCTAACCCACGAATACCGCTTCAACAATGGTTTACGCCTAATTGTGAAAGAAGATCATCGCGCCCCTACGGTCGCTCATATGGTCTGGTACAAGGCTGGTTCGATGGATGAAATAAATGGTAGAACGGGCGTGGCTCATGTTTTAGAGCACATGATGTTTAAGGGTACTAAAAAAGTAAAGGCTGGCGATTTTTCTCGATTAGTAGCAGCGGTGGGTGGTCGTGAAAATGCATTCACATCACAAGATTACACTGCCTATTTTCAGCAAGTTGAAAAATCTAAATTATTGGATGTGATTCGTTTAGAGTCTGATCGAATGGCCAATCTTCAATTTTCCGATGAGGAATTTCAAAAAGAAATTCAGGTCGTTATGGAAGAGCGCCGCTTGCGAACCGATGATAATCCGAGCAGTTTGATGTATGAGTCCTTAATGGCAACTGCTTTTATGGAGTCGCCGTATCGGCATCCAATCATCGGCTGGATGAATGACTTAGAGAATCTAAAGCCAGGCGATGCTCGGCTTTGGTACCAGAATTGGTACGCACCCAATAATGCCATTGTGGTGATTAGCGGTGATGTGAATCCGCAAGAAGTAAAGCAATGGGTAGACGAAACGTATGGGCAATTACCAAGCCGCGAATTGGCAGAAAGAAAGCCGCAATTAGAGCCTGCACAACGCGGTATTAAGCGGGTCAATATCAAGGCGCCAGCAGATGGAGCCCAAATCACGATGGGTTGGAAGGTGCCCCATTTGAATCCAGAGCGCATGGAAGAGATTGAGCCTTATGCTCTCGAATTATTAGCTGCCGTATTAGATGGTTACGATAATGCACGTTTGAATCGTGAACTAGTTCGCGAAAAACAGGTTGCCAACTCAATTGATGCTGGTTATGACTTGATTTCGCGAGGGCCCCAGTTATTTTTAATTAGGGCTTCGGTGGCTAAGGATAAAACGGTGACTCAGTTAGAAGCAGCGATTCGTGCTAGCTTACAAAATATAATCAATCAGGGAATTAGTGAGGCTGAATTAAAGCGGATTCAGGTGCGCTTATTGGCCAAACAGATTTATAAGCGAGATTCTATTTTTGCACAAGCGATGGAAATAGGGTCTTCTGAAATTGCAGGCGTCTCTTGGCGGCAGTTGGATACGATTCAAAATCGTATGCAATCCATTACTCCGCAGCAAATTCAAGCGGTTGCAAAAAAATATCTACAAGACGAAGGTTTAACTCTTGTTACATTAGATCCGCAAGCACGCTCGAACAGTAAGGCAGAGCCACAAAAGTCAAATCTTCGCTCTCATTAGATGGAAACCATGAATATGTTTTATCAATTTAAAACGAGTTCCATTAAATGGCTTTTATTGCTCGGAGTAATGATTTTTAGTAGCGCTAATGCAGCCCTACCCATTCACAAATTAAATCCTCAAAATGGGGTCGAGGCTTACTTAATTCAAACTAAAAGTTTGCCGATGATTGATATTGAAATTAGTATCGATGCTGGTGGGCGCTATGATCCTAAGGGCAAGAGTGGTCTTGCTGCAATGACTGCCGATTTGTTAGATCGCGGCATTATCTTGAATCGGCAAATGATGAGCGAAGCAAGGTTGGCAGATGAAATTGCTGATTTAGGCGCCAACCTAAGTACTGGCGCAAGCGGCGAAAGAGCCTTAATTAAATTGCGATCTTTAAGCCGCATCGATATCCGCGAGCGGGCTATTCCTTTGCTTGCCGCCGTTTTATCAAATCCAATTTATGACCCCAAAATTATTGAGCGTGAGAAACAGCGCACGATGACTGCTTTGCGGGAAGAAAATACGAAACCAGATGTGGTATTAGCAAAGCGTTTTAAAAGAGCAGTATATGGAGCGTACCCTTTAGCAGAATCACCCAGCTCTCAATCGATTGCCGCAATTCAACCCAGCGATTTAAAACGTTTTTATCAAGACTTTTATACTAAAGATCGAATCATTATTAATCTAGTTGGTGACTTAGATATTGCTGAAGCCAATTTAATTGCCTTTCAGTTAAGCGCAGAACTTAAAAATAAAGCAAAAAATCCTTCGCCTCTAGTTAAATTATCGGTATCACCCCTGTTGCCCAGTTCTGAGCGAGAAATCCAAGTCGTTTTTGATAGTCAGCAGACTCATATCGCTATGGGAATGACAGGAGTGGCTCGAGATCACCCTGATTATTTTCCATTGATGGTGGGTAACTATGTTTTGGGGGGCGGTGGTTTCGTCTCGCGCTTAATGGCAGAGGTTCGTGAAAAGCGAGGCTTAGCCTATAGTGTTTACAGCTATTTCAATTTTGGGCAAGACACAGGAATTTTTCAAGCCGGTGTTCAAACCAGAAACGATCAGGCTAAATTAAGTTTGCAAGTGTTGGCTGAGACTATTGGTCAATTTATTCTTAACGGACCTGATGATAAAGAACTTGAAGCTGCTAAGGCGAATTTAATAAATGGGTATCCATTAAGGATTGATAGCAATCGAAAATTACTTGAAAATTTATCAGCAATTACATGGAATCGTTTGCCATTAGATACGATGGATACTTGGACCAACAATGTAGCCCTTGTCAGTCGCGAACAAATTCAGCAGGCATTTAAAAGGCATTTAGATATGCAACGAATGTTAACCGTAGTGCTTGGACCTCAACAAAAGTAAATCATTTCTTTGGCTGACCAAGCAAATCAAATCCGGATTATTTCAGGTATTTGGCGCAGCCGAAAAATTCCTGTACTCAATCGGCCTGGATTAAGACCTAGCTCTGATCGTGTACGTGAAACTTTGTTTAATTGGTTGGGCAGGGATTTATCGAATCTGCGGGTACTCGATTTGTTTGCGGGCAGTGGAGCGCTGGGTTTTGAGGCTGCCTCACGGGGTGCGAGCTGGGTTACTTTAATCGAGAAAGAACGCGCGATATTTGCAAATCTTGAAAAGCAATTGACTTTATTAAATTCAAGCCCCTGCCTAGGAAAAGTTAATTTAATCTGTGAAGACGCCACTGTATTTTTAGATCGTCAAGCCGGTTCCAGTTGGGATCTAATTTTTATTGACCCGCCATTTGCTAGTTACGATTTATTCGAAAAGATAGTGATACAGGCGGCACATTGCTGTGATCCTCATGCAGGGGGGCGAATTTATATTGAATGCCCCACCAAAGTTCATTTAGAGGACATTCTAGTTTGTCTAGGCCCCAGTTGGCAGCTTGCAAAGCAAATGAAAACCACGCAAGTACAGGCTTTTCTATTTTCTGGGAGATCCAGCTAAACTGTAGTTGTTGAGAGCCCATTCTTGGGCTTGGATAATTAAGGGGAATTAGCATGGCAATTGCTGTTTATCCGGGAACTTTTGACCCGATGACAAGAGGTCATGAAGACCTCGTTCGAAGGGCTTCCAGTATTTTTTCTAAATTAATTGTTGGGATAGCCGATAGCCGTAGTAAAAATCCCATTTTTACTTTGGCCGAGCGTATTGAAATTGCGAAAGAAGTATTAGGTCATTATCCCAATGTTGAAATTGCTGGATTCTCTGGGTTATTAAAGGATTTTGCGCGACAACATGACGCACGCGTTATTGTTCGCGGTTTAAGGGCTGTTTCTGATTTTGAGTATGAATTTCAAATGGCAGGTATGAATCGTTATTTATTACCCGATGTCGAGACCTTATTTTTAACACCCTCCGATCAATATCAATTTATTTCAGGAACTTTTGTTCGAGAAATTGCATCGATGGGCGGCGATGTGAGTAAATTCGTTTTTCCATCAGTAGAAAAGTGGCTGCTTAAAAAATTGGACAAAAAGAAGCCATCCTAGGACTCTATGGCCTTAATGATTACCGATGAATGTATTAATTGCGATGTTTGTGAGCCAGAGTGCCCGAATGATGCAATTTATATGGGTCTTGAAATTTATGAAATCGATCCACAAAAATGCACTGAGTGCGTTGGGCATTTTGATGCACCCCAATGCCGACAAGTTTGTCCAGTAGATTGCATTCCTCTGAACCCGAGTTTTAATGAAACTCAAGATCAGCTAATGCAGAAATATAAAAAATTAATTACTGCTCAATCTGGCTTAACTTAGACTTTATTCGTCCTGATGCAGTTCTTGCATCGCATTTTGTGCATCACCGAGAACTAATTTGGGCAATATGGCAATCGATCGCTCGATCGCTCGATGTATTTTTTCTTCTTCGGATGCGGTAGGTCTTTTCAAAACAAAATCAGCGACATCCATTACTGGTTTTTCTCCATTTTTGACCAATTCAATATCACGAGGGTGTCCGATTCCAAGCCGCAGTCGCCAAAATTGCGGGTTTCCAAGTTGCGCCTGAATATCTTTGAGACCGTTGTGACCCCCAGTTCCGCCACCTTGTTTTAATCTGGCAATGCCTGGTTTAAGATCAAGTTCATCGTGTATAACTAAAACCTCTTGTGGGGGGATTTTACGAAAACGACAAACTGCAGCAACCGACTCACCACTTAAGTTCATAAATGTCTCGGGCTGCAAGAGCCATACCTCGTGAGTGGCAATTTTTATTTTCGCTATTTGACCTTGGAAGCGTTTTTCAGATACTAAAGTTTGTTTATGTTGCTTGGCTAAAGCAGACACAAACCAGAAACCGGCATTATGTCGATCGCCCTCATGTTTGTTGCCGGGATTGCCTAAACCAACAATTAATTGAATCATAAAAGGAATTTTAATGAGAGCACAGTAAGCAGTTCTTCACTGAGAAAAAAACCCGCTTCAGTAAATAAACTTGAGCGGGTTTTTCAGCTAATCGAAACCAGAATAAAACGAACTTATTTTTTCTCAGACTCTTTTTCTTTGCCTGCTTCTGCACCTTCAGTAGCGGTAGGTGTCGCCGCCGCAGCTAGAGCTGTAGCCGCTTCAGCTGGATCGGGTTCAGCCTTCACGGTTGGGATGCGCGCATTGGCAATAACCGGGTTCTCTTGTTCAACATGCAGTACCAAGGAAACGCCTTTGGGTAAGGGAACTTCTTTTGCGTGAATCGATTGCCCCACCACAATAGAGCCCAAATTAACTTCTAAGAACTCAGGTAGATCTGCTGGTAAGCAGGTGATTTCTAGATCATTGGCAATATGACTCACTACAGCTCCACCAAACTTCACCGCATCAGACTGCTCGGCGTTAGTGAAGTGCAATGGGATGCGCATATGAATTTTTTCTGTAGCGGAAACGCGTTGAAAATCGATATGCAAAACTAAAGGCTTAAATGGGTGCATTTGGTAATCACGCAATAATGCTTTTTGGGTTTTTCCGCCAATTTCAATATCTAGAATTGAAGAATGGAATGCCTCTTTACGTAGCGCGTGAAAAAGAGCATTGTGATCGAGTTCAATTGCGCGAGGATTTTCTGTTTTTCCGCCATAAAGAATTCCAGGGGTTTTCCCGGAATTGCGCAGGCGGCGGCTCGCACCAGTGCCCTGTACGCTTCTTTCGAATGCAACTACTTTCATGATGACTCCTATTAAAGGGTTAATCCGTTCGCGACCAAACGGAAAGCCTCAAATTATAGCGGTTTTCTGGTTTTTACAGCCTTACTCGGCAAATAAAGACATGACCGAGTCGCCTTTGCTGATTCGGGCCAGCGTTTCAGCCAAAAGGGGGGCAACGCTGATTTGGCGGATTTTTTTGACTTTGTTGGCCCCAGCATTGAGCGGAATAGTGTCAGTAACCACTAACTCATCAATTTGTGAACTAGCAATTCGATCGGCTGCATCACCTGATAAAACAGCATGGGTACAGTAGGCAGTAACCCCCTTTGCACCCCGCTCTTTAAGGGCTTCAGCAGCCTTACAAAGGGTTCCACCAGTATCGATAATGTCATCCATAATGACGCAGTGGCGACCCTCAACCTCGCCAATTAAGTGCATGACTTCCGATACATTGGCTTTAGGACGGCGCTTATCGATAATCGCCAAGTCACAGTCCAATTGCTTAGCGAGGGCCCGGGCACGAACGACGCCGCCGATATCGGGTGAGACAACCATCAAATCATTGTCTTTTTTAGTTCTTAAATCGCTGAGAAGGACTGGGGAGGCATAAATATTGTCGACAGGGATATCAAAAAATCCCTGAATCTGGTCAGCATGCAGATCCATGGTCAGAACCCGTTCAATCCCAGCGACGGATTGCAACATATTGGCAATAATACGAGCCGAAATAGCCACCCTAGCTGACCTCGGGCGACGGTCTTGGCGAGCATATCCAAAGTAGGGGATAACTGCAGTAATGCGATAGGCTGAGGCCCGTTTCAGGGCATCAATCATAATCATCAATTCCATTAAATTATCATTGGTGGGGTAGCAGGTCGACTGCATCACCACGACATTTTTACCACGGACATTTTCTTGAATTTCGACCTGGATTTCACCGTCTGAAAAGCGCCCAACAAAGGCTTTTCCTAGTTGGATATTCATTTGCTTAGCGACCGCCTCTGCTAGGGCTGGATTGGCATTTCCTGTAAAAATATTGATCGAATCTGAACTCATCGTTTTGGCCTGGGTAGGTAAAAATTCATTATGGAATGGCAGGGGAGGAAGGACTCGAACCCTCGCATGCCGGAATCAAAATCCGGTGCCTTGACCAACTTGGCGACTCCCCTTTTGTATCTCACAATTTATTACGGATAACCGAATTGTAAGCGGGATTTTGATTTAATCCCCGAACAACCCGACCCACCCATCCCGGTGGAAGTTCTTTCAATGCGACTTGTAAAAAATCAAGTGTATCGCTATCTTCAAGTGTAATAAAAGTGGAACTACCCGATCCAGTCATGACTGGGTGCGATTTTGGGAACCGCAATTGAAGCCAATCTAAGGCATTTTGAACTTCTGAACAAATTTGAATAGCGGCCAACTGACAATCATTAGTAAACGATTGGTGATGGAGTAGTTGTGGATTGAGCGCCTCGATAGAGAGCGGCGTATGGTCACGAATTAATGCGGGAGATTGAAAAACGTCTGCGGTAGATATCGATTTTCCAGGAAATAATACGAAGTAGCGACGCTCTGCAACAGGAACTGAACTTAATTTTTCTCCAACACCTTCAACAAATGCATTTTTACCAAAAATAAAAAAGGGGATATCTGCTCCAAGTTGAGCGCCCAAGCTCATCAAAACTTTCGTATCAAGATGTAGTTCCCATAAGGTATTTAATCCAATCAGAACGCTCGCAGCATCAGAGGATCCGCCACCCAGTCCAGCCCCCATTGGGATTGATTTCGTTAACTCAATTGCTACTCCGCTCTTAGTTCCCGAATATTTTTTAAGGAGATGGGCTGCCCGTACCGTCAGATCATTTTCTGGGTTTACGTTAGGTAGGGGATTAGTTCGCTCAATGGCGTCTCGATTTAGACTTGTTAGATGAACCGTATCGGTCCAATCTATTAACTGGAAAACAGATTGCAGCAAATGGTATCCATCCGCTCTGCGCCCGATAATATGAAGAAATAAATTCAGTTTTGCTGGTGCAAGTAACTCTAAAGATTTAGTCATTCGCTTGATCAAAAACTAAGCGGACATCGATCGACGTGCCACTGAAATTACGCGTCATATTGAGTTTTTCAATTTTTTTATTATTGCTCCAGATATAAGCCAGGATCCAGCCGTCTTGAACAATCCGTGTCGCATTCCCCTGCTCATCCCGCTCTAAGCTGGCGGGGCTACCAGCACGGACTTCGCCCTGAAGCCAGTTTGATAAGCCCCTTGCCGGTAATGGCAGACCCAGGGTATTTTGAACCAAGGTATCCGCATCGATCGCACTAATTTTCTTACCATCTTTTTCTAGAATCGCCTCGCCAGGCTGAATCACAATTTTAGCGATCGAACCGCCAATTGGATTACGAATTTCTAAAGTATCAATGAGGGAATTTTGATTGAGAGTAAATCCACCTGATCCACCCTGTTCTTCGGTACTACCATCTTTGAATTTAACCGCAAAACGACCATCCCATTGCTTCTGGTTTTTGGGGTTGCTAATAATCCACTCTGGCTTGAAACGCTTAATTGTTTCCTTTAGCGTCGCGTTATTAGCGTCTAATTTTTCACCCATACGCCAATATTTTTCAGCTTCTTGTGTACGATTGAGCGTCCAAAACACTTCCCCAAGGTGGGCAGCAATATCGGCTTCGGGTTTCATCGCAAAAGCCTCTAGCAAATTTTTTAAAGCAAGTTCTGTGTTGCCTAGGCGAAAATGGACCCAACCCAAACTATCTAAAATAAATCCGTCTTGTGGCGCCAATCGATTGGCTTTACTAATTAATTCAAGCGCTTCATTCAGTTTAATATTGCGATCCGCAAAAGAATAGCCTAGCGCATTTAATGCATTGGTATTATTTGGATTTTTTGCAATGATGCTGCGTAAGACTTTTTCCATGACATCAAAGCGTTGGGATTTTTCAGCCGCAATGGAGTAGGTGTATAGAACATCGGTTTCTTTAGGAAGAGTATTTAAATTGGAGACGATTTCAAAATAAGCTCTTAAGGCAGCATTTTCATCGCTTGCCCTGCCAAATAAAGGCAACCATTGCAATAAAGTTTTGTCTTTTTCTGCTGCAGATTGTTTATTTAAGATTGCCAAAGCGGGTAATACAGATTCAGCCCACCGTTGATTTAACAAAAACAGAGTCACCAAGACTTCCTTGGATTTAATTTGATTCGGCGATAAAGAGTCCCAAGTTTGTGCTGCAACGAGTGCAAGGTCAGGGGCATTTGCAGCGATTGCAATTTCCATTGCCCTTTGGGCTAATTCGGCTTGCCCTGTTTGACGGGCTAAGCTGAGATAGGTTTGGTAGGCTGGCCCTACTTCACCCCGTTGAATCGCAATTTCTGAAGCTAATATTTCGAATACCTGATCGGCACTAGCCCCAGATACTTTTGAATGTTTTAATTGGGTTGCGTAAGACTCAGGAAACCGTTTTTCGGGGGCTGATTTAGGGGGTGTTTCTGCCTTACAAGCGATCGGCATTAGGAGCGCCAAGGGGAGCGCCAAGTGAAGTGCCAAGCGAAGTGCTAAAGGGATTCCACCCAATACGAGGATCCTTTTTAGCCACGCCTTCTTAGGCCTGTAGATACCTAGTATTACAGGCCCCGTCATTTTTTGGCGAATTTTATCAGTCATAAGCACATTCTAAACCTCGAAACTACAATAGTTCGATGCCAGAATTGCCAGAAGTAGAAGTCACACGCTTAGGAATCGAGCCCCATATACAAGGGCGAACGATTTCGGACGTCAAAATTTTAGACGGGCGCTTACGCTGGCCAGTTCCTAAAACCTTACCCAGGCTTCTATTGGGTCAAACTGTACTTGCTATATCTAGAAGGGGTAAATATTTACTTTTAGAAATGGACACGGGTTTTTTAATGATTCACCTCGGAATGACCGGTGTTTTACGCGTTTTATCGAGCCATGAAAAATGGAAACCGCACGATCGGGTGGTATTTATTTTTAATGAACTTAGTTTGCGATTGCATGACCCTAGAAAATTTGGTGCAGTTCTGTGGCACTCATTTCAGCAAGGCCCGATTGAGTCCCATCCATTAATTCAGAAATTAGGGGTCGAACCCTTTTCTCCTGAATTTAGTGGTTCAAATGCAATTGAGGTTTTATATAAAAACTCAAGAAAGCGCAGCATCGCTGTTAAGCAATTTTTGTTAGCGGGGAAGGCTGTAGTGGGTGTTGGTAATATTTATTGTTCAGAATGTTTGTTTGAAGCTGGAATTCATCCCGCTAAGGCTGCTGGGAAGCTAACGCGCCCCCAATGCGAACGTTTAGCAGAGTCAATTCGCGCTGTACTTACAAAAGCAATTCAAGCAGGGGGAAGTAGTTTGAAGGATTTTGTTAACGCGGATGGCGATTTAGGTTATTTCACAATGAAAGCAAAAGTATATGATCGGGCTGGCGAACCTTGTCGCGCGTGTAAAACCCCAATTAAGCATTTAGTTCAAGGCCAACGCTCTAGTTATTTTTGCCCGCAGTGCCAAAAAAGATAAATGATGGCAAGCAAAATAAGCACCAGCATTCAAATCGACACTGTTAATTTTGCAAGCCGATTAATCGCTTGGCAAAAAATGCATGGCAGATCCGGTTTACCTTGGCAGGGAATCAGAGACCCCTATTTAATTTGGGTATCCGAGATCATGTTGCAACAAACACAAGTCACTACGGTGATTGAGCGGTACGGCCAATTTTTAAGACGCTTTCCAAGCCTAGAAAAATTGGCCGCAGCGTCTTTAGATGAGGTGTTGGCTGAGTGGAGCGGCTTAGGGTATTACACCCGCGCACGAAATATGCATCGCTGCGCAATTCTTTTGCTGAACGAATATGGGGGACTATTCCCTGAAGATCCGAAAGTGTTAGAAAGTTTACCGGGTATTGGCCGTTCGACTGCGGGAGCGATTGCAGCATTTGCGTATGCTAAAAAAACCCCCATTTTGGATGCGAACGTAAAGCGCGTATTGTCCCGAGTTTATGGTGTTCAGGGCGATTTACAAAGTAAAAAAAAGCTCGACGAATTGTGGGATTTGGCAAAAAAAGTATTGCCTAAAAATGCCCGTTCTATGCCAATTTATACCCAGGCATTCATGGATTTTGGTGCCACTTGGTGCACTACTCGACAACCAGTTTGCCTTATGGCAAAAAAAACCTGCCCTTTTATTTCCTCCTGCTTTGCTTTTAAAAATCAGCAGGTGCACGATCTTCCGCAAAAAAAACAAAAAAAGGCCTCCCCTGAGTTCTATGCAGATATGGCGATGATTTTTTATGAGAATTCTGTTTTACTGGTTAAGAGGCCGCCAGATTCAATTTGGGGGGGTCTATGGTGTTTGCCTGAAAGTCCTTGGATACCTTATGAAACAACTGCGGAAGCAACTGCCAAAGCAACTGTAAAAGTAAGCAAAATGAAGCGCAGAGTTATTTCCCAAATGCTAAAAAATATCTTTTCAGCAGAAGAGCTTGACTCGCTTACCTCTAGTGCGCAGGAATTTCAAATGGGGATTAGCCTTCAGCATATTTTTAGCCATCGTCGTTTACATATTCAGACCTGGAGAATCGATCTTAAAGAACTGCCTAAATTAAACGATAGGAAATTGATTTGGGCGCCCTTGGCTCAATTAGACTCCTTTGGATTACCTCAGCCCATAAAATTGTTATTACGTGAGATAGCCACTTAAGTAGGCAGGGCTGAATCCAATTCTCGATGCCGTTCTAAAAAATGAATTTGGGTATCCGAGCCATATTCCTCAGAAAAGCGTTTTTTAAGCTGGTGAACCAAGTAAACCGATCGATGTTGCCCTCCGGTACAGCCAATAGCAACAGTTAAATAACTACGGCCATCTTTAAGGTAGCGGGGAATCCATTTCCTTAAATAGGAGGTAATATCTTCCAACATTTCTTTAGGGTCTTGCGATTTTTCAAGGAATTCTTGGATCACGAGATCCTTTCCATTAAAGGGTCTAAGCGTATCGATGTAATGGGGATTGGGTAGGCAGCGTGCATCAAACACCATATCTGCTTCGCTAGGCACCCCCTTTTTAAAAGCAAATGATTCAAAAATGATGCTTAGTCCAATCGCTTTTTCCTTCAGCAAGATTTGAATCCAGTGACGCAAAGTATGCGCCGGTAGATTACTAGTATCAATTTGATGGGCTTGGATTGCTAATGGCTCCATTAAGTTTCGTTCCCGTTCGATCACATCGATTAGCGTGCTCGATTCTTGTGGGTTTGAAAGAGGATGGCGCCGGCGCGTTTCGGAGAAACGCTGCACTAATGTAGCGGTATCTGATTTTAAAAATAAAACATCAACCTGATGTTGTTGACTTAATTTCTTGAGTTGAAGGGGTAGTTGAGTAATTGAGTCGCCACGGCGAGCATCAATTGCAATGGCAATCCGCTCCTGCCCCAGCTTTTCCATTCCTAAGACTAGATTTTCAAGCAAGAATACGGGTAAATTATCAATACAGTCGTACCCCGCATCTTCAAAAACTTTTAGCGCAACCGACTTTCCTGATCCAGAAATTCCAGTAATCAGTTGTATTTTCATATCAATTCACGCCGCTATTAAAGTAAACGACCTTGAGTTTTACTTGTTTCTTGATCATGATTCATTTGGGCGCGTTGGCGATCAATAAAATCTTTGAGGGTATCGATACCGCGTAATTGCAAAATGGTATTTCGAACCGCAGCCTCGACCAAAACAGCTAAGTTGCGACCAGCCGCCACTTGAATTTTGACGGTGCGGATCGGGGTATCCAGAACAGGGATGAATTGAGATTCAATCGGTAGGCGTTCGAATTCGCCATCACTTCTTCGAAGTAATTGCACAATTAAACGGAGTTTTAGTTTGCGGCGTACTGCGGTTTCGCCAAAAATAGTTCGGATATCTAAAAGGCCTAAGCCACGCACTTCAAGTAAATCTCGCAAAATTTGAGGGCAACGCCCTTCAATGTAGTCGGGACCTAGGCGGGTGAAATCAACTGCATCATCGGCAACCAAACCGTGGCCACGAGAAATGAGCTCAAGCCCTAACTCGCTTTTACCAAGGCCAGACTCGCCTGTTATTAAAACGCCTAAACCTAGGATATCCATAAAAACGCCGTGCATTGTGACGCAAGGGGCACCAATTTTAGTTAAATAAATACGCAAATGATCGATCACTTCCGCGGCAGAAACAGATGTCGCAAACAGTGGTGTGGAGGAGCGTTGGCAATGCAGTTGCAGATCAGGATCGGCTTTACGTGAATCAGCAATAATTAAGCAAGGGGGTTTTTTGGAAATAAGTTGTTCAAATTGCTTGGAGCGCTCAATGGAGCTTAAATTGTCATGGTAATCCACTTCTTGCTCACCAAAAATTTGAATGCGGCTGGGGTGGATCATATTCAAGTGACCCACTAAGTCAGAGGATGCTGCAGCAGCTCGGACTGCCTCGGGATTAAATTTTCGATCAGCTCCTTCTAAACCACTAAGCCAGGAAAGTTTTAAGTCGGCCAGATTGTCATCAAAAATTTGTTGAGCCGTTATCCCCTCTAAAAGTAATTGCTGGCTCATCGCTTAAGGACTCCATCCACGAATAAATTGACTCACCTTATTCGGATCCAGTTCTTGTTGAAGGGTTTCTCGAGCAGTGGTATCCGATAAAAGTTGCGCAATAGTCGAGAGAATTTCAAGATGATCTTGGGTCGCTTTTTCTGGAACTAAAAGAAAAATTAAGATTGAAACTGGTAATTGATCCGGCGCCTGAAATTCAATCCCTTGGGGCAGTCTAAAAAAAGCAGCGCAGGACTGTTTAAGGCCTTTAATTCTCCCATGGGGAATTGCAACTCCAGCGCCAAGCGCAGTGGAACCGAGCGCCTCCCGATCATTTAAGAAGCGAACCACTAATTCATTGGAAATAGATAGTTTCTTTGCAAAGTAATCAGCAGCAAGGCGGAATGCTTCAGCCTTAGAAGTGGCCGAAACATTCAGTGAAATGCTGTCAGGATCAAAAAGGTCTGCAAGTACACTCATGACCTTTCATTATATGTCGCTAAAGTGGGAGACTGAAATCCTGAGTTTTTGGATGATGGTGATTTTGAATACGTTCTTTGTGTTTTACGACTTGGCGATCTAATTTGTCAATTACGGCATCCATCGCATGATATAAATCCTCATGGTGCGCTTGAGCAAAAAGATCTTTACCTTTCAAGTGCAAAGTGAGTTCAGCGGTTTGCCTTAAATCCTTTTCTTTTGCTTTATCCACCATCAAAAAAGCGGACGCATCAATCACGTGATCAAAATGTTTACGAATTCGCTGCAAACGCTCTTCTAAATGCGTTCTAATTCCAGGGGTTATTTCAAGATGGCGACTATTAATTTTTAAATTCATCAATCACTCCTCCTATGACAACGCAAAACCACTGCGTTACTCTAGCCTACCAGTGATTTCAATGAAAACCAATCCCTAAATCGACTAATTTTGAGTTTCTTAAAATTATTCAAAAGAAACAAAGGCTTAAGAAATTTACATGCGGAAGTTTTCGCCCAAATAGACCCTACGCACCTCCTCGTTAAGAATAATTTCTTCCGGTTTACCTGCCGCCAAAACACGACCTTCGCTAATGATGTAAGCGTGATCACAAATACCCAAAGTTTCTCTCACATTGTGGTCTGTGATTAAAACGCCAATTTGGCGATTTCGTAAAAAACGCACAATGCGTTGAATTTCTCCAACTGCAATCGGATCTACTCCAGCAAAGGGCTCATCCAGCAGAATAAATTTGGGCTGGGAAGCTAGTGCACGAGCAATTTCAACCCGACGACGCTCTCCTCCAGAAAGGGAGAGGGCGGGATTATTGCGTAGATGACTAATTTGTAACTCATCTAATAATTCATTTAAACGAGTTTTTATTTGTGTAGCGCTTAATTTTTTACCGCCTTGAACTTGAAGCTCGAGAACCGCTTGAATATTTTCAGCAACATTCAATTTTCGGAATACCGACGCTTCTTGTGGCAAATAAGACAATCCGAGACGTGCGCGTTCGTGAATCGGTAGACCGCTAATTTTTTTGCCATCTAATGTAATGTCGCCACCATCGAGCGGAACCAAGCCAACAATCATATAAAACGACGTCGTTTTTCCAGCTCCGTTAGGGCCCAAAAGACCAACCACTTCACCGCTTTTAACCTCAATACTGACATCCCGAACAACCGTTCGAGACCCATAGCGTTTTTTGAGGTTGGTGGCTATTAAAACAGCTGGTGGTAGAACTGAATCTAGCTTACTCACGATATCTATTGACTCATTGGTGCTTTAGAGCGAGGCGCTAAGATCGCTTTTGATTGTGGAAACAAATTTTGCCGATTGGCTAGTGGCGAACTCACTTTATAACTTTCTTTAATATCTTCATATTCGATTTTGGCGCCTTGCAGTTCATCTAGCATTTGCATATTCAATAAACGTTTCATTTTCGCATCGCCAATAAAAATAACCTGTTCCTTTTTACCATCATAAAGAACATTTTTTCCTATGCCTTGCATATATTCATTGAGCAAACCTTCACGGCGTGTTCGTAAAGTGGCAAAATTTCGGGGGGCAGCCTTTAAATTCATATTTTCATAGCCTTGAGGGTCCACCACAATCAGGCCATCATCACCGGTAGCTAACATACTCCCTTTAGTTAACAAAATATCACCAATTAAATTATATTTTTGTTCAACGTCATCGAGTTTTACTGTGTCAGCATTGATAATTAAAGGCTTATCCCGATCCGCTTTTTCAGCAAAGATATCGGTAGCGAATAATGCGGTTGATAAGAAAATAGCTAAAACAGTAGCATTGAATGGGCGGACCATTATCGGGCACCTTGTTCTGAACGTTCTATACGTCCTTTGACTCGTCCGTTGAGAACCATGCTTTGTTGGACATTGTTAAAAGTGCCGCCCTCAGACGAATTAAGAACAGAAAATCCCTGCTCAAGCTGGATCGGCAAGTGGGTTTTAATCACATCGTCATTAATCAATACTTGGAAATAATCTGAACGAGCAATCATTTGGGGGCTCGCCTTTTTTTCTGCATTGGCCTCTTGAGCTGGGCGAAAAATTTCTCCGTTGCCATTTAAGTCGAGGATGCTGACATCCCCATCTAAGTGACCCATATTAGCTGTGACGGTTACGGGGGCTTTGCCTTCATTAAAACTGCGCATACGAGGTTTGGTAATGTCGATCGATGCATCGTCTTCGTAATGAATTAGTTTTTTTCCAAGTAGTCGATATTTGGTTTGGCCTAATTCATTTAAATTAGAAAGTACGCCATTATTCAGAATGTAATCAGGCTCGTGCTTTGGAACGCGTTGTAGAAGGGATGTTTCTGGCGGAGCACTTTTTTTGACCAACCAAAAAGTAAGTAAGGTTAGGAGCGCCATGATTAAAAATGGCATGACTCTAAATAGAAAACGAAATGCGCTAGTGCGAATCGTGAGTGCGGTAATCATTAAGATGAGGTTTGACTTTTAATCGCTTGCAATAGTGGCTCATAATAATTTTGTGCTTTTAAGATTAAATCACATACCTCTCTGACAGCGCCTTCGCCCCCGGATTGGTGAGTCACATAATGAGCCATAGCAATAACTTCTGCATGCGCTTGTGCTGGCGCAATGATTAAGCCTGCTTTCAGCATCATGGGTATATCAGGCCAGTCATCTCCCATCACAGCAAGATCTGCTGCGTTCAAATTGACACGTTTTAATAATTCAGCCATAGCAATATTTTTATGTGTAACGCCCATAAAGAGATGTGTAATTCCCAATTCTTCGCAGCGCACTGAAATCATTTTTGAGTGCCGGCCTGTAATCACGGCACAGGGAATTCCGCAACTTTGTAAGAGTTTAATTCCATGGCCATCTTGAATATCGAATGCTTTTTGAAATTCTTTACCATCGCTACCAAGGAAAATAGTGCCATTCGTCAGGACGCCATCCACATCGAGCACCAGCATCTTAATTTTTGCGGCTCGTTCTAAGGCCTGAGGAAAGGCTTGAATTTGATTTGAAAGGGGGGTGTTAAAAGCAATTGGCATCAATAGGGCGATATAAATTAAATGACTTTAGCGGCAAATAGGTCATGTAGATTGAGGGCGCCCAATAATTTTCCATTTTTATCAGCGACCACTAAATGATTAATCCGAAATTTTTCCATCATTTCAATGGCCTCTTCAGCCAGCAAGTCTGGTGGGATCGTGCGCGGTTTTGGAGTAATGGCGGTATTGAGAGTGACTGCTTCTAAATTCGCTGATTTCTCTAATAAGCGTCGTAAATCGCCATCCGTCAAAATTCCTGCCACCGAGTTATCGGGATGAGTAACCACCACTAAACCCATTTTTTTAGCGGTCATTTCTTGCAAGGCATTTTTAAAAGAAGCGCTAATCATAACTTTGGGGGTATTTTCAAAACTGCGCATGACCTCGGAAACGTGGATTAATAATTTGCGACCAAGTCGCCCCCCGGGATGCGAGCGAATAAAATCTTCGGCTTGGAATCCCCTGGCGTCAAGCAAGGCTACTGCAAGAGCATCGCCCATCGCTAACATTGCGGTTGTGCTTGAGGTGGGCGCTAAATTCAAGGGGCAGGCCTCACGCTCTACCGCTGTATTCAAATGCGCATCGGCTAGCTTGGCTAAAGATGAATTGGGTTCGCCTGTTAGGGCGATCAGTTTTGCCCCGGTTCTTTTAATGATCGGCACAATCGTGAGTAACTCCTGAGTCTCCCCCGAGTTTGAAAGAGCTACAAAAACATCATCGCGAGTGACCATTCCTAAATCGCCATGGCTTGCTTCGGCCGGGTGAACAAAGAAAGCGGGCGAGCCTGTAGAAGCAAAGGTAGCCGAGATTTTGCGCGCAATATGACCCGATTTCCCCATCCCCGAAACCACAATTCTTCCTTGGCAGGCATGCAGCAATTCAATTGCTTTCAGAAAGGAATTGGCGCCATTGCCTTCTAGGCGATTGCGCATCGTAATCAGCGAATCCGCCTCAATGGTAAGGGTATCTCGCGCTAGCGAAAGCGTGTTGTTTTGAGTCTTGGCTATCATGGAGTGAGTATATGCCCTCAGTTCTTCAATTAACCCTTATTTTGCTTGCCTCAGGTGTGGCTGGGGTTCTTATTTTCCGCTATTTTGGGCTGCCACCGATTTTAGGCTATCTGGGCATTGGAATTCTGATTGGTCCGCATGCCCTCAGATTGGCAACAGATTCCGATACTGTCAAGTATTTAGCGGAATTTGGGGTGGTTTTTTTAATGTTTTCAATTGGCCTTGAATTCAATATTTATAAGTTGCGGGCCATGCGCAAAATCGTCTTTGGCCTTGGCGGTAGCCAAGTTTTCCTGACTATTCTTTTGTCTGTTCCAGCCAGCTTAATGATTAATTGGCTTTATGCTATTTCATGGCAGGCGGCAATTGCTTTAGGAGGGGCGTTAGCGATGTCTTCGACAGCGATTGTTTCAAAGCTAATTTCAGATCGCATGGAAACGGAGAGCCCTCATGGGCGAAACGTCATCGGAATTTTATTATTCCAGGATTTGGCCGTGATTTTTTTATTAATTTTGGTACCGTCTTTAGGAAACAACACACAGGATATTGTTTCAGTTTTAGGTTTGGCAGCAATCAAAATTACGATTGCTTTAGGCCTCATTTTCTTTATTGGCCAACAATTAATGAGTCGCTGGTTTCGAATCGTTGCTAATCAGCGCTCGCAAGAATTATTTATGCTCAATTTGCTATTGGTCGTATTGGGCATGTCAGCGTTAACCGAATTTTTCGGATTATCCCTCGCGCTCGGGGCTTTTTTGGCGGGAATGTTAATTTCCGAAACGCCTTATCACCATCAAGTGGAAGAGGACATCAAGCCCTTTAGGGATGTTTTATTGGGCCTCTTTTTTATTACGATTGGTATGCAGCTTAATTTCACCATCATTGTGAATGAGTGGAGTTTGGTGCTCGCATTATTTATTCTGCCCCTCTTATTTAAGTTTGTTCTAGTGGCAGCGCTTACTCGATTATCGGGATCAAGCCCTGGCGTTTCAATTCGCACCGGACTTTGTTTGGCGCAAGCAGGAGAGTTTGGTTTTGTTTTATTAAATCAAATCGACGGGCTTAATTTGATTGATCCAGCTTTTAGTCAGGCGGTTTTAGCAGCCATGCTTTTATCGATGCTAGTCGCACCATTTTTGATTTTCTATAGCGATCGTATTGCCATGAAATTTGCAAGCAGTGAATGGCTTTTACAATCACTGGCACTGACCAAAGTTGCATCCCAAAGTGTTCGTAACGAAAATCATATTGTGATTTGTGGGTTCGGACGCTCCGGTCAACGATTAGCAAAAATCTTAGAGCAAGAAAATATTCCGTATTTGGCTTTGGATTTAAATCCTGACCGCATTGCAGAGGCTAGTGCAGCTGGTTATAAGGTTGTTTATGGCGATGCCACCCGTGAAAACTACTTGAAAGCGGCGGGAATTAAGCGCGCCAAAGCCTTAGTAATTAGCTTTATCCATACTAGAGCTAGTTTAAAAATATTGCACCAGGCAAACCATTTGCACCCCCATATTCCCGCCTTAGTCCGAGCGCGCGACGATGCCGATTTAGTTCAATTGCAAAATGCGGGCGCTACGGATGTGATCCCCGAGTTGATTGAGGGCAGTTTGATCCTAGCCTCCCACATTCTTTTAATTATGGGAATGCCTGCAGAAAAAGTAGAAGAGCGGATTAATGGTGCCCGCAAAGAAAGATATAGCCTCTTCCGCGATTATTTTGGCGCAGATGAGGAAGAGGAGCCGCCGGCCGAATTTAAACCAGACTAAGTTTTTTTGAGACCTTCTTTTCTAAGCCATTATTTTTGTTTGTACTTTTTAATAACGGGGCCAAATATTTTCCAGTAAAGCTTTTCGGATTACTGGCGACTTCTTCAGGGGTTCCTGTAGCAATAATTTGGCCGCCGCCAGCTCCTCCATTCGGACCCAAATCAATAATCCAATCCGCAGTTTTGATGACGTCGAGGTTATGTTCGATAATCACAATCGTGTTCCCATGTTTTTTCAGGGTATGAATCACACCCAGTAGCAATTTAATATCATGAAAATGCAATCCAGTTGTAGGCTCGTCCAAAATATAAAGTGTTCTGCCGGTGTCACGTTTAGATAGTTCCAAAGAAAGTTTGACCCGTTGTGCTTCGCCCCCCGATAAGGTGGTTGCGCTTTGACCAAGACGAACATAACCCAAGCCAACATCTAACAAGGTTTTTAATTTGCGTTTAACGACAGGCACTGCATCAAAAAATTCATGCGCTTGCTCAATCGTCATGGATAGTACTTCGTTAATATTTTTTCCTTTATAGCGGATATCTAAGGTTTCGCGGTTATATCGTTTGCCATGGCAGGCATCGCAAGGTACATAAACGTCTGGCAAGAAATGCATTTCTACTTTTAAGACGCCATCGCCTTCGCAGGTTTCACAACGTCCACCTTTGACGTTAAATGAAAAACGCCCAGCCTCATATCCGCGTTCGCGGGAGGCAGGAACCCCAGCAAATAATTCGCGAATCGGCGTAAATAAGCCCGTGTAAGTCGCTGGATTTGAGCGCGGAGTTCTGCCGATAGGGGATTGATCTACGCTAATCACTTTGTCGAAATGCTCAATTCCCTCGATGCTTGAGTGCGCCGCTGGTTCAGCACTTGACCCATACAAATGTTGGGCGACTGCAAAATGGAGGGTATCGTTAATCAAGGTTGATTTACCCGACCCCGAAACTCCGGTAACGCAAGTAAGTAGACCGATTGGGATTGCCGCATTCACATTGGCAAGATTGTTGCCTTTTGCACCCATGATCGTCAAAAATCGCCCGTCCGAGGGTGTGCGCTTTTCAGGGACGTCAATTTTTTCTTGTCCCGATAAATAGGCACCAGTTAGTGATTTGGGGTTATTTTCAACTTCTTGCGGGGTCCCAACGGCAACAATTTCGCCGCCATGAACACCTGCTCCCGGGCCAATATCAATCACATAATCAGAAGAGCGAATCATATCCTCGTCGTGCTCAACAACCAAAACGCTATTACCCAGATCGCGCAAATGTTTCAGTGTTGAAATTAAGCGGTCGTTATCGCGTTGGTGCAAACCAATCGAAGGCTCATCTAGTACGTACATCACCCCAGTTAATCCTGAGCCAATTTGCGAGGCGAGGCGAATTCGTTGCGCCTCTCCCCCGGAAAGCGTGTCGGCACTTCTCTCAAGCGAGAGATAATCAAGACCGACATCATTTAAAAAGCGTAAGCGCGAACTGATTTCTTTAACAATCTTATCGGCGATCTCGCGTTTGGATCCTTTTAAGTTAAGCGTTGCGAAATAATCTTGTGCGGCTTGAAGAGGCAGAGCACTAATTTCGTAAATGCCACGCGCCTGTTTGCCATCGCCTACTTTTACAAAGCGCGCTTCTTTGCGCAGGCGGGTTCCGGCACATTCCGGACAAGATCGTATGTTTTGGTAGCGCGCCAACTCTTCTCGAACTGTGCTCGAATCAGTTTCTCGATAACGCCGCTCAAAATTAGACAAAATTCCTTCAAAAGAATGTTCACGCACTACATTTTTTCCGCGCTCATTTAAGTATTCGAACGGGATCGTTTCGTCGCCAGATCCGTGAAGAATTAAATCCTGCGCTTTTTTGCTTAATTTTTCGAAAGGCTTTTCTAAATCAAAACCGCCATATTTTGCTAGGGTCTGTAATAGTTTGAAATAGAATTGGTTACGTCGATCCCATCCTTTAATGGCTCCCGATGCTAAAGAAAGATCGGGATGGGCAACGACTCTTTTTGGATCAAAGAAGGAAATATGTCCCAAGCCATCGCAGCTTGGGCATGCTCCCATTGGGTTATTAAATGAAAAGAGGCGGGGCTCTAGTTCTTGTAAAGAATAAGAACAAATCGGACAAGCAAATTTACTCGAAAAAATAATTTCAGCGCCAGTGTCCATATTGACAATCATGGCTCTGCCTTCGGCAAGACGCAGTGCAGTTTCAAAAGATTCTGCTAAGCGCTGTTCAATCTCGGGCTTTACTTTAATTCGATCAACCACAACCTCAATCGAATGCTTGTCGTTTTTCTTTAATTTAGGGAGTTGCTCTGATTCAAAAATTTGAGCCAGTGCTGCATTTGCTGTGCCACCGCCAGAGCGCACTCGAAAGCGCACAAACCCTTGGGCTTGAAGGTTTTGGAATAAATCAACAAACTCACCTTTGCGCTCGCTAACAATGGGCGCGAGGATCATTAACTTCGTCTCTTCGGGCATTGCTAAAACCGTATCGACCATTTGTGAAACACTTTGTGCTTCTAAGGCGAGATCATGGTCTGGGCAGTAAGGTGTTCCAGCACGCGCAAATAGCAAGCGCAGATAATCGTGTATCTCAGTTACCGTGCCAACCGTAGAGCGAGGATTATGACTAGTCGCCTTTTGTTCAATCGAGATTGCTGGAGATAAACCTTCAATGACATCAACATCCGGTTTCTCCATGAGCTGAAGAAATTGACGCGCATAAGCTGAAAGCGATTCAACGTAACGACGTTGACCCTCAGCGTAGAGTGTGTCAAAAGCCAATGAACTTTTGCCCGATCCAGATAGCCCAGTAAGAACGACTAATTTCTCACGGGGAATGTCTAGGTTGATGTTTTTTAAATTATGGGTGCGAGCACCGCGGATTTTTATTTCAGTATTCATGATTTTTTAGCGTAACTTGTTAATATAGCCTTTTCTCATGAACTCTTCCGAACTTCGCTCAACTCTGGCCCTAGCTGGCATTTTTGGCTTAAGAATGCTGGGCCTATTTTTGCTTTTACCCGTCTTTGCCTTGCATGCTCGGGATTTGCCTGGCGGCCAACAAGCCTTCTTAGTCGGTTTAACCCTCGGGATTTTTAATATTGTTCAGGCTTTTTTTCATATCCCGCTGGGAGCTCTTTCAGACCGTATTGGTCGTAAACCGGTGGTTTTATGGGGTTTAAGCCTTTTTGTCGCAGGAGCTTTAATCGCAGCTAGTCACGATGATTTGCTATGGATTGCGATTGGACGAGGAATTATGGGGGCAGGGGCAATTTCTGCTGCAGTGTCTGCGTGGGTTGCTGATTTAACCCGGGATCAGGTCAGAACTGCCGCGATGGCTATTGTGGGCGGCAGCATTGGTATTTCGTTTGCCTTATCCTTGGTCATCGCGGCGCCCATATATCGCATGATTGGTTTAGATGGCATGTTTTTATTATTAGCCATCATGGGTTTATTGGCTGTATTAGTAGCTTGGTTGATGGTTCCAAGTCCACCAAAGCAAATAAAACAAAAAAAAGTTCCTTTGTTAGAAATAGCGTTACGCCCAGAATTGGTTCGTCTCAACATTGGGGTATTTGTTTTAAATGCAACCCAAGTGGCAATGTTTTTGGTAGTGCCGCGTTTATTGGTTGACGCTGGATTCCCCTTGGAGCGGCATTGGCAAATTTACTTTCCAGTCGTAGTCGCATCTTTCTTTTTAATGGTTCCTGGCATCATTTACGGTGAGAAGAAACAACAGTTACGTACTGTTTTGTTAGCCGCGATTGTGATTTTGTTAATTTCACAAATTATTTTTTTGCAAGCAAATTCCTTAACGCTAATTATTGCGGGTTTATTGATATATTTCGTTGGATTTAATTTACTAGAAGCACTTCAGCCCTCCTTAGTTTCGCGGTGGGCTAAGGAAGAAAAAGGCTCCGCTTTAGGTGTATACAACACCACACAATCTTTAGGATTATTTACGGGCGCCGCTTTAGGCGGCTTGTTGGCGGATTGGCGAGGAGAGCTTGCGATCTTTGCCGGTGGCGCAGTTTTGATATTAGCCTGGCTTATAATTGCATGGCCTATGCGCGATATTTCAAAACAAACATCCGCGCAAACCGCGCAATAGATTTTTAATTTAAATGTATTGCAAGCTTTAGCCACACCTTTTATTCACTTTTACTTCGGGAGACAAAATGGCTTCAGTTAATAAAGTCATCATCGTTGGTAATGTAGGCCGCGATCCAGAGACACGTTACATGCCCAGCGGTGATGCTGTTACTAATATTTCAGTAGCTACTTCAAATCGCTATAAAGATAAGCAAACGGGCGAGACAAAAGAAAATACCGAATGGCATCGCATTGCTTTCTTTGGAAAACTGGCTGAAATTGCAGGTCAGTATTTAAAAAAAGGCTCACAGGTTTATGTTGAGGGAAGATTACAAACACGTAAGTGGACCGATCAAAGCGGGCAGGAAAAATACTCGACTGAAATTATTGCAGAAACGATGCAAATGCTGGGTTCAAAGATGGCTGGCTCAGGTGACTCGGCGCCTGATGGCGGAAGTCGTTCACGTGCGTCAGAAGCGCCTAGTGCCCCAATCAGTTCACCCAGTTCTTTGGGCGCCATGGATGATGACATTCCGTTTTAGTTTTTAGATTTTAATGAAACTTATTGCCGAGCATGTCGGATGTTGCTTGGCCATAGGGCGTTATGATTGGTGCGGAATGGGTTGATGTCTAATCCACCGCGCCGTGTATAACGAGCGTAGACCGATAGTTTTTCGGGTTTACACTCCCGCAATAAATCACAAAAAATAGTTTCAACGCAGTGCTCGTGAAACTCATTCACATTTCTAAAACCGATCAGATAGCGCAATAAACCTTCTTCATTGATCGGGCAGCCATGGTATTCAATTTGTACGCTTGCCCAGTCGGGTTGTCCGGTTACTGGGCAATTTGATTTTAAAAGCTGCGATACCAAAATTTCGCTAACCTGTGCCGCACCTCGATCGGCTCTCAATAAAAGCGGGTCGGATACTAAGTTAGGATCGACATCAATATCCAATCGGTCTAATAATTTTCCATTCATTTCTTGAATTTTGAATGGCTTCTCAATGAGAGCTTCTGTATCCAAAGAGCGAATTTCAATTTGAGGGTTTAGCCCCAATTTTTTTGATAAATCGCGCTGCATTGTTTTTTTCAAATCAGTGATATCTAAAAAGCGCATTTGATTTAGGCTGTTGAGGTATAACTTCAACGATTTAGATTCAATCAGATAAGTAGAGTCGGCGGGAATCGTAAATTCCCCAATCGCAATTTGTGGTTTGCCTTTTATATTTAACCAAGAAAGTTCGTAGGCATTCCAAATATCAACCCCCATAAATGGCAATACTGAATTAGGGGCAATATTTAATTGCCTGCGATTTTTTTCTCGTGGTATGGCAAATAAGAGATCGGGATCATATCGATCTGGATAGGGGGTATTTTTGCCAAGAATAAGATTAGTCATATTTCAGTATCAGCCCCAATTTATTTGGGAGCGTTTGCAATACCCGATACAACATGGCCGGTGGGCACCACGCTCGAAGCAGCTTGGCAATGACCGGTTTGATCATCAAAAAAGAAATCAGGCTCAAATTCTTTTAAAAAATCATGTTTCGATAAGCCTCCCAAAAACATGGCCTCATCCACTGCAATTCCCCAATTCATTAAGGTGCGAATGGCGCGCTCATGTGCTGGCGCAGATCGGGCTGTAACCAAGGCGGTGCGAATCCGCATATCTTGGTCTGGGTTGCCATTAGCTTGCAGTTGATGAAGCGCTTGCAAAAGCGGTTTAAATGGTCCTGGCGGAAGTGGAATCGCAACTTTTTGGCGCTCATGATTGACAAAAGCCTCTAAGCCTTGATCTTGAAAAACTTGTTCGGCTTCATCTGAAAAAAGAACGGCATCGCCATCAAAAGCAATTCGAATTTCATTCGGATGCGATTCTGCTGTTTTATTCGATTCAGGATAAACCCGTGCAGCAGGAAATCCAGCCTCAATCGTGGCGCGGACATCATCTTCGTTGGCGGATAAAAATAAATTTGCTTGCAATGAACGGAGATAGTGATAGGGGGGTCGACCTCTGGTAAAGACACCTCGCTCTAGGCGGAGACCATGATGCTGTGCCGATCTAAATACGCGTAGACCACTTACTGGATCGTTCCGTGAAAGAATGACTACTTCAACCCGCTGCTCTTTGCCTTGGTTAAAAGTAAGCAATTTTTTTACTAATGGAAAAGCAACCCCTGCTTTGGCAGGTATGGATAAGCGCTCCAATTGTAATTTCATATAAGCACTATCATCACTCGTTTCAAAAAGATGATTTTCTTCTTCAAAGTCAAACAGAGCCCTTGAAGAAATCGCAACGACTAGTTTTCCAGCGAGACTATACGACATCGGCAATCACTCTATTTTAAGAACAAACGGTAGGCGGGATTAGAGCTTTCATCCCAGTGGGGGTAGCCCAATTTTTTTAAAAAATGTTGAAAAGCATTTTTTTCTTTTTCTGGAACTTGAATACCAACCAAGATTCTGCCGTAGTCGGCGCCATGGTTGCGATAATGAAACAGACTAATATTCCAATTGGGCGCAAGGCTATCTAGAAAGCGCATTAGGGCCCCTGGCCGCTCTGGAAATTCAAAGCGATAAACCAACTCATCCTTAGCAAGCTTTGAGCTACCGCCAACCATATGTCGTATATGAGACTTTGCTAATTCATCGTGCGTGAGATCAACGGTTGCAAAGCCAGCTTTACGAAAACTTTGCGCAACTAAACGACTGTCGCTTGCTTTTTGGGTGCTAATCCCAACAAAAATGTGGGCTTGTTTTTGATCGGCAATTCGGTAGTTAAATTCAGTGACATTACGTTTTCCTAAAATGCGACAGAATTCTTTAAACGAGCCACGTTCTTCGGGAATGGTCACCGCAAAAACCGCTTCACGAAATTCGCCTACATCGGCACGTTCTGCAACAAAACGCAGGCGTGAAAAATTCATGTTTGCACCGCAGGCAATCGCGACAAAAGTTTTATTTTTGGGGCGACGCTGATCAACGTACTTTTTGAGTCCAGCAATCGATAAAGCACCAGCCGGTTCTAAAATGCTGCGAGTGTCGGTAAAAACATCATTGATTGCGGCGCAAATTTCATCCGTATCGACGATAATAATTTCATCAACGACATCTTGGCAAATGCGAAATGTTTCTTTGCCAACCAATTTGACAGCAGTGCCGTCTGAAAAAAGTCCGACTTCTTTTAACTCAACTCGTTTGCCAGCCGTTAGAGAGCGCTTCATTGCATCCGAGTCGACGGTTTGAACACCAATAATTTTAATTTTAGGCTGCACTGCTTTTACATATGCACCGATCCCAGAAACTAATCCACCTCCTCCAATTGCAACAAAAATAGCGTCGATATGACCCTCGTGCTGCTGCAAAATTTCTTGAGCAATGGTTCCCTGACCAGCAATCACGTCGGGATCATCAAACGGATGAACAAAAGTGAAGCCTTTCTTTTTTTGCAATACTTGAGAATATTCAAAGGCGTCACTATAAGAATCGCCATGAAGTAGCAAGTTCACCCAAGATTTGCCCCGAGATTTGACTGCATCGATTTTGACTTGGGGGGTAGTAATCGGCATCACAATCGTTGCCTTGCATTTTAGTTTTGCTGCAGCAAGCGCAACCCCTTGCGCATGATTGCCAGCAGAAGCCGCAATGACACCCCTTTTTAATTCCGCAGGGCTGAGTTGCGCCATTTTGTTATATGCCCCGCGGAGCTTAAATGAGAAGATGGGCTGGTTATCTTCTCTTTTTAATAGAATTTGATTGCCAAGTCGCTTTGAAAGCTCTTTGGCTTCCATCAATTCGGTTTCTCGCGCCACGTCATAAACCCGCGCGGTGAGTATTTTTTGTAAATAATTCGTTTTCATACTTTGAGCGTACCACGGATGCCAGTTAAGTCCTTACTTTACAAGGTTTTTTCGTCTTTAATCTGATTCATCTGCTGCCTTACCTTTCACGGCTCCGACGATAGGAAACTCATTTTTGGGTGACAATTGCATTAAACAGTCAGTGAATTACGCCAATCTAGGCGGAATTGAAAAGGGTCTTGGTTCAATGCTTCCAGTCAACTTAGTAGTGCATGAAACCTCGAAGGTTTTAGAGATTGAATATGAGGGGGGTAAACGTTATCGCTTGCCCTTTGAGTTTTTGCGAGTTTTTTCGCCCTCCGCCGAAGTAAGGGGTCATGGCCCTGGGCAAGAAACCTTGCAAACCGGAAAACGCGATGTCACCATCGTCACCCTAGAGCCAGTTGGGCATTACGCCGTTAAGCCGACCTTTTCAGACGGACATGATTCTGGTTTGTATTCTTGGGATTATTTGCTCGATTTATGTGAACACCAAGATGAATGGTGGGAAGGGCATCTTCAAAAACTTAAAGCAACCGGTATAGATCGGGATGCTCCCATGGTTTCGGCTTCGCACGGATGCGGCCACTAGAGGGTCGAAAAATAACGATGTCAAAAACTCATTTTGGTTATGAAAGCGTTGATGAGTCAATAAAAGCAAGCAAAGTTGCTGAGGTGTTTGATTCGGTTGCTAATAAGTATGATGTGATGAATGATTTGATGTCATTAGGTCTACATCGATTTTGGAAGCAATTTACGATTGGCCAAGCTCAAGTTAAGCCAGGAAATCGGGTGCTTGATATTGCCGGTGGAACAGGCGATCTTGCGGCTGCATTTGCGAAAGCGGCGCAGTGGGGGGTTCATCCTGACGCTGAAGTGTGGTTAAGCGACATTAATGCCTCGATGTTAAGTGTTGGTCGGGATCGACTGCTAGACCGCGGTATGCGCTTACCTTGCATTCAGCTTGATGCCGAGAAAATTCCTTTTCCCGCCAATCATTTTGATGTCATTAGTCTTGCATTTGGATTGCGCAATATGACGCACAAAGAAGTGGCGCTCCAAGAGATGGCTCGCACAGTAAAGCCAGGCGGCAAAGTTTTGATCCTTGAATTTTCAAAGCCAGATCGCTTGATTCAACCAATTTATGACCTTTATTCGTTTAAGGTCCTCCCCTGGCTTGGGGCGAAAGTGGCTCAAGATTCATCTAGTTATCAATACTTAGCCGAATCAATTCGGATGCACCCAGACGCTGAAACCTTAAAACAAATGATGTTCGATTCAGGTTTTGATCAGGTTGATACCCATAGAATGACTGGGGGTATAGTAGCCCTACATATTGGGGTCAAATACTAGGTTTTTGGACTCCATGTAGTATTAGACGCATTGAGGTATTTTGTTTATATCGTTTTTTCGTTTTTGGAGATTTTGCAGATGAAAAAAATGTTGTTAAAAATATTGTTTTCTGGCTTCGCCAGTATTTTTTTATTGGCAAGTTCAATTGCGAGTGTTGAGGCAGCGCGTTTAGGTGGCGGCAAAACGATGGGACGCACCCCTAGTGCGCCAATCCAAAAGCAAGCTCAACCTGCTCCTGCGCAAAATACGGCTCCACAGACAAAACCAGCGACGCCCGCCACCCAAGCACCAGCTCCAGCTAAGCAAGGGTTTGGCATGGGAGGCATGCTGGGGGGGATTGCTGCGGGTTTAGGTATTGGTTATCTCTTGTCTCATTTCGGCATGGGTGAAGCAGCAGCCTCTTTTGCCACAGGACTTTTATTTGCTTTATTGGCCGCTGTTGTTTTGATGTTTATTGTCAGAAAATTCATGCCTACAACGGCTAAATCAAGCCAAGCGCATATCCCCAAGGATTCAAGGACAGAGATGCCATTGCAAAAATCGAATCTCGATTTTTCAAATGCACGTCAAGAACCGAATTACACACCGGTTGGTGGAACGAATACGCAATTTGCCAATCAATTTGGGACGCCTGCAGCTGACCCTGTTATCGTAGAACAGCGCTTGCCAGAGGGCTTTGATCAAATCGCTTTTTTAAGTAATGCAAAACATTACTTCACCCGCTTGCAAAAGGCCTGGGATATTGGCGATTTGGATGCCTTAAGAGAGTTCACTACGCCTGAGATGTTCGTGACATTGCAACAAGATCTTCAGGGAAGGTCAGAAGCAAGCAATCAAACGGATGTGGTAACTTTAAATGCGGAGTTACTAGGGGTTGAAACATCTGCGAGCACTTATTTATGTAGCGTTCAGTTCTCCGGAATGATTCGAGAGCGTTCGGATCAACCCGCCGAACCCTTCACCGAAATCTGGAACTTAACGAAACCAGTTGAGGGTCAGGGCGGTTGGGTTTTAGCCGGAATTCAACAGTTGGTTTAATCTCTTACTTTTCCCCATGGAAAAACCCGCCTTTGTGCGGGTTTTTTACACTGATGACCAGCTTACTTGATTTACCCGCTTCCGCGTTTATTGGCATGATCAATCATTGCCTCAAGAGTGAATCTTGGGCGCGTGAGGAGCTAATCAAGCACCAACTGAAAACCATTGCAACCGAGATACCTCTTGGCCGATTTGTTTTTCAAATCACTGAAAATGGATATTTGAAGGTTTTCTCAGGCCGATTGGGCGAAGAGCTAGGCACTCCCAGCGAACCGAATCTAAGTCTTGTGATTTCTGCTCAGGCATTTAACCAATTGATCACGAGTGTTGGCAAAGGCAGAGAGGAGGCTTTGCGCGCGGTAAAAATTTCAGGTGACGCTGATTTAGCCCAATTGTTATCGAAACTGGCTGGGCAATTGCGCTGGGAATACGAAGAGGATTTATCTAAGTTAATCGGAGATGCACCAGCCCATTTTCTTGTCAAAAAGGCGACTCAGTTTTATGAAGCAGGTCAATCGGCACTCAAGGATTTTCAGCAAAATACCCTGGAGTACCTCACTGAGGAAAAAAATATTTTATTGCAGCAAGATGATTTTCTGAGGCATAAAAGGGAATTAAATGATCTGCGAGATTCGGTTGAGCGCTTAGCCAAAAGAATTGATCAATTGGGTATCAAGGGGAATCTTTCGTGAAACGCTTGGCGCGTTTGAGTATTATTTTTTATACCGCGTGGCGTTACAACCTACTTTCCTTGCTTCGCGATAATTTACGACCCGGTATTCAGCGCGCACTATTAAGTTGTCTTGTCGCGACATCACCAGCGACTTTGCCTAGAGGTGTTCGGATTCGTTTGGCGCTCGAAGCCTTGGGCCCGATATTCGTTAAATTTGGACAGCTACTATCGACGCGTCGCGACCTCTTGCCGGATGATATTTCAGATGAGTTGGCGAAATTACAAGATCAAGTGCCGCCATTTTCAAATCAAAAATCACGAGAAATCATTGAGGCCGCTTTAGAAAAAAAGATTGAAGCCCTGTTTGAGGAGTTTGATCCCACGCCAATCGCAAGCGCCTCGGTAGCGCAAGTTCATTTTGGCGTTCTGCGCGCTACTCCTGAGCATCCAGAATGGGCAAATCAAAAAGTCGCGATTAAGGTTTTAAGGCCAGGAATTCTACCCGTCATTGAAGATGATCTAGCCTTATTGCGAGATTTGGCTGGCATTATTGAAATGGTTTCCGAAGATGGCCGCCGCTTAAAGCCTCGTGAGGTAGTTGCTGAATTTGATATTTATTTACACGATGAATTGGATTTAATGCGCGAAGCCGCTAACGCCAGTCAATTGCGTCGTAATTTTGAGCATTCCGATAAGTTGATGATTCCAGAAATGCTGTGGGACCTTTGTCACACGAATGTGATCATCATGGAGCGCATGTATGGTATTTCAATTGGCCGCACGCAAGAGCTAAGAGATGCGGGGGTTGATTTTAAAAAATTAGCAGTAGATGGGGTGGAGATTTTTTTCACACAGGTTTTTGAGCACGGGTTTTTTCATGCTGATATGCATCCTGGCAATATTATGATTAGTCTCGAACCGAATACGTTTGGCCGATATATTTCTTTAGATTTTGGCATTGTGGGAAACTTAAGTGAATTTGACAAAAATTATTTGGCACAAAATTTTTTAGCATTCTTTAATCGTGATTATCGGCGCGTGGCTGAGTTACATATTGAATCAGGTTGGGTTCCCGAAAATACCCGTTTAGAAGAATTAGAGGGTGCGGTTCGGACGGTTTGCGAACCTTACTTTGATCGCCCTTTAAAAGATATTTCTTTGGGTATTGTCTTAATGCGTTTATTTCAAACCTCACGGCGTTTTAAGGTCGAAATACAACCCCAATTAACCTTGCTGCAAAAAACTTTACTGAATATTGAGGGCTTGGGAAGAGAGTTGGATCCAGACTTAGATCTTTGGAAAACTGCTAAGCCAATATTAGAAAAATGGGTTGACCGTCAGTTGGGCTGGAGGGGCTTGCTCGATAGCTTAAAAGCAGAGGCGCCTAACTGGGCAAAAATTTTGCCCACTTTGCCCCGCTTGATTGCCGAAAGTCTGGCCAGTAGTGCGCAAAAGAGGGACTCAGGACCTGAATTAGAGCTTTTGAGAGCGCTCTTACTCAAAGAGCGAAAGTCTAGGTCCTTGCTGCTTGGGGCGCTTTTGGTCATGGGCGGTTTCCTCTTGGGCGCAATCCTAGTGGTATTCAAGATTCATTAGGCGATCAGCCTTAGTGGGCGTTTGTATCGACACCATTCACCCCTAAATCGTTAGAATAGAGGGTTAGGTAATTAATCATGAAAAAATACTTTTTAGCGGGCATTCTGGTTTGGATCCCAATCGCGGTTACCGTTTGGGTAATAACGTGGGGCTTGGGCTTGCTCGACCAAGTTTTTGGCTCGGTAATGCAAGCCATCATTGCCGTTTTGCCCTCTCAATTTTCAGAAGAACTCAAACATTTCCGTGAAATCCCAGGCCTCGGGGTGGTGATTGTGATTGCTGTCATTAGCTTTACCGGTGTTTTGGCAATTAGTTTCGCTGGACAGTGGTGGCTAAAAATTGTTGATATGGTAGTCAAACGAATTCCAATTGTTCGTTCCATTTATTCCAGCGTTCAACAGGTCTCCTCTACCTTGTTTTCAGGCAGTGGTCAGGCATTTAGTAAGGCCCTTTTAATACCTTACCCACATCCTGATTCCTGGACGATTGCGTTTGAAACTGGTAACCCCGCTCCTGAAGTTGCTGAAAAGTTAGGCGGTGATTATGTTAATGTTTTTTTACCCACCACCCCCAACCCAACCTCTGGATTTTTTATGATTGTGCCTCGGTCATCCGTGATTGAGTTAAAAATGAGCGTAGAAGATGCGTTAAAGCATATTGTCTCGATGGGCTCAGTACCGCCTCATTTAAGCAATGAAAAAAAAGCTCTTCACAATTAGTTTTTATTAGGGAATATATGTCGATGCGAAGCCATACCTGTGGACAGGTTACCGATAGTTTAATTGGTCAAGAAATTACGCTTGCGGGTTGGGTTAATCGTCGCCGCGATCATGGCGGAGTTATTTTTATTGATCTGCGCGATCATCAAGGCTTTGTTCAGGTAGTTTGCGATCCCGATCGTGCTGATATGTTTGCTTTAGCTGAAGAGGTGCGCAATGAGTTTTGCATTCAAATTAAGGGGTTGGTGCGGGCGCGTCCAGCCGGAACAGAAAATCTAGACCTAATCAGCGGCAAGGTTGAGGTTTTATGCCATGCGCTGACCATCTTGAACGCCTCGGTTACCCCACCCTTTCAACTTGACGACGATAATCTTTCTGAAACCACGCGCTTAACCCATCGTGTTCTCGATTTACGCCGCCCGCAAATGCAAAAAAATCTGCGTTTGCGTTATCAAGTTGCAATGGAAACCCGTCGTTATTTAGATGCCGCTGGTTTTATCGACATTGAAACCCCCATGTTAACCAAGAGCACTCCCGAGGGCGCGCGCGATTACTTGGTGCCATCGCGGGTCCATGACGGGCAATTTTTTGCTTTACCGCAATCGCCTCAATTATTTAAGCAATTATTAATGGTTGCCGGATTTGACCGCTATTACCAAATTACAAAATGTTTCCGAGATGAAGATTTGCGAGCAGATCGTCAACCCGAATTTACACAGATTGATTGCGAGACTGCTTTTTTAAATGAAATTGAAATTCGCGATTTATTCGAAAACATGATTCGTCATATTTTCAAAAAAACCATGCAGCTTGACTTACCCAACCCTTTTCCTGTGATGCCGTATTCAGAAGCAATGGCCCGCTTTGGTTCGGATAAGCCCGATTTAAGAGTCGCTATGGAATTTACTGAGTTAACCGACCTGATGAAGGACGTTGATTTTAAAGTTTTTTCTGGTCCAGCGAACCAAGATGGTGGCCGCGTAGTGGCGCTCTGTGTACCCGGCGGGGCAGAGATTAGCCGCAGTGAAATTGATGAATACACCCAATTCGTTGCTATTTATGGCGCAAAAGGCTTGGCTTGGATTAAAGTAAATTCAGTCGCTGAAGGACGAAATGGTTTGCAGTCGCCGATTGTAAAAAATCTTCATGACGCCGCCATCGCTGGAATTTTGCAAAGAACAGGCGCAAAAGATGGTGACATTATTTTCTTTGGTGCGGATAAGACAAAAATAGTCAATGATGCGATTGGCGGGCTTCGTTTGCATATCGCTCATTCGGCATGGGGCAAGTCGCATGGATTAATGCAAGAAGGATGGAAGCCGCTATGGGTGGTTGATTTCCCGATGTTTGACTATGATGAGGCGGATGCCCGTTGGGTTGCATGCCATCATCCATTTACCAGCCCCAAGGATGATCACCTTCAATATTTGGAAACAGATCCAGGGAAGTGTTTGGCAAAAGCGTATGACATGGTTTTAAATGGCAGTGAAATTGGCGGCGGCTCAGTTCGAATTCATCAAGAGTCTGTTCAAAGCCAAGTGTTTAGGGCGCTCAAGATTGGGCCCGACGAAGCGGCTGCCAAGTTCGGATTTTTACTGGATGCCTTGCGTTATGGCGCACCACCCCATGGCGGAATTGCATTTGGCTTAGATCGAATTATCACGATGATGACAGGCGCCGACTCAATTCGTGACGTGATTGCATTTCCGAAAACTCAGCGTGCCCAATGCTTATTAACTCAAGCACCTAGCTCGGTAGATGAGCGGCAGTTACGGGAATTGCATATTCGTTTACGTAACACCACACCGGCGGCTTAATTTGAAAATTCCAATCTCAGTTTTAGTTGTTATATACAACTTAAATCGAGAGGTTTTATTGATAGAGCGAGCAGATCGCCCCGATTTTTGGCAATCAGTTACAGGAAGTTTGGATGCTGCTGATGAGCCTTTAACCGACACCGCAAAGCGTGAGGTTTTTGAGGAGACTGGAATTGATATATCCAGTCTTCCAAAAGATTCTTTAGTTAATTTGCAAAAACAAATTGAATACACTATTTACCCTCAATGGCGTTATCGCTATCCCCCAGGGGTCGAGCGAAATAAAGAACATTGGTTTGCCCTGCAAGTGCCAATAGGAACTCCGGTTAAGCTAGCTCCCAGAGAGCATATTGCATATCTTTGGTTGCCTGTAGAAGAGGCCGCAAAGAAATGTTTCTCAAGTTCGAATCGTGAAGCTATACAGCATGTATTTGCTAGAGCTGATTTATTTAAAGCGCCTCAATCCTAAGATGCGACATTTAAGTCACAAGTCCGACACGGCATTGCCGTTAGAGGGTAATCGCAAAGCAAGTAATGCGGATTGGCACGTCATTCGAGATTTATTGCCCTATCTTCTAGAACATAAATTACGGGTTGTTTTAGCAATGCTGTGTTTAATTGCAGCCAAGTTTGCTAATTTAGGGGTGCCAATTTTATTAAAAGACCTGATCGACTCGATGAATCTCGATCTTCGTTCAGCGCAGGCATTTTTTATTATTCCGCTTGGCTTAATTTTGGGATATGGTGCATTACGTTTAGCGGGAGCTTTATTTGCTGAATTACGGGAACTTCTTTTTGCCAAAGTAACACAGGAGGCGGTTCGAAAAATTGCATTACAGGTGTTTGAGCATTTGCACGCCTTAACTCTCAGTTTCCATTTGGCTCGTCAAACGGGTGGGGTAAGCCGCGATATTGAACGCGGTACCCGTGCGATTCAGTCTTTAGTAACGTATTCGCTCTATAACATTCTGCCAACATTAATTGAATTTATTTTGGTGCTGGGCTATTTTGCTTACAACTATGATTTTTGGTTTGCGGGAATTACTTTAGTTGCCTTGGTTTTTTATATCTATTTTACGGTTAAGGTGACTGAATGGCGGACTCATTATCGGCGCACGATGAACGAGATGGATTCACGGGCCAATCAAAGAGCGATTGATTCATTACTCAATTTTGAAACGGTTAAGTATTTTGGTAATGAGGCATTTGAGTCAAAACGATATGATGAAAATTTAAAACATTACCAAGCGGCTGCTGTTCTATCCCAAAAATCCTTGGCAGTCTTAAATATTGGGCAGCAATGTATTATTGCTGTTGGTTTAGTTCTGATTTTATGGCGTGCTACTTTAGGTGTTGCCAATGGCACGATGACTTTAGGCGATTTAGTGCTGGTCAATACCTTAATGATTCAACTCTATATCCCCTTGAATTTTTTAGGGGTGATTTATCGAGAAATTAAACAAGCACTCACCGATATGGATCGGATGTTTTCTCTGTTAAATACCGATCGCGAGATTGCTGATGCTCCAGACGCTCATGTTTTGGAAATTAAAGATTACTCACGAGGACCCGAGGTTTCGTTTAAGCACGTTTCTTTTTACTACGAAAAAAATCGTCCTATCTTGCAGGATATTAGTTTTTCTATCCCCGCTGGAACGATTACTGCGGTAGTGGGAGAAAGCGGTGCGGGTAAAAGTACCCTAGCACGCTTACTGTTTCGTTTCTATGAGGTGCAAGGGGGTTCGATTCAAATTGATGACCAAGATATTCGCTCTGTACAGCAAGCTTCCTTAAGAAAAGCGATTGGTATTGTTCCGCAAGACACGGTTCTATTTAATGACACCATTGGCTACAACATGGGTTATGGAAAACCGGGCGCCACTCAAGAAGAAATCCGCGAGGCGGCTCGTGCGGCGCAGATCGAGGAATTTATTAATCGACTTCCTAAGGGATACGATACGGCTGTAGGCGAGCGAGGCCTAAAACTTTCGGGCGGGGAGAAGCAGCGCGTAGCCATTGCGCGTACTTTGCTCAAGAAACCAGCGATGCTTATTTTTGATGAAGCGACATCGGCACTCGACTCAAAAACCGAGCGCGCCTTTCAGGATGAATTATTTAATCTAGCTAAAAATCGAACCACCCTCATCATTGCCCATCGTTTATCAACGATTATTCATGCGGATCAAATTTTGGTAATGGATCGCGGGCAAATTATTGAACGCGGTAGCCATCAGCAATTACTGGCGGCTCAGGGGCGTTACGCAGAAATGTGGAAAATGCAAGAACACCAACAAGTCCTCACTTCAGAATAAAATCAACGCATGCTATCTGCCAACTCCAACACTAAGACAAAAGACAGCGCCCAGATTCTTCAAGGCGCTTTTGCTAGCGCTTTGTCGGTGGCCGACCCTAAACAAATTATCCCTAAGTATCTGAAGCAAATTTTCCCGCCGGGTCAAGAGCCCCAAGGCCGATGTTTGGTGGTGGGGGCTGGTAAGGCCAGCGCTGCGATGGCAAGTGCATTGGAAAGTTATGCCGATCAATTTTGGCCTGACACTAAAATTGAGGGAGTTGTATTGACTCGCTATGGTCATGCTTCTCCCACTAGCCATATCAAAATTATTGAAGCAGGTCACCCAGTTCCCGATCAGGCTGGAATGGATGGGGCTAAAGAAATTTTAAGCGCTGTCAGTAATTTAAAACCAAATGATATTTTAATTGCCCTTGTTTCAGGTGGTGGCTCTAGTTTATTAACCTTGCCCCAGGCTGGAATTTCAATCGACGATATGCGAACGACTACGGAGGGTTTATTGCGCTCAGGAGCGCCGATTGAGGAAATGAATGTAGTTCGCAAACATCTATCGGCCATTTTGGGAGGTAACCTAGCACGCATGGCGATTCAGCAGGGTGCGCAAGTCGAGGCCTTACTCATTTCAGATGTTACGGGCGATCATCCTGCTGATATTGCTAGTGGCCCTTGTGCTGCAGACTACTCAAGTTATGCAGATGCAATCGCCATCTTAAAAAAGTATGGTCTTGATCAAACTGGAGTTCCTAAGTCGGTTTTATTGCATTTACAAAAAGGTTTGGCGGGTGAAATTCCAGAAACTTTAAAGGAGGCTGATCTTAAGTCAGCACGTGTGCGTAACCATGTGATTGCGACCGCTCACCTCAGCTTGGAGGCTGCTGCCAGTTACTGTCAATTACAAGGCTTCAAAACGATTATTTTGGGCGACACCATTACTGGGGAGGCGCGGGATGTGGCCTTGGTTCATGCTGGTATTACACGAGAGATTTGTTTATATTCAGAATGGGCAAAACCACCCCTTGCTTTAATCTCAGGCGGTGAATGTACCGTAACTCTGCCTGCAGGCAGCAAGGGTCGTGGCGGTCGCTGTAGCGAGTTTTTACTGACACTCTTTGCTGCTACCAAGGATCTTAAGCAAGTATCTGCTTTAGCAGCCGATACCGATGGTATTGATGGTAGCGAAAAAAATGCGGGCGCATGGTTTACTGCTGAGCTACGCGAACGCGCATTAAAGCAAGGTTTGCGTGCTGGTCAATTTATCGATGCCCACGATAGTTATGGATTTTTTTCTGAGTTAAATGCCTTGGTTCATACTGGGCCAACACTGACCAATGTAAATGACTTTAGGATTATTTTGATAGAGTAAGTTAATGAGCTCAATACAAACCATGACCTTAGTAAAGCCGGATGATTGGCATTTGCACGTGCGAGATGGCGAGGTGTTAAAAGATGTTTTGGGCCACACAGCATCTCAGTTTGGACGCGCCGTCATCATGCCGAATTTAAAACCGCCAGTGACTACCGTCGCTCTTGCCAAGGCATATCAGAGTCGCATCGAGAGTCAGTTACATGTTTTAGGTAAATCTGACTTTAAACCTTTAATGACTCTGTATTTAACCGACAATACCCCTGCCAGCGAAGTTCAACAGGCCCATGCCGAACACATGATTGGCTTTAAGTTATACCCTGCGGGCGCGACTACCAACAGCGATGCTGGCGTTACCAATCTACGGAATTGCTATAAAGCATTAGAGGCGATGCAAAAATTGGGTATGCCCTTATTAATACATGGCGAAGTAACTAATCCAGAAATTGATGTATTTGATCGCGAAGCTGTTTTTATTGATCGGATTTTAGAGCCACTACGAAATGATTTTCCTGAGTTGCGGATTGTGTTTGAACACATCACTACAAAACAGGCGGCGCATTATGTACGCGATGCACATACCCAAGATAAAAAATTGATTGCTGCAACGATTACGGCCCATCATTTGTTAATGAATCGCAATTCCATTTTTGCTGGTGGCATTCGACCTCATCATTATTGCCTACCGATTCTAAAACGCGAAGAGCATCGCCTTGCTTTATTAGAAGCCGCAACTAGCGGCAGCGCCCGTTTCTTTTTGGGCACCGATAGTGCCCCACACTCTAAGGGTTTAAAGGAAAATGACTGTGGTTGCGCAGGTTGTTATACCGCTTGGAATGCATTAGGTTTGTATGCCGAAGCATTTGAGAGTATCGATTGTTTAAATCGACTAGAGGGTTTTGCCAGTTTTTTTGGCGCTGATTTCTATGGTTTGCCCCGTAATTCACAAAAGATTGTTCTAGTAAAAAAACCGCATTCAGTACCTTCTGAATTACCCATGGGAAAAGACGTTTTAGTTCCCTTACGCGCCGGTCAAACGATTGCGTGGGGTTTGCAATAAAGAGTGCCACTCTCGGTTAGACTGTGAAGGCAGAGTTAACTAGGCAATCGCTGCTTTCGTAAGAAGGGAGAGGAAAGTCTGGACTCCACAGGGCAGGGTGTTGGCTAACAGCCATCCACGGTGACGTGCGGAATAGGGCCACAG
>JAEMSI010000072.1 GCA_016462905.1 Polynucleobacter sp. | reverse complement strand
CGTTTCAACATGCCCATCCCAATGTATTAAAAAGAATGAAGCGTCCAGCTAGCGGCGAAAAAGTCCTAGAAAGGATTATCCAGTGGCGTGAAGTATGTCCGGATTTAGTAATCAGAAGTACCTTTATTGCGGGTTTTCCCGGTGAGACTCGAGCAGAATTTGATTACTTATTAGATTTTATGAACCAGTCGCAGATTGATCGTGTTGGCTGCTTTGCATACTCTCCAGTGGAGGGTGCTTCGGCAAATTTATTAGACGGTGCCTTAGATCAAGCAGAGCGCGAAGCCCGTCAAGGTGAATTCATGGCGACTGCGCAGGCTCTTTCCTCGGGCCTATTAGAGCGCCGTGTCGGTCAGAGGATTCGTGTTTTAGTTGATTCACAAAATAAGCAAGGTGGTATTGGCAGGTCCTATGCCGATGCACCAGAAATTGATGGCGTGGTTTATATTGAACCCGTTGATCGCCCTTCAAAAAGATATCGCGTTGGCGATTTAATTCGGGCAACTGTTCTGTCAACTAGAGGGCATGATTTGATTGTTAGAATCTAGATAACAAGTTTGCTATTTTATTATTAATTAGGGGGAATTTATGACTCAAGACGTGGTTGTTCTCAGTGCTGTTCGGTCTGCAATTGGTTCTTACAGTGGTGCCCTCAGTTCTATCGAGCCTTCTGAACTAGCTGGCACGGTCATGCAAGTAGCCGTCGAGCGATCGGGTGTTGACCCGCATGCAATTAACTATGTAACTGTTGGTAACTGCATTCCTACTGAGGCGCGATATCCTTATGTAGCTAGGGTTGCTTCGATTCAGGCTGGTTTATCCATGGACTCCGTTGCGATGGCAGTCAATCGTTTATGTAGTTCTGGTTTGCAGGGGATTGTGACTTCTGCTCAGCAGATTATGCTCGGTGATTGCGACTACGCCATCGGTGGCGGTGTTGAGGTAATGTCTCGAGGCCTGTACGGTTCGCCTGCCATGCGCACAGGTGCCAGAATGGGTGATACGAAGTTAATCGACATGATGGTCAGTGCCCTAACCGATCCATTTGGTGTCGGACATATGGGTATTACCGCTGAAAATTTAGCAAAGAAATGGAATATCAGTCGGGAAGAGCAGGATGCTTTTGCGGCCTTATCGCATCAAAAAGCAGCCAAGGCAATTGCTGAAGGCAGATTTAAAACACAAATTGCTCCAATCACGATTAAAATGCGGAAAGGGGAAGTCGTATTTGATACCGATGAGGGCGTCAAGGCAGAAACCACAGCAGAAAGTTTATCCAAACTCAAACCAGTATTTTTAAAAGAAAATGGTACAGTGACAGCTGGTAATGCATCTTCGATCAATGATGGCGCATCCTTTTTTGTTTTGGCATCTGCTCAGGCCGCAGAGCGCTCAGGGCAAAAACCCCTTGCACGTCTCGTATCCTACGCTGTTGCAGGTGTTCCCAATGAGGTCATGGGGGAAGGTCCGATTCCGGCATCTAAGTTAGCACTTAGCCGAGCTGGTTTAACAGTCGCACAAATGGATGTGGTTGAGTCTAATGAGGCATTTGCTGTCCAGTCCCTAACCGTTGCCAAGGCTTTGGGCTTCGATTTATCGAAAACGAATGTGAATGGGGGTGCGATTGCTCTTGGTCACCCAATTGGTGCTTCAGGCGCAGCGATTGCTACAAAAGCAATTTACGAGTTACATCGCTCACAAGGGAAATATGCGCTCGTGACAATGTGCATTGGTGGTGGGCAGGGTATAGCTGTAATCTTTGAAAGATTATAATTTTAAAAAACTAGCCAAAAAGTCCCATAAGCCCATCTAAGCCGACGTGATTGAAAGATCCGTCGGCTTTTTCTTGCACAACTGGTTTTGCTCGATATCCGATGGAAAGTCCAGCTAGACCCATCATGGGTAAATCATTTGAGCCATCACCAAGGACAATCGTCTGGTTTGTTTGGATACCTAGTGCATGTGCATGATGTTGTAAAAAATTTGCTTTAGCTTGACCATCGACAATGGGGCCAAGGATTTTGCCTGTAATTGTTTGATCCTGGATTTCTAAGGTATTTGAGTAAGCATGATCAATTTGCAAGCGGGCTTTAATTCGGTCGGTAAAAAATGTAAATCCACCTGAAACAAGAAGGGTTTGCCAAGCATGTTTTTTAGCTTCAATCAGAAGATTTTCAGCGCCTAAATTGAGTGCTAAGCGTTGCTCATAGACTGTTTGCATGGCAGATTCTGGCGTACCGGCTAAAATTTGTACGCGCTTTTTTAAGCTCACTGAAAAATCCGTGATTGCACCGCGCATGGTAG
>JAEMSI010000024.1:23571-27879 GCA_016462905.1 Polynucleobacter sp. | reverse complement strand
CTTCTTGAGTCGGAGAGGTGGCAGAGTGGTCGAATGTACCTGACTCGAAATCAGGCGTAGGCGCAAGCCTACCGTGGGTTCGAATCCCACCCTCTCCGCCAAGCGTTTAACGCGTCAAGACTGTTTTTAAATGGGGGGATAGTTGATGAATGATTGGACGTCGGGTTATGTCACAGATATTGAATATACCTATGGCTATTACGGCGAACTAAATCCATTACGAACTAAATTAGCCTTTATTAACGCTGGAATAGCGTCACCAGAATTTAAACATGCTTGTGAGCTTGGTTTTGGTCAAGGGGTCTCGATTAATATTCATGCCTCAGCATCCAATATTGCTTGGTTTGGTACAGACTTTAATCCTGCCCAAGCTAGTTTTGCTCAAGAGCTTAATGCTAATTCAGGTAATGGGGTTAGACTATTTGATAACTCATTTTCCGAGTTTGCAGAGCGCAGCGATTTACCCGAATTTGATTACATTGGACTGCACGGAATATGGAGTTGGATTTCGGACGAGAATAGAGTGACTATTGTCGATTTCATTAAACGCAAATTAAGGGCAGGTGGCATACTTTATATCAGCTACAACACACAGCCAGGCCTATCAAATATGGTTCCTATGCGGGATTTGCTCGTTGACCATATGACTATTATGGGAGCAGCAGGCGATGGGGTTGTTAAGCGTATTAATGGCGCCATTAATTTTGCAGAAGAATTTTTTTCTACCAATCCAAAGTATGCTAAAGCTAATCCCATTGTTGTGGAAAAAATGAAGAAGATTAAGGAGCAAAATCGTCACTATTTGGCACATGAATATTTTAACAAAGACTGGCTTCCTATGACCTTCTCGCAGATGAGTGGCTGGTTAAGCGAGGCTAAATTAAATTATGTTTGTTCGGCAAGCTATTTAGATTATTTTGATGCCTTGAACATCAGTAAAGAGCAGGTATCTTTTCTAAACAAGATTGCGGATGTCACTTTTCGAGAGATGGTCAGGAGCTTTATGATGAACCAAGAATTTCGACGCGATTATTGGGTTAAAGGAAAGCGTAGCCTCGGAAAAAAAGAGCAAATTGATGCATTTAGGGAGCAGAGACTCGTTTTGGTTTCGCCTGCCGATAAAATTTCCTTAAAAATTAGCAGATCTGATGGTGAATTAACTCTAGATGAAAAAGTCTACTCCCCGATTATTGATTTGATGGCCGATCATGAGCCAAGAACGATTGCCGAAATAGAGACTTTACTAAAAGATAAAGATCTCAAATTTGATCAAATTGTTCAAGCAGTCCTTATTCTTTCTGGATTGGGATTTTTACAGCCCGCTCAAAACGATGACCTTATTAATAAAACCAAAAAACTAGCAGGGAAATTAAATCAGTCCATTATTTTAAGAAGCCAGAACTCGGGCGATGTTACTACTTTAGCTAGCCCCGTGTTAGGTGGTGGTATACATGTAGGGCATACTGAAATTTTATTTTTATTAGCCATTATGCAGGGAAAAAAGAAACCTTCAGAGTGGGCTGAAACTGCTTGGGGGGTTCTACAGGAGCAAAGTTGGCGAATTGTGGTCGATAGTAAAACCTTGCAAACACCCGAGGAGAAAAAAGCTGAACTTAACAAACAGAGCGAGCTCTTTGCATCACAAAAATTACCAATTTATAAAAAATTGCAGATGATTTAGTTGGCTTGGCGCTCCGGACCCAGTTTATTTATATCGTTTCTATGAAATTCACCGCACTATTTTTTGGGTCGATGGCTTGCCGATTTTATGGAATTTATTAACCAGATTACATATTTTGCTTTTGCCCTGATTTTTTTGGGCTTGAGTATTAATTCATTTCATGATCTGCGAACACCTTTTCATTTAGATAGCTCGCAGCACTATTGGGCTATTTCAGCGTTTCTAATCACCATCTCCTTTTTTGCATTGTCTTTTTATTCGATTTTTGGTTCGATTGTTTTAGTGCTTGCTAATTGGGCACAAATGAGCGCTGATATTAGTTTGGGCTTGCTGTTTCGATCATTAAATACCAAAATACGTAAAAATTTACTTTGGGCCTGCCTATTTATATTTTTGGTATTGGGCGCTATTACCTTTTATTTGGTTAGCAAGGAACTCTATGTACCCAGAGTGGTTTTGATTTGTACTGTTGCTGTTGTATTGTGTTTGTGGCAGATATACGAACAACTCATCCGCTACAAAGAAGAAAAGTCGATTTATATAGCCTTTATTCTTTTAATGACCATGGCCCAAATTATTCTATGGCTTTATAGAATATGGGGAATTAGTCAACTAGATGATGATGCCGGCCAATATAAAAATATTTTCGATGAGCATTCTTCTGAATTTATAGTACGCTTATTGTTAGTAGTTTCTTACACCTTAGTTTTTATAGCTATTTCTAATTATTATTATGAAAAATTATGGAAATTTGAAAAGAAATTACGCCGAGATAGAGAAGATCATATGTTTGTTGCCTTGAATTCCTTGGCATTGGTAAGGGATAATGAAACGGGTCAGCATATTATTCGCACGCAGCGTTATGTGGAAATATTATCTAAACGTTTAGTGTTGATGGGCTTATATATCGATCAGCTGAACCCAAACAAAATAAACGCTTTATTTAAAACAGCACCTCTGCACGATATTGGCAAGGTGGGCATCCCCGATAAAATTCTTCTGAAACCGGATAAGTTAACGGCGGATGAGTGGGAAATTATGAAAACGCACACCTCTCTTGGTGAGGCAGTTTTAAAAGCTGCAAAATCATCACTTAGTAACGATGAGGAATTGGATTGTGCAATTAAGATTGCTGGCGGTCACCACGAACGATGGGATGGCACAGGGTATCCAAGGGGATTATCGGGCGAAGCAATTCCATTAGAAGCCAGAATTATGGCTTTAGCTGATATGTATGATGCCTTGGTGAGTCAGCGGGTCTACAAGCAAAAATGGTCCTTTGGAGATGCTGCTCAAGAAATTGAAGCTAAAAAAGGGACCCACTTTGACCCAGCCGTGGTAGAGGCATTTATTGCCGAAAAGGTTGCTTTTGAAAAGATTGCCAAACAATATAAAGATTGAAGCGATTGATGCCGACATCGCGCTATCACAAATCATTTATTTTAAAAACAAGCGCATTTCGATATGCCGTATTCCAGCTTCTTCGAATTGAGGCCCATACATCTCAAAGCCGAATTTTTCATAAAAATACAGCGCATCGATTTGTGCGCTTAAATAAAACTGCTTGATACCCTCCAATTCACCATGAATTAAAAGCGCGTTCAGTAGGGCGCTGCCAACGCGTTGAAGGCGATAGGGTTTTAAGACCGCCATTCGGCCAATTTTTCCATCGGGCAAGAGTCTGGCTGTGCCCACATCAGCACCCTTGAGTTTTGCCAAAGCATGCCAAGCAATCGGATCAAACTCATCTAGCTCTAGATTGGCGGGTACTTGTTGCTCTTGAACAAAGACGGCTTCGCGAATCGGGAAGGCGATAGCTTGAGCCTCTTCCCATGGGGTAATTTCGATTTCAATCGCCATCAGGAATCATAAACTGATATTGTTATGCCCTATGATTCGCCTAACTGAAATCCGCTTACCAATTGATCATGGGCCTGATGATCTTGAAAAAGCGATTTGTAAAAAAATCGGTATTTCCACCACTGATTTGATTCGCTTTGAAATATTTAAACGTGCTTACGATGCGCGTAAAAGTAGTGCGCTGTCATTGATTTATACCCTCGATGTTTCTATAAAAGATGAAGATGAAGTTTGGAAACGCTTAGCCCATGATCCGCATATTCGGTCGTCACCTGACACAAATTACCATTTTGTTACGCGCTTGCAAGGGGCAGCTCAATCTAAATCGAATTTGAGGCCGGTTGTGATTGGTTTTGGCCCGTGTGGGATTTTTGCTGCACTCCTTTTGGCGCAAATGGGATTGAAACCGATTATTCTTGAGCGGGGTAAGGCGGTACGTGAGCGCACTCAAGATACTTGGGGTCTTTGGCGTAAAAAGATTTTAAATCCTGAATCGAATGTGCAATTTGGTGAAGGGGGCGCTGGTACTTTCTCTGACGGTAAATTGTGGAGTCAGGTAAAAGACCCGAAGTTTTATGGACGAAAGGTCTTGCACGAATTTGTAAAAGCGGGAGCCCCCGATGAAATTTTGTACGTATCAAAGCCTCATATTGGTACTTTTCGTTTAGTTGGGGTAGTCGAAAAGATGCGTCAAGAGATTATTCAGTTGGGCGGTGAAGTTCGGTTTAGCCAGAAGGTAGTTGGATTTGATATTGAGGATCAAAAAA
>JAEMSI010000024.1:0-23471 GCA_016462905.1 Polynucleobacter sp. | reverse complement strand
ATCAAAAAATCAACGGCTTACGCTTAGAAAGCGGTGAGTACATCAAAGCGGATCATGTGATCCTGGCTTTGGGGCACAGTGCTCGAGATACCTTTCAAATTCTGCATGATGCGGGTGTTTATATGGAAGCAAAACCGTTTTCAATTGGTTTTCGGATTGAGCATCCTCAGTCGTTAATCGATCGGGCACGCTTGGGACCGCACGCTGGTAACCCCTTAATTGGTGCGGCTGATTACCGCTTAGTGCATCACGCTAAAAATGGTCGCTCGGTTTATAGTTTTTGTATGTGTCCAGGCGGCACCGTGGTGGCTGCTACGTCGGAGCCCAATCGCGTGGTGACCAATGGCATGAGCCAGTATTCGCGTAACGAGCGTAACGCCAATGCGGGGATTGTCGTAGGTATTGATCCTAAAGATTATCCCGATAGCCCTTTAGCGGGGATTGATTTGCAGCGTTCTCTCGAGTCGAAAGCGTTTGAATTAGGTGGCTCTAGTTACGAAGCACCCGGACAATTGGTCGGCGATTTTTTAGCAGGAAAAGCATCCACCCAGTTTGGCAGTGTGATTCCCTCGTATAAGCCAGGGGTTCATTTAACCGATTTGAGTACTTGCTTGCCTGATTATGCGATTGCAGCGATCCGCGAAGCCTTGCCCGAGTTTGAGAAAACGATCCCGGGGTTTGCAATGCATGATGCGGTCTTAACAGGTGTCGAAACGCGAACCTCGTCACCTCTGCAAATTAAACGGGGACTTGATTTTCAGAGTATCAATATTCAAGGTCTATATCCAGCTGGCGAGGGCGCTGGTTACGCGGGTGGAATTATGTCAGCTGGAATCGATGGTATTAAAGTAGCCGAAGCACTTGCGCTCGATTTAATTCAGTAAATTACATTGCAGTTTGATAAATTAAACCTGCGTGTTCACGTAAGGCGTGGAATTGGATTTTCCCCCAACGCTGTTGTGCGACATCGAGTTCGGAGCGATGGGCTGCCAGAAAGACCGATGCCCCCACCACATCCTCAGCCATGCGATGTTGGTTTTCTTGAGTGAATTTTTTTAATTCAGTAGGGTCATCGGAGCTAATCCAGCGTGCCATATTAAATCGGGCTGGTAATAAGCGCACCTCAGCACCATATTCACTCGCCAAACGATGCGCAACCACTTCAAATTGCAATTGACCAAAAGCGCCCAATAACATCACACCCCCTTGCAGTGGACGAAATACCTGAATCGCGCCTTCTTCACCCAATTGCATCAGACCCGTTCGTAATTGTTTGGAACGCATCGGATCGGCCGACTCAACCATGCGAAAAATTTCAGGGGCAAAAAAAGGCAGTCCAGTAAATTGGAGATCTTCGCCTTCAGTGAGGGTGTCACCTAATCGCAATAAACCATGATTAGGTAAACCAATGATGTCGCCCGGAAAAGCCTCATCCAAGATATCGCGGCGTTGCGATAAGAAAGAAAGAGCATTGTTAGTGCGAATTTCTTTATTGTTGCGGCAAATTTTGAGTTTCATGCCGCGCTTAAAGTGACCCGAACAAATTCGTAAGAAAGCGACGCGATCGCGGTGCGCGGGATCCATATTAGCCTGAATCTTAAATACGACTGCTGAGAACTTTTTTTCAGCAGGCGTGACTTCGCGTTGTAATGCCTTGCGTGATCCAGGAGCAGGAGCGAGTTCGACCAGTGTATTGAGAATTTCGCGCACACCAAAATTATTAATTGCCGAGCCAAAAAATACGGGCGATTGTTCACCCGCTAGAAATGCAGCACGATCAAAACTGGGCATGGCACCACGCACTAACTCAACCTCAGCTAATGCTTCTTCTAAATTGGAGCCAAGACGCTCTTTCAAAGCAGGGTCATCGAGTGAAACCACTAAATTGGAATCTTCGCTGACGCGATCTTCACCCGCTTTAAATAAGCGCATTTGATGGTTGATGATATCGATCACACCTGCAAACGATTTACCCATACCAACTGGCCAAGTAAACGGCACTACGGACATGCCTAACTCGGCTTCGATTTCATCCATCAAATCCATGGGGCGTTTCACTTCGCGATCCATTTTGTTGATAAAGGTGACCAACGGCGTTTTGCGAGCACGACAGACGCCGATCAGGCGCCGCGTTTGTGGTTCGACGCCGTTAGCGGCATCAATCACCATTAAGGCTGAATCGACTGCAGTTAAAACTCGATAGGTGTCTTCCGAAAAATCTTGGTGGCCTGGGGTGTCCAGTAAGTTAATAATCGCATCGCGATATTCCATTTGCATCACTGAGCTGGCAACCGAGATGCCGCGTTGTTTTTCAATTTCCATCCAATCGGATGTGGCGTGACGGCTGGCTTTCCGTGCTTTAACGCTTCCCGCAATTTGGATCGCGCCTGCGTAGAGCAGCAGTTTTTCGGTGAGCGTGGTCTTCCCCGCATCGGGGTGAGAGATGATTGCAAAACTGCGGCGGCGAGCAACTTCATTAAGCACCGAGTCGCTGAGAGATTGAATGGGTGGGGAATTAATAAATTACCTAGCAAAAAACGAATTGAATCGAAGGATCTATCGCTATTATACGGCACTTTGCCGTATAATCAGTTTTATGCCCAATACCCGAATCATTGCATCTACACCCAGTCAGTCAGTCGCGCGCCTCGAAGCACGGATTAGCAATGATTTGCATGCGCTTTTAAAACGGGCCGCTGAAATTCAGGGGCGAACGATGACCGATTTCGTAGTCGCTGCGGTTCAAGATGCTGCGATTCAAGCCATCGAACAGTCTGAAATTATTCGCCTAAACCAAGAAAATCAAAATCGCTTCGTCAATGCTTTAATGGAACCAGCCAAACCCAATTCTGCGTTAAAAAAAGCATTTAGTCGCCAGCGAAAATTAATCAAGCAATCCGCGTTATAAATCCGTGACGTTTGATATTGTTTCTTTTGACCCAAAGCTTGATCGGGGCAGATTTAAGAGTGGCTCTGTAGCGTTGGATCAATACCTTCAACAACAGGTATCTCAAGATATTCGCCGTCGAGTAAGTGCTTGTTTTTTAGCTTTAGATTCGAATCGGCAAGTAGCAGCTTATTACACCCTTGCTTCAGCTTCGGTTTTACTCGATCAATTACCCGCTGCCATCCAAAATCAATTGCCTCGCTATGCTGCTGTACCTGCGGTGCGAATGGGGCGTTTGGCGCTTGCTGAGCAATATCAATTACAAGGTTTAGGAAGTGCATTATTAGCCGATGCCTTGGCGCGATCATGTGGCTCTGAAATTACGGCTTTTGCTTTAATTGTGGATGCTAAAGACAGCAAAGCGGCGCATTTTTATTTGCGTCATGGTTTTATTGCCTTATCTAGTCAACCATTGGCATTATTTTTACCTTTGGCCAGTGTTTCTAACTTAGTGAATAAAAAAAGATTGGGTTCATAGTGGCTTTAATCGTTCTTACCGATGCCAAGTTGGCTTACGGACATCATCCCTTATTAGCAAACACCGCTTTCTCTTTAGAAGCTGGTGAGCGAATTGGCTTGATTGGTCGAAACGGTACTGGTAAATCTTCCTTATTAAAAATAGTTGCTGGGATCGATAAGCTCGATGATGGGCTGATTCAATACCAACAAAATTTACGCATTGCTTATGTCGCTCAAGAGCCCCTGTTTGATTTGAATGAGACGATATTCGAGGCGGTAGCCAGAGGGGTCGGTATTGCCAAAACCTTGCGAGAAGAATATGAAACTCTGAGTGTGGGGGAGTGGGATGATGCAGCTCACCAGCGCTTAGATGTATTGCAATCGCAGTTGGAATCCTTGGGAGGTTGGAACTGGGAGCAACGGGTTCATGAGACTTTAGACCGCTTGCATTTAAGCCCTGAACAGCGCCTTAGTGATTTATCGGGCGGAACCAAAAAACGAGTCGCCTTGGCACAGGCTTTAGTAGCCATGCCCGATGTTTTGTTGCTAGATGAACCGACTAATCATCTTGATTTAGATTCAATTACTTGGTTAGAAGAATTACTGAAAGCATTTTCAGGCGCGATTGTGTTAGTGACTCATGACCGTGCTTTTTTAGACGCTGTTTGCACAGGGATTGTTGAATTAGATCGTGGGGTATTACGAAATTATCCTGGTAATTATTCCGCTTATGAAAAATTCAAAGAGCAAGAACTCAATGCTGAGTCTTTAGCCAACGCACGCGCTGATAAATTATTAGCACAAGAAGAGGTATGGGTTCGCAAGGGAGTCGAAGCGCGTCGAACCCGCAGCGTGGGGCGGGTGGCGCGCCTAGAACATTTGCGACAAGAGCGGCAACAACGTCGTGAAGCCATGGGCCAAATTAAATTAGCGGTGGCAACAGGCGAGCGCAGCGGAAAAATCGTGGCAGATTTAGACGATGTCAGCATCGCCTTTGATCGACCGATTGTGAAAAACTTTACTGCCACGATTTTGCGGGGTGATAAGGTGGGTTTATTAGGGCCCAATGGCGCCGGTAAAACTACTTTATTAAAACTGATTTTGGGAGTGCTCGCCCCCGATTCAGGAACGGTGACAATGGGTAGTCGCATTGAGGTAGCGTATTTTGACCAAATGCGCGAAAGTTTAAATTTAGACGCGACCCTTGAAGATTACATTAGTCCTGGTAGTGAATGGATTGAAATTAATGGCAACAAAAAACACGTTAAGAGTTATCTAAACGATTTTTTATTTTCCCCCGAGCGCACCAACTCGCCAGTTCGAACACTTTCTGGAGGAGAGCGTAATCGTCTTTTACTAGCGCGTTTATTTGCCCGACCTGCCAATGTCTTGGTGTTAGATGAGCCCACCAATGATTTAGACATTGATACCCTCGATTTGTTGGAGCAATTACTTCAAGACTACAAAGGAACGGTTTTTTTAGTGAGCCACGATCGTTATTTTCTAGATAACGTCGTCACCAGTTTGATCGTGCATGAAGGCGAGGCATTTTGGCGTGAATATGAGGGCGGTTATGAAGACTGGCTGGTTCAGAAAAAACGCATGGCTGAGCTAAGCTTAGAAAAAAAACCAGATGCCAAGTTCAACAAAGATACAAACAACTCTAAAGTGTCTAAAAAACAGGGAGGGCTAGAGCCACAACCAGTAAGGGCGAAATTAAACAGCAAAGAAAAGTTGGAGTTAGACAGCTTGCCAAACCAAATAGAAGCTCTAGAGAAAACCTTATCTGAGATTGCTTTAGAGCTAAGCGACCCGAATTTATACCGAGATCAACCCAAAAAAGCGACAGAGCTGCAAGCCAAGGTCAGCAAAGTCGAGGCTGATTTAAAAAAATCCGTAGAACGCTGGGAATATTTACTAAATCAGTCCAGTTAAAGGATTATTTGTATAAGTAATTGATTATAATAGGTTTTATGTATAAATTTGGACATGTGTCCAATTATCCAATCGAATTTTGCGTTGGATTTATACAACTAATTGTCTAAATAGAGTATTTTTTCTCCATTTAGACTGTCTAAATCATCGTCAAAGTTGTATAAATACCCTCCCTGTCACTGTTTTTTACTTAGAGAGATGAAATGATTTCGAGTAAGGCCCTGATCGACCAAACTGGTATATCGCGGGCAACCCTAAATAACTATATCCAGCTTGGGATTTTGCCTAAGCCGGTAGTTCAGTCTTTATCGGCCGACGCCGAAGAGGGCGGAGCGCGCGTTTTGGGGTTTTTTCCAGAAGACAGTTTGGAGCGTGTCCAATCTGTCCAAATTCTCAAGTCTCAAGGTCTTAGCATGGCAGAGATTGCGGAGCGCCTGTCTAATACCGAAGCTTTATTGGATACCCCAGAAATGGCGGTATCGCAAAAAATACAAGCTAAAGCCAATTTTGATGAAAAGCGCAATCAAGGGATAGCTAAACGACTAGCCCCATCTATACCGGATAGCCCTTCTAATAAAAGTGAGAACTCACTTAATTTAAGCCTAGACAGTCTAGCCTATCCCGCTTACATGTTGAATTACAACTTAGAGCTAACTTGGTTAAACGAGTTTGCTCGCAAAGACCTATTTGGTTTTGTGGCGCCGCCCGTGCGGAGTGTCGACCGTAATTTGTTGCAGTTGCTGTCTCGTCCAGAATCGCGTTTAAGCCTTGCTGATCAAAAAGGACTTGCAGGTTTATTGCTGCGAGTAGCTAGTGCACGTATTTCCTATGAGTCGCTTAGCAAGATTGTGGCTGGTGCCGATCCAGAATTAACGCCGCTATTAGACGAAATTATTTTTAGCGAGAAAGATGCTCAAACCCCAGTATCGGAATATGACTTTTTCCAGAAAAATGCGAAGGGTCTGACCACTTGCAGTCGCGTGTACGCGATGTATTTCCGTGAAGGTGTTTTGGTAGTGCATGCCCCAAGCACAGAATTAGGAGATGATCTCGCGCAGTTTCTGTCGCGACGCGATCAGGTGATTCAATCTTTGTTGGGCAAGCGCTTGCCTGTGATGACACCGTTAGCGGTGATTGTCGCGGATTTACAAAATTCGGTGAAGATTTGTGCTGAGCTGCCTCCAGACGAATACTTTGCCTTGATCAATGAGATTTGGTCGACCATGAGTCCGATTTTGCGGAAATATGTAGGAACGCACGGCAAGCACGTGGGCGATGGCATGGTGTATTACTTCTTCCCCCAAGCTGAGAGTAATTATTTATTTAATGCAATTGCGTGTGCCGATGAGTTGCGGATTGCGATGCGTAAGATTAGCGCAGATTGGCAACTACGTAAAAATTGGTTTACTGAATTACAACTCAATATTGGTTTGCACGAAGGCCAAGAATGGTTAGGCGCATTCCATGCATCGCATCATATTGAATTTGCAGTTTTAGGAAATACGATTAATGAGGCTTCGCGTTTAAGCGATTTTGCGCGGCATGGCAGCATTTGGGCAACCAAGAACTTAGTCAGCAAACTCAGTAGCGATGAACGCAGTCGGGTTGAGTTTGGTATCTTGCGCAAGAGCGAAGAGAATGGCGATCGCTTTGTAGGTTCATCCTATGCACAAATTTCCAGCTTAGTCGATTTAGAAAAAGATAAATACGAAAAATTGCGCGATATCGGACAACTTACGGTGACTGAAATTCGTCGGGTTAATAGCGTTCGGCTTTACTAGAAAACTCAGTCCTTAAGTTAGCCCCTTAAGTTGGTCTTAAGTTAGGCCTAAGCTAGCCAGCTAATTTCTCTTTGATTGGTGGCGGGTTGTAACCTGGAATTTTGGCGACATCCACCTCATCGATTTGTTCTTTAGGTAAAAATTGACGGGCATATTTTTCATAGACCCGCTCCCAAATAAAGACATCGAATAAATCAGGATCAATATGGGATCCCAATTTCATTTTTCCTAAGATCGCTAAAGATTCGCTGAGCATTTTCCCTTTTTTGTAAGGACGATCTGAAGCGGTGAGTGCTTCAAAAATATCAGCAATCGCCATACAACGGGCTTGCACTGACATTTGGTCACGCGTTAAACCGCGCGGATAGCCTTTACCGTCCATGCGTTCGTGGTGACCGCCTGCGTATTCAGGGACATTGCGCAAATGTTTAGGCCACGGTAATTTTTCTAACATCGTGATCGTAACTTCAATGTGATGGTTAATCACTTGACGATCTTCATCGGTTAATGTGCCTGCGCGGATCGACAGATTTTTGACCTCATCGTCCGATAGAAAAGGTAATGACTCGCCACTCATATTGGTCCAACTGTATTCATTGGCAATTGAGCGAATCCGATTAAGGTGGTCGTCGGACATAAATTCACCACCGATATTCGTTTTTGAGATAAAGGCAAAATCGTCTTTTAATTTTTCTTGTTTTGATTTTAAGCTTGCTTGATCCATTTCACCTTTGAGCTGCTTTATTTCCAGATCCCGCATCACTAATTCAACGCGGGACTCAATCAAGGCAATGCGGTCAAAAATAGCCTCTAGCTTGGTGGCTTTATCGACAATATGAACCGGGGTAGTAATTTTTCCGCAATCGTGAAGGAGGCCGGCGATTTTTAGTTCGTGGCGATCTTCTTCAGTCATATTAAAGTCGCATAAGGGGCCGACCTTCACATCATTGACCGCATCTGCAATCATGAGGGTAAGTTCTGGAACGCGTCCGCAGTGTCCGGCAGTGTAGGGTGATTTATCGTCGATCGCGCCGTTAATAATCCCGATAAAACTTTCGAACAATTCTTCTAAGCGATTGATGAGCAATCGGTTGGTTAAGGCGATTGCCGCTTGTGAGGCGAGGGATTCGACTACCGTTTGCGAGTCCAGTGGAAAGGGCGCCACCTTTTGATCATCGTCTTTTGAGTTAATCAGCTGCAAAATACCAATGATTTCCGATTCGTGGTCGCGCATCGGTACGGTTAAAAAGGATTGCGAATGATAGTGAAGCATCGTATCCATTTTCTTAGTGCCTGAAAAATCGTAATCGAGATTATTGTAGGCATCGTCAATATTGACAGTCGAGTTGAGGTGGTACGATGAACAAACTACTTTGGCAAGATCGGGGCTGCCATCCGGGTTGTAGAGCGGCAGATTTGGAATCGTGACCCGTTTGCCACTAGTACCACCTTGGTGAACATTGAGTACTTTATTTCGTAAGATTTCGAACTTTAAATTTTGCTTGGCTTGGTCCACCAAATAAATCGTCCCACCCTCGCAGTTGGTGAGATTCATTAGAGAAACGAGGATGGATTCGAGCAGGACATTGGTATCTTTTTCGCTACTTAAAGCGATACCAATTTCTAATAGGCCTACATCTAAAAAGCCTCGGAGTCGATCGGAATGGGTTTGTTGGGACACGTTGATATTCTAATTGAGCGAGCAAAAATAATAGGTTAAAAAGATTTAGAGAATTTTTTACATGAAGTAGTAGGTAAAGATTGACATTTATGTTAAAAATAGTATTTAAATACTATGCATTTTATCTATCAGCATTTAGAATTGAGATCCTTATATAACTAAAGTTTTATCTTGATTAAGCCATTGATTAAAAAAAGCATTTCGGTTTACTTACTAAACTTTGCCTTGCTGGGGTTTTTGGTAGGCTGTACTTCACCGATTATTAAAGAGGGTGATGCCCCAAGCGGTGTTGATTATGTTCGATGGGTTCCTAAAGAGTACCGCGCGCCAGTCGAGGCCCGCTTACCAAGACCAAAAGAACTTTGGTGGCAAGATTTTGGTAGTGATGAGTTAAATAGTTTAGTAGAAACTGCTGTAACGAATAACTTTGATCTTCGAGTTGCAATCGCTAGAGTAGCGCAAACACGCGCACAAGCTGATCTAGTTAAATCAGCGCAGTACCCCACCTTAGATGCGAAGGCTGGGTATAACAGCATTGCACCGTACCCCAATATTGGTTCAGCCGCAAGCACGTCGCAATGGACATCGCAAGGAACTTGGCAAGCTGGTTTGTTGGCCAGCTACGAAGTGAATTTGTGGGGCAAGCAAGGATTTGATACTAAATCAGCTTTTGCACAAGCACTCGCCAGTGAATTTAATCGTGAAGTCGTGGCTTTAAGTTTAGTCAGCGATGTTGTAACAGTCTACTTTCAGCTAGTTTCCTTGCACGAGCGCATTACTGTGGCGGAACGTAACTTAGAAACGATTCGAACTCTGACTACGGGTTTGGGTCGCAAGGTCGATAAAGGGGATGCAACCGATATTGATTTTTACCAACAGTTGATGCTGCTCAATAATACGGATGCTCAGGTTACCGCTTTGCGTCAGCAACGTGAACAAGCATTTAACCGCTTAGCGACTTTAGTAGGCCGCACGCCGAGCACATTAAAAGTGAACGCCCGTTCCATTGAAGACTACCGCGTTCCCGTAGTCGAGCCAGGCTTACCTTCCGATTTATTGTGCCGCCGTCCTGATATTCGTCGCGCGGAAGCACAATTAGAGGCGGCACAATTTGATCTGTATTCGGCTAGAGCTCAGTTCATGCCTAGTTTTGTGCTTACCGCTGGCGGTGGCTATGGAAGCTATTTGCTTAATACCTTAACCATGCCACAAAGTCTTTTTTACAACATCACCACGAATTTGGTGCAAAACATTTTTGATGGCGGTAAGCGTAAAGCTCAAGAGCAAATTGCCAGCGCTAAAAATGTAGAGTTAGTTGAGGCTTATGCTAATTCAGTGTTAAGCGCCTTGCGCGAGGTCGAAGATTCCTTAACGGGGATCGTATTAACCGCCAAGGCTTACGACTCTTTAAATATTGCTAGGGATAAGGCTGCTCGTTTGACTGTTATGAGCCAGCGCGTGATGGAATTGGGCGGAATTGACTATGTTCAGATCTATGAAATTCAACGAACCGTATTTAATACCCAAGATGCGGCGATTACCGCTCGTTATGAGCAATTACGTGCCTCGGTCAGTCTTTTTAAATCGATTGGCGGCGGCACCAAACTAAAGGCTGACCCTTGTTTAGGTGGCGGTAATTTACCCAAAGCCGATGAGCGATGGATAGATAGAGCAAATAAACAAGATGCCGTATTTGCGCCCAAACCACCTTTGGGGATTAATTCAAAAGGCGAGATTATGTTAGAGGGCGATGGAACCGTGCTCAAGCAAGCTATCCCGCCCGGAACCCAAAACGTTAAACCTTAACCCGTAAGGTCAAGTTATGAATGTATTGATTGAAAAAATTACAAATCAGTCTAAAAAGTTAGTCAGGGTTATTCTTGGTTCGATAAAACCCGCATTCGCATTTCTTGAGACCGTTTTTTTGGGTTTGGTAGAAGGGCTCTTGGTAATTGGCCCGCTAGTATTTTGGGGTCTGATTAATGGCCTGGAAAAAGTGAGCCATTTTCTTTCCCGTATTTTTTCAAGCATCGCCCCAAAATTGGTTTCTGCATTTTCTAAAACTAACTCAGCGATATCGACTGTTGGATCCGATTTAAAAGATTTTTCTAGTGAGGTTTGGGGCTGGCTTCCCAAACCAATTCAGGTCACCATGTCTACTTTAGGATTATTGTTCGAGCCTATATGGCGTCCCTTAGTTTGGCTTATAAAAATGTTAGCAAAGTTAATTGGCTTAATTGTTAATGACGTTATAGGCTTCGTTAACTATATTGCGAAACTCTGGAATTCATTTAAAGAGAAATTAGGTTTAAATCGCATTTCTTTTGCAGATCGCAAGCAAGAAGTTTTAAAAGTGTATTCAGCTGAAGCGATCCATCAACGTTTTAGTCAGTCTTATGAAGCTGCAAAGCTGCAAAAGAAAAAAGAGTTCGAATCGTTTAGGGTTGATCTAGCTGAGGTAATCCAGCGTTTTAAAAGTAAGCCATCTGAAAATAAAGATCATCACTTAATTGCTCAGTTGTCGCCTTTTGCACAAGAGCGGAATATGATTTTGGTTTCCAGCATCATCATTAATATATTGGCATTAGCTTTTCCTTTGCTAATGCTGCAGTTATATGACCGTATTTTGCCAAGACAGTCTAGTGATACTTTAATTGTCTTTGCTTTCGGTGTTGGCATTGCCATTGCGATCGAATCGATTGTGCGGGTTTTGCGTTCAGCAGTAACCGCCTGGATCTCGGCGCGCTTTGAACATCGTGCTTATCTAGCCTATGCCAATCGCTTGTTAGCTCAACCCTTACATGAATTTGAGCGTAAGGGTACTGGTGCCGTGATGGAGGACTTTAAGTCAATTTCAACCTTAAAGTATCACTATTCAGGTCAGACTTATCAGCAAATGCTTGATTTGCCATTTACCTTTTTATATGTCCTCATTATTTTCTTGATTAGTCCTTGGGTTGGATTGCTGTTAATCGCCGGGTATAGCTTTTTTGTTTTTATTACTTGGACGAAGGGTCAGCAGGATCCAGTTCTCATTAAAGAACAAAAGGAGGCTGATTTACGCCGAGCCAATTTCTTAAATGAAATTTTGAAAAATGTTCACACGCTTAAATCCATGACGATGGAAGCGTTGATGCTAAGACGCTACGAGCGTCTACAGGAAAGCTCCGCCAAATTAATGGCCCGAGTTGCTTATGCACTGGATATGTCTTCTGGCCTTGGCGCTATCTTCTCGCCAATTATGACAGTCTTGGTTTTAACCTTGGGCGCATACTTGGTGATCACGAATCACATGTCAAATGGTGAATTAGCTGCCTGTGTATTGTTGGGCATGCGTGCTCTTGCGCCTTTGCAGCGCTTAGGTGGGATTTGGGCGAAGTTCCAGCAAGATGAAGTTTTGCGGGATAAGTTGGCTAAGAGTTTAAATACGGATTCATTAAATCCAAAAGATGTTGATTCTGCTCAAGACGACAATGTAGCTGTCGAGGTGGATTTGAAAGCAGCTGGGTTAAGCATGCAAAATGTTTCCTATCAATTCCCAGGATCAAAGGTATCCCTTTTTAATAATCTATCTTTAAATATAAAACCTGGTGAGTGCATTGCTATTGGTGGAAAAGGGGGCTCAGGGCGCAGTACCTTGATGCAGTTGATGTCTGGTTTAATATCGCCTGCTACTGGCGAAGTATTGATGGACGGAGTCAATGTCCATAGCCTGCCAGTTGATATAGCCTCTCAAAGAATTGCTTATTTGCCACAAAAAGCGGTGATGTTTGAGGGCTCTTTACTAGATAACGCTACCGTTTACGATCCGAGCCGAGTGGATAATGCATTGCGAATTGCTAATGAAATGGGGCTAGCCGATTTCGTTTCTAAAATGCCTCGTGGCTGGGATTCGATTGTCGGTGATATGTCTGCCGACTCAATGCCGCCTGGTTATCGGCAACGCATTGCCATCGTTCGCGCTCTCTCTAGCAACCCTAATATTATTTTGTTTGATGATGCTAGTTCCGCCATGGATTCTGAAGGCGATGCTTTATTGCTTAAGTTTTTAGAAAGCATTCGCGGTAAGGTTACTTTGGTTTTAGTATCAGAGCGACCCTCTTTCTTGCGGATGGCCGAACGAACTTTGTATTTACATAATGGCACATTACTTGAGGCACATTCTGGTGGCGTAGCTGCCTTACGTGAGGTAATGCAATCTGAAAATGCCGAAGATGCACAAAATGCACAAGCAGCCCGTTTGCAATTATTGCCATCGAGTTATCAGCCCATGGCCCCCTTTGACTATTTTGATTCGCCTTTTAAAACAGGACGAGTCTTGTCAAATAAGTGGGAGCACCTACACGAGACTGTTGCGGGTAACTTTAAACAGGCAACCGATTTATCCGGTTGCCTTTCCTTGCTTTTAAAGTTAATGAATTCTCAAGATACAGCGCGCGAAGTCGATGAGTCCTTGCCTTATTTTACTGATGAGCTTGACCTCACTGGCTTCCAAAATGCCATGGCGCAATTAGATTACAAGGTAGCCGAGGTTGACTGCACATTAAGTGAAATAGATCCACGCGCCATGCCTTGCCTGTTTCTACCCAATGAAGGGTCTGCATTCGTCATACTTGGGCGTATTGGAAATCAATTGAGACTTGGCGCTAGTCCTATTTCTGAGCCTTACATGGAATCCAATTTAAGCATGACTGGGCGTGCATTCTTTTATGAAAAGAGTGATTTCAAATTACCTGAACAGCGTTCCTGGGTTGCCCATACTTTATATCGCTTTAGCTCTTTGATTGGACAAGCTACTATTTCGTCTTTAGTATCGGGCGTGGTGATTATGTCTGGTTCATTATTCTTGATGGTGGTCTACAGCACCATCATTCCGTCTGGCGCCTTGGATACATTATTTTATTTAGCCTTTGGGGCTTTTGTTGCTTTGAGTTTGTCTTATTTCTTTGTAGTTCAGCGTGCGTCCATTTTGTCTTATATCGCCGGTCGTATTGAGTATTTGTTTGGCACAGCGATTTTGCAGCAAGTGTTGAAGATGCCTCCTAGTTATACTGAACGTGCCTCAGTTGGATCACAAACGGCCCGTTTACAAGCTTTTGAAGGCATCCGTGATTTATTTACAGGCCCACTAGCATCGACTCTTTTAGAGATGCCGGCCACTTTAGTTTTATTGGTGGGTTTATCGATTATTAATCCGATCGCCTTACTTTTATTTGCCATCATGATGACGGTTTATGGGATTTTGTTTTTTGTATTTTCTCAACGCACCAACGATCAAGTTGCCCTAGTTAGCAGAACTTCAACCAAACGCACTGAATTTTTAATTGAAATGATCGGTAAGATGCGCTTCATCCGCGAATCGGGGGCGCAATATTTATGGCTCGATCGTTTACGCGAGACCTCGGCTACTGCTACGATGGCCAGCTTCCAAGCTGAAAAATTGTCGTCGATGTTGGTTGGCGTTTCCTATTTTGTAATGATGTTGGCTGCCTTATTAATTGTCGGCTTTACAACGCCAGCAGTGATTAATCAAACTTTATCGTCAGGTGCTTTAATTGCTTCGATGATGTTGATGTGGCGTGTGTTAACACCCATGCAGACTGCGTTTGTGAATATGACGCGGATCGAACGGATTCGAAGCGCTTCACGTCAAATTGATGCCTTGATGCGAATTCAGGGCGAGAGACAAGAAAACGCTGCCTCCCCTGTGGCGCGCGGCATTCAAGGGCGGATCGAATTTGCCCGCGTTTCCTTCCGCTATTCCCTCAATGTAGATCCAGCGCTCATTGGAGTTGAGTTCCGTGTTAACCCGGGCGAGTTGATTGCTTTATCTGGACCGAATGGTGGCGGTAAATCGACTGTATTAAAACTCTTGCTCGGAATGTATCAGCCACAAGCCGGTAATATTTTGGTTGATGGTGTTGATATTCGTCAGTTGGATTCACAAGAACTACGACGTTTAATTGGGTATGCCCCACAAGACATGCAGTTCTTTAGAGCAACGATTGCTCAGAACTTGCGCTTAGCACGCCCCGATGCGACAGATGATGAGGTTTATCAGGCCCTGGATATGGCCGGAGCTCTTGAAGCAATATTGGCGCTTCCGAACGGGATTAACTATCGAATTGGTGACAATACCAATGAGTTGCCTGCAGGCCTCAAACAAAAATTACTTTTGGCAAGAACCTACATTACGAGAGCGCCGATTATGTTGTTTGATGAGCCTGGTTCTGGTTTAGATCCAGAGGGCGACAACAAGTTTATTGAGGCTTTGAAGGCGATGAAGAATAGCAGAACTACGGTGTTATTTATTAGCCATCGTCCTAGCCATATTCGCTTGGCAAATACCTTATTGGTGTTCGATAAAGGCTTTTTGCGTGCTGCCGGACCTCCCGATGAATTATTAAAGCAGCCCAATGCTGCGGCTTAGTACCAGATAGTACTTAATGAAACTCTAGTAGATTAAATGTGAGATAAAACTATGAATACTGATCCTAACTTGAAACCCAATAACGAATCAAATTTGGTCTTAGGCAGTCGAGCTGACAATTATTTAGCTAAGGCTATCTTGTTAGAAGAGGCTGCGCCACCTTCGTATATGCGCACTACCGTTAAGTTAGCTATGTATACCATCGGCATCTTTTTGGTGTGGGCAATGTTTGCAAAACTGGATGTGGTTGCATTGGCGCCTGGTCAAATTATGCCAATTGGGGCCGTTAAAGTAATTCAGCATGTGGATGGTGGCCGCATTGCTGCAATTAATGTCGTTGATGGACAAGCGGTTAAAGAGGGTGAGGTGCTGATGCGTTTGAACGATACTGAACCTTCGGCTGAATATGAAACCCTCAATGCCAAATTTTGGGGTTTGTTTGCACGCTCAGAACGAATCCGTGCACTTTTAGAAAATCGTGAACCCGATTTTTCTAAAGTCCCTAAGGACTATGCCACGATGGTGGATGAGCAAAAAACGACACTCAAAACGTCGCGCAATCAAATTACTCAGTTAGAAGAAGAAATTAAAATTTTGACCGAAGTCAGCAGTATTCGTGGCGAGTTATCAAAAGAAAAATTGGCTACGCGTGTACAGGCTTTGGATGCACAACGTAATCTCTCGCAAGCCAAGGCAGAGTTATTGCGTTATCGCCGCACGAATATGGATGATTTGCATTTAGCTTCCAATGAGATGGCGCAAACCGAAGAGCAGTTAAATAAGTTGCGAGATCGTTTGCAGCGGGTTGATGTTCTCTCACCAGTGGATGGTGTTGTACAGGATTTAAAGTTTAGAACCCTCGGCGGCGTAGTCCCTCCTGGTGCTATTTTGATGAACGTCGTCCCAGTCGATGGGTTTATGCACGCCGAAGTGCGTGTTTCACCGACCGATATTGGTTTTGTGAAGGTAGGTCAAACTGCCAGAGTTAAATTTGGCACCTATGACTTTATGCGCTATGGCACGATGGAAGGCAAGGTTTCAATGGTATCGCCTTACAGCACGCTCAATGAGAAACAAGAACCCTACTTTAAGGTCATTATTTCTTTGCCCAAGAAAAATCTTGGTGACGACCCAGCTAAACAGATTGACCCTGGCATGACTGCGCAGGCCGATATTCTGACTGATCGCCAATCGGTATTGCGTTATTTAATGCGCCCAATTTATATCGCATTCCATCAGGGTATGCGTGAGAGATAACCCGCTCTCGATTAGTAAATTTTACTAATCTGCGTTTGAAAGTTGATTAAGGCTGGTTTTTCCTCATATTTAATAAAAAAATGAGCGAAAAATCACCCTCCGTCAAGAACTCCTTCTCCAAGAGGCAATTGGAGATTTTGGATTTGGTTTCGCAAGGAAAAACCAATAAAGAAATTGCGATTGACTTAAAAATTGCATACGGAACCGTAAAGCAACATCTATTTACTATTTTCCGGATGATGGGAGTTAGCAATCGCGGCAAAGTGGCGATTGCTGCTAAGCGTGTTTTGGATTCGCAAGAGGGAGAAAAAAAGTTACGCTATGGCGCCTTAAATAAAAAAAATTATTCATGGCGCTTAGTGAGTGCAGTGATTTTGAGCAATCCGCTTGAGGAGTTGAAAGATCCAGTTGAAATTATTAAGCGTAATCAATATCTAATACTGGCTCGCGAGTGGATCACTCGACAAACCATTGCTTTAGACGGTAAATGCATCGCTTTGCCAGACGGGGGAATGTTGGCCTGGTTTGGGTATCCCATTGCCCATTTAGATGATAGTGATCGAGCCACCCAATTAGCGCGTTTAGTGCAGTGGTGGCTGAAGCAAGAGCAAAATCAAATTCGCTTAGGTATTGGTGTGGCAACCCATGCTGAAGTGGTGCCCTCTGGTTTATCCGATTTATATGCTGCCGATGCGTATCGAATCGCACAAAACCTGGCAGAGCAGTCTGTTGGCTTAAATCTACCACTAGCCAATTCACTAACCTATCAATTAAGTGCAAATAATGTTCCTTGGCTTGTTTTAAAGCCTCAAATCAAGTCCATAAAAAATGGTATTGAAAATAAGAAATCTGCATCAGCGAATCAATTTGCGATTGGACCTTTGCAGCCGATGCATAATTATTCGCAAGGTAATTGGGGGGCGCTGCCTTTTTTAAAAGAGGTTGGCGAATCTGCGCAACGCAGGATTGCGCAGTGGCTTGCAGTGGAGTCTTGGCCGCCATCGTTAGCATTTTCATTGTTAAATGCCATTGGCTATGAAACTCAGAAGATGGGTTTTGAGGTTCTGCATTGGCGGATGCCGATTTCCAGAAATACCGATTCAGTGATCGGTAGTTTGTTAACGCAAATGGAAGCCAATTTCCCCCAATTAAATTTATCAACTGTTGGATATGCCGTTAGTGGCGGCGAGAGACTGGCTGGTGCATTAGCTAAGCTGACTGAGCAGGGGCCGTTGTTGTTGCAAGTGTATGGAATACAGGCTTTACAAAACTTAAAAAAGATCCTTGGCGACAAAGGGATCGATCGACTGGTCAGTCTTCCCTTAGTAATCGTTGCCGCTGATTTACAAGACCTCAATGAAGACCAACCAGAAAGAGCTCCTCGAGTTAAGGTGCTGGGACCCCGTCCCAATAATCCCCTGTTATCGCGGATCTTTACGATGAAACCTCCTGAAATGCAAATCTTGCCTGAGGGAATTCGGCTTGATTTACAAGCTTTAATGGACGACTTAACCGATGTCGCACAACAATTCATTATTCATGCCGCTTTGCATCCAAATTTACCAATGGAAGAAATTATCTCCGAACTAAAGGCGCCACGACCCGTTATTCAAATGGCAATTCGTGAATTAATTACCATAGGCTTAATCGCACCCAGCCAAAACACGGGATTTGAATTTCGTGACGCTTGGATAGCAAAAGCAATACGGCAGATGAATGATGCTTCCTTGATGAATTAATTAGTAAAGATATTTATGGATTTTTTTAACCCCAAAACCTTTTTTGATAGACCGTTTAAAAGCACTAGCAGCGGGTTCGTATTGATTATTACGATTTTATTTTTTGCATCGACCAAGCCTGTTTGTGGGCAAGAGCCAGAGACTAATTCGATTGTCAAGCCTAATGTAGCAGTTACCCCAAATCAAATTCGGGTTGTTTTTATTAAGGGCACTATTTCTCGCAAACTTTTAGAAACGATTCGCCAACGATTTGGGGCTAATCCCAATATAGAAAATGCTGGATCGGCTAATCTCTATGAACCCCCTAACCCAGAACCTTTTCCAGCTGGATTAATTGTGTTGTTAGATAGCAAAGGCGGAGATGGCATGGCGGCCATGGAGATTGGTCGAATTTTGCGACGTGCTCAAGCCCATGTTTTTGTTACTGGAGAATGTTCAAGTGCTTGTGTTTTTATCTTAGCTAGCGGGGTAATGCGGGGCGCCCCCACTTTTTCAGTTGGCATCCATCAGGGCCGGATTACTTTAAGTAGTGATGCTGGGGTGATTAAAAAAGAAGTGGATATTAAAGAGGATCCAAAAGCAAAAGCTTTATTAGCTAAGTTTGAAGTGATGGCAAAGGCTTATTTTGCTGAAATGGGAATCCCAAATGAATTTTTTCAAGCAATGCAAGATCACTCTACTAGAGGGGTATATCGCTTAACCAGTCAAGAAATTACGCTGTATGGTTTAAATGGCTTTGATGAAGATTATTTAACACAACGGGTTAACTTTTATCAAAGCCGAAAGGGTCGATGGACCCAGCTTGATAAAGATGAACTGTATCGAAGAACTTCTAAAGTGGCTTCCGAATGCGCCCCCTTTGATTCAAAGCAACAAGAGTTTGTTAATTGCTACAAAAAAGTCTTACTGGATATGTATTAGCAGAAAAAACAGTTAATATTCACTTTATAAATAGTTTTAAAACGTGCATAGGTGCATTCTAAATTAATTGATAGCCATTGACGCCAATGAAAACCTACTTTTTTATTGCAAATAAGATGCAATCGGCTCACCTCTCGGTGTCCGCCTTGGCCTGTCTTGGAATGAGCATTTTATTTTTATTAATACCTATTACTGCGCGAGCCGATATTGCCGATGAAGTAAAAGTATTAATAGAACAAGGAAAGCCAAAAGAAGCGTATGACTTAGGTATGCAACATCCCGAGTTGTTTGGGGATGTGCGTTTTGATTATGCATTTGGGGTGGCCGCAGTTGACTCAGGACGAGCTTCTTTAGGGGTTCTAGCTTTAGAGCGGGTGTTATTGCAAAATCCAGCTGATGATTTAGTGCGCCTTGAATTAGCGCGTGGCTATTTCACCTTGGGGGAATATCAGCGAGCCCGCGATGAGTTTTTAGAGGTAAAAAGACATAACCCTCCAGCCGCAGTAGTCAACACCATCAATATTTATCTCGATGCGATCATTGAAGCAGAAAATAAATACCGAATTAGTGGTAGCGTTTATGCTGAAGTAGGCGGTGGCTATAACTCAAACGTTAATAATGCTTCTGTAATTAATAATATTATTTTGCCTATTTATGGGCCCGTTCAACTTTCCGATTCGAGCAAACCAAAAGGTTCCGCCTTTTCCTTTATGAGCGCTGGCGGCAATATTGAAGTTCCGCTTTCAACAGGGGTAAGTAGTTTTACTAGCGTTGGCACTTCAACCCAAAAATATGCTGCCATTGATGGTTATGATTTGAATATTACCAATGGGTTAACTGGAATTAAATTAACCGATAATGTCAATACGCTGAGGTTTGCTGGTTTTGCCAGTGTTGCACGACAAGATCAAGTACCTGTGCCCAGTAGTTATGGTGGCGGCGCACAGTATGAGCGCGCGCTCAGTGCCGCACAAATTGCCTCTGTTTCGGTTAGCAGCGCTAAATTAGATTATGGTTCGCAGTACGGCAGTATTTATAACGCCACTCTCAATACGGCTGGCTTAGGTTACCGCAGAACATTTTCTGATGCAGCTTGGTCACCTGTTTTAATGGCTGGAGCAAACTATTCACATCAAAATAATACAGAAAATCGCCCTGATTTAGGACGCAAAATCACAGGGGCCACCTTAGGGGTTTATGCCTTGCCGTCCAATAATTGGGGGGTTTCTTTAATTGGGGGCTATTCTCGCAGTAACTACGATGCACAAGACATTATTTTTTTACAAACACGAAAAGATAATTTATGGTCTTTAAACGGTACTTTTGAGTACAAAATGAGTAAAACTCTTTCAACTCGCCTTGAGTTGACTTACTACAATAATGTCTCTAATCTAGGACTATATTCCTTTACTCAAGCAACCGCAGCGCTCAAGTTACGTTATCAGTGGGATGCGTATAAATAATGTTGAATCATTTCATCCAGGATAGGCAATTTAGATTTGGCACCCTAGGGCGCTTTATTTCTATTCATTTCTTCCTTACGATACTTTTATCAAGCCAATTTGTTTGTATTGGCGATGTTTATGCGCAGGCCAATGCCGATGTTGGTCGTGTACTTTTGTCCTTAGGGGATACCAAAATTGTACGTAAGGCGCAAAATATCCCTGCAACTAAAGGGACTAGCTTACAAGCGGGCGACGCAGTCCTTACCGGACCCGCAAGTAATATGCAGATTCGCATGAGCGATGGCGCTGTGATTGCACTTCGCCCCCAAACCGAATTTCGGATTGATTCTTACCAATTTAATGGCAAAGCCGATGGTTCAGAAAAAGCGAATTTAAGTTTAGTGCAGGGCGGCGTGCGCGCGGTTACCGGTGTGATTGGTCGTGAAAATAAAGATAACTTACAAGTGAATACGGTGGCAGCAACGATTGGTGTGCGTGGTACAGGGTTTAATATTGTGGCTTGCAATGGGGCTTGTTTTAATGCCGATAAGACAGAAGCCAAATCCGGTTTATATGCAGTTGTTTTTGAGGGCAAGGTACAGGTTAGTAATGAGGCAGCAAAAAATGTCTACGGCATACAAGAGCCTATTTATGTCGCTAGTAACACAAGCCCATCTGAGCGTTTAAATCAGATTCCTGATTTTTTAAGGGATCCCTTAGCCGGTCAGGCAAACGTACCGCGTAAATCGGGAAGCGTGGTTCAGCCAGTTTCAAATGCAGTTAAGCCGCCCAAAAAACCTGCTAATGAAGTGGTTGGGAGCGCCGATAGCTCACTCGTTACTCTTGGCCCAGTGGTGATTCAAACACCCCCACCAGAACTGCTTCAGCCCTTTGCGCCTTCTACTATCTATAACAAGCCAGCTAATGATGGCATACCAAACCTTAGCGCATCAACATTTACCAATTTCATCCAATTTGCTCAAGTATTCCCTGCTTCTTCTGGTGGTCAAATTAGCCCTAACCTAAATACGCCAGCAGATGGTTTGCCACCACATAGTATTGATAATTCGCTATTGAATCCGGCTGGTGGTTTTAAAGTCAGGTATTTGGGGGCGGGAACTAGTGCTTATGTATCTCAATTTGAATTACTCTATCCCCCTGCCGCAAAAGATGAAAGAAACGTTCCAGCTGTCAACAATTCTTTTGGTTTGGGTAGAAATGAGGTACCTATTTATTACTCGATGGCCACTCCATATCCTGGCTATGTCCCACCGCGTGACTCCCCAACGGGTACGGCACAAATCTACGAAGCAGGTTCTTTATTGGGGGTGGTGAGTTGGGGTCGTTGGGCTAATGGCTATGTTCAGCAAATTGGGGGTTGGAACGACGGGACTCCAATTTATTTAGCCGAGGATAATGGCTTGCATTTTATTGTTGGGCAAAGAGCTACCACCCTTCCGAATGGGGGTGTTTTTAACTTTAGTCTATTAGCCACGACTACCCCAACCGCAGTCACTGGCGGGCAGACTTGGTGGGTTGCGGGCGGTAATTTAAGAGCTGATTTTGGAGCTAATGCCATATCGGGTAATTTAAACCTGTTTACGAGCCAAACTAGCGGTTATGGTAACTTTAATATGGCCTATACCGGTACAGCTTCTGCTACCAATGGTATTAACACGGTAAGCGGAAGTGTATCTAAAATTAGCGGTAACCTGCCTATTTGCGCTGGTGGGTGTGCCGCAACCGGGAATGTAACTTTTTATCAAGGAACCACTAGCTCCGCTCCATCCGCAGCTGGTTTGGCCTACAGCTTTAATACGGGCACTAATGTGATCCAAGGGGTAGCGGTTTATAAGAAGTAATTAGTCTCCTGGGCCAATGAATATCGATGTTGAGTAAATACCATAGGTACAGCCCCTGTGGTAAGGTTATATAACTAAAGTTATATAACTATATTTAGGGATTACATTTAGACTTGATCTCTATAAATTCGCATATATAAGCAGTTCCAACTTCATTGATTGAATAATTAGAGGATCGTTATGGCTGATGCAATTCCAACCCCAGCAGGCGGTAATACCGAAGCAGCTTCGCAAATTGATAACTTGGCAATGGAGAATGCGCCTAGTGGCAATGAACAGGGTGAAGCACGGGCTGATGCAGCGGCAGATTCAGGAAATAATCCAGAGCAAGAAGGCCCTAGTCTTTTTAATCAAACAACTACTCCAAATAATAACGACCCAACACTTACAGCAGGACCCAATGAAAGTCCTTTGGAGAACGGTACTGTACAAAATCCAACTGGCGAACTCGGTGGCGCTGGCGATATTGATACAGGTAATGGACAGCAAGTAGCACCCACTGTTACTGCTCAGGGTGGCGAAGAAGGTGGCCCGCCCGGATTTGCAGTGCTTGGCCAAGGAATTCCACCTGCCAATGGCGAGCAACAGGGCGCCAATCCAATTGGCGCTAATAACGCGGCACCAGCTGCGACACCTCCAACAGCAACCCCCCCTGGAATAACGCCAATTAACCCCAATCCCAATGACCCGGATGCGCCACCCCCCCCAGACGGTACGGGAGATCCCGGTGACAATCCCCCTGGGCCGGTTACAGGAACACCCGAATTATTAATTACAAAAACAGCGGTAGTCACTGATCATGGCTATGCGCCTGATAGCGAATCGGATGACGGCTCTGACTTTGGCCCTAATTTATCTAGCACTAGCCCCACATCTGTGGATAGCGCAGGCGACGAGATTAATTACACCTTAACAGCCAGCAATCAGGGTGATGTAACGATTACCAATATCAAGATCTATGACTCGATGTTTGCGAAGTTAGTTGAGCAAGGAACAACTAGCGTCTCTGTAGTG
>JAEMSI010000049.1 GCA_016462905.1 Polynucleobacter sp. | reverse complement strand
GCGGTAGGGAGCTAAGCTTTTCCAATTAAATGATTGAATTTTTAATAAAATTATAATAACTATAATCTTTTAATCGGGGGGGGGAATAACGAATCTTTGCGGAGTCTTGCACCAAATTGCGGAAAACTAAATTGATAACAGGCTTAATCTGTGTTAACGTAATCTCATAATCAGGTAAACACCAAAATGACAAATACTAAGTACAACGAATATTTGAATTTTATGTCGGCGCGAGAAAGGATTATGGGCAACCATTCGCTTTCTCATAAAGAAGCATTGATTTTACGAACACTCATGATTTTTTTTACAGCTAACAAAAAAATAACCGTTTCTGATCTTCTTGCAATGAAAGAAATTGGCTCGCCTGCTACTGTTCATTCCTTTCTTAAGAAATTAATTCAGAATCATTTCATTGCTACTGAATTGGATAAAAAAGATAATCGAATTAAATACCTTTCCCCGGCAACTAAAACAATTAAATTATTTGCCAAATTAAGTGATTCTTTTAATCAAACTAAAGGCAAATCAGAAATTCATTAGGTGCTGACGTTTTGCTCAGTTGGCTCGTCAGTTGGGGATAGTTAGACCAGAAACCTGATGTTCTTTAATGATTCTGCTTATCAATCCTGAGGACTTGGCTTCCTCAATAAATTGCTGTAAGAAAACCGCAGCTTGCGGATTGGCTTTTCGGGTTGCTATTGCTTGCTGAACTGCCATAAATCGGCCATTGAGAAGTTGCCCATCAGACGCTTTGCTAAGATCCTCAATTAGACCAGGTCTTAAGCCAGCAACCGCATCAAGTTCATTTTTGTTTAGAAGTGCAATAGCCTCATCGACTGTTTTAGTTTTAATTAGTTTTGCGTGTTTTAAATTTCGGCTTAACCAAAGCTCATAAGCACTCTTATCTTTGGCGCCAATACGAACCGATTCGGAATCAAGCTCAGTCGCATTTTGATAGGGCGATTTATTGGTAACCATATAAGTAGCTTCAATTTCTACATAAGCTGTGGTGAAGATCACATTTTCTGCACGGGCAGGGTCTGCACCCACTAACCCAATATCGCAATCACTGCTTGCGGTTGCCTCAATAACTTCATTTTGGGTTGCGAAAGGAATCAATTCAACATTGACTCCGAGTCGAGCCCCAAGGGCTTTAGCTAGATCAGGAGCAATGCCAGTGGGTTTACCGTCGGGATCCTTCCCAGTGACTAATAAAAAATTGCCAGTATAAATAGCTGCTTTTAAATAAGTCCGTGGTGCTAGATTCTGGGTAGCAGATGCAAGATCAAATGCTTGGGCAGAAGATCGATCGCATTGAATAGTCATGAAGAGTCCAAGAAATAGGGTTGTGATGGCATCAGTTGGGGTTAACTTCATTATTTTATTGGCCGAGTCCGATGGAATTAGGTTAAATTAGTACGAACCAATAGTAAACAAAAACTTCTCATAGCCGTTTTCATTAAATAACCCATCACAGATGAATTTTTTAATTACCAATCGCGATTTACAGAAAAAAATTCTTAATTTTATTTTTTTTCAAGTGGGCTGGTTCGCTTGTATATTGGGCGCTGCTCACGATCAAGTCATGGTTGCCGTAAGCATTACAGCCCTATGCATCATTTTTCATTTATTCATATGTAACAAACCCTACGCCGAATTGATAGTGTTAATAAAAGCCGTTTTATTGGGCTTATTTATAGATACTGCGTTAATTCGGTTTTCTTGGATTGAGTTTCATGCGCAGGGTTTATTACCCTCTATTTCACCGATTTGGATGTGGATGCTTTGGGCTATATTTGCAAGCACCCTAAATTCCTCCATGTCATGGCTTCAGGGACGATTATTTTTAGCCTTGGCATTGGGCGCCATTGCTGGTCCCTTATGTTACGAAGCAGGGGTTCAGTTGGGTGCAGCTCAGTGGGTGAGCCGCACCAATGGTTTAATTTATCTGGCAGTTGCTTGGGGGCTATCAATGCCTTTTTTATTGGTCTCAGCAAGAAAAGCTAATTGATATTTGGATATTGAAACAAGTTAGTAATTACTAACATAAAACATTATTGACGAAAATAAAAATCTATAAAAATTCTTGCAATAAATACTGTTTTTATATACAGTAATACAAATAGTAAAAAAGCCAGCGATAAAACCCAGCAAACAGATAGTTAAAAATTACGGAAAAGGAAAAATAATGGACGATAAAAAGAAATCAGCATCTTCAGAGTTTGATGGGATGAGCGGAGATAAACAAAAAGCCTTGTCAGCAGCATTGGCTCAGATTGAGAAACAATTTGGTAAAGGTTCAATTATGCGTCTTGGAGACGCTGAAATAAACCAAGATATCCAAGTGGTTTCAAGTGGTTCATTAGGCTTAGATATTGCCCTTGGTGTAGGCGGACTAGCCCGAGGTAGAGTCATCGAAATTTATGGCCCAGAATCTTCAGGAAAAACCACCTTAACTTTGCACGCGATTGCAGAAATGCAAAAATTGGGTGGAACTTGCGCATTCATTGATGCCGAACATGCCTTGGATGTTCAATATGCATCAAGACTGGGGATTGATGTCAATAATTTATTAATCTCACAACCCGACACGGGCGAACAGGCGCTCGAAATTGCCGATGCCTTAGTGCGCTCAGGCTCTATCGATTTAATCGTGATCGATTCAGTAGCGGCATTAGTACCTAGGGCAGAAATTGAAGGCGATATGGGGGATTCATTACCTGGATTACAAGCGCGATTAATGAGCCAAGCACTGCGCAAATTAACTGGAACCATCAAACGTACGAATTCAATGGTGATATTCATTAATCAGATTCGGATGAAAATTGGAGTCATGTTTGGTTCTCCAGAAACAACTACAGGCGGCAATGCATTGAAGTTTTATGCATCGATGCGCTTAGATATTCGACGTATCGGCAGTATTAAGAAGGGCGACGAAGTGATTGGCAACGAAACTCGCGTTAAGGTTGTAAAAAACAAGGTTTCTCCGCCATTTCGGGAAGCCATTTTTGACATTATGTATGGGGTAGGAATCTCACGTGAAGGTGAAATTATCGATATGGGTGTTGAGGCCGATATCGTCGAAAAATCAGGATCATGGTACAGCTATGGCGGTGAACGAATCGGACAAGGCAAAGATAATGCCCGTGAATTTTTAAAAGAAAATCCTGAAATAGCCAAAGAAATAGAAGCCAAAATCCGCGAAAAGTTAGGCGTTAAAACTGGCGGAACTTTAATTGGAGAAGCATTGGATGATGAGGAGATCGAATCTGCGGACGCTTGATGCAGCATTCAAATAATCAGTCCAAACAAAGCCCGAGTTTAAAAGCTCGGGCTTTGCGCCTTTTATCTAAGCGCGAATATAGTCGCAAAGAACTAAGTGCTAAATTAAAACAACAAATCAAACAAAATGATTTAAAAAATAGAGAATCAACCGATCGAGAAAAAGTGGCGCTTGAGCAGATCGATACTGCCGCAGAAATTGAGGCCATATTAGATGATTTTGCTGCTCGTGGGTGGCAATCTGACGAACGTTATGCCGAAGCTCTAATTAGGACAAAAGGGCAGCGTTATGGGCAAAAAAAAATTATGGATGATCTCGAGCGTGCCGGAGTTGATTTAGATAAAGCTAACGGTTTAATCGAGCAACTAAAAAATACCGAACTGGAGCGTGCCAAAGTCTTATGGGGGCGAAAATTTGGCATGCTTGCCAGTAATTTGAAAGAACATCAGAAACAATACCGCTTTCTGTTGTCAAAAGGGTTTTCAGCCGATATTGTGAGCAAAATCGTAGGCCGCCTTGGCGACTAGGGGCCACCCTTTAAAATGGTAGACTTCAGGTTGTTTTTTCGTCCAATTGTGCCTAAGCCCTTGATTTAGATCATTGGCATACCGCTCTTGGGCTAAGAAAATAGAGTCCATCAACATTTAATTCCCAATTAGTTTCAGGAGATCTCATGAAAATCCACGAGTACCAAGGCAAGGAAATTCTGCGCCAATTTAATATTCCAGTGCCTAATGGTATTCCTGCATTTAGTTTAGATGAGGCAATCAAGGCCGCAGAAAAATTAGGCGGGCCAGTTTGGGTTGTGAAAGCACAAATTCATGCTGGGGGACGCGGTAAGGGCGGCGGCGTAAAAGTAGCTAAATCGCTCGATGAGGTAAAAAAATATGCCAGCGAAATATTGGGCATGCAATTAAAAACCCATCAAACAGGACCAGAAGGTCAAAAAGTACGTCGTTTATTAATTGAGGACGGTGCTGATATTAAGAAAGAATATTACCTTGGAATCTTAACGGATCGGGCAACGCAAAAAGTGGTTGTAATGGCATCCAGCGAGGGTGGGATGGATATTGAAGAAGTGGCAGCGAAAACCCCCGAAAAAATTATTAAAGTTTTTATTGATCCATTGTTGGGAATGTCGGACGCCCAATGCGATCAGCTGAGTAATGGTATTGGTGTGCCCGAGTCTTCCAGATTGAAGGCCAGGGAGGTCTTGAAGAATCTATATAAAACCTATTGGGATACCGACGCTTCTTTGGTTGAAATTAACCCTCTGATCTTGGAAGGCAATGGCAACATCAAGGCCCTCGACGCTAAATTTAATTTTGATTCAAATGCTCTGTATCGTCATCCTGAGATTGTTGCTTACCGTGATATCGACGAGGAAGACCCCGCTGAAATTGCAGCATCCAAATTTGATTTAGCGTATATCTCCCTCGATGGAAATATTGGATGTTTGGTCAATGGCGCTGGATTGGCAATGGCCACAATGGATACAATCAAATTATTTGGCGGTCAGCCAGCCAACTTTCTTGATGTAGGCGGGGGCGCTACCGCAGAAAAAGTAACCGAGGCTTTTAAGATCATGCTGAAAAACAAGCATGTTAAAGCCATTCTGGTGAATATTTTTGGCGGCATCATGCGCTGCGATGTAATTGCTGAAGGCGTTGTGAGTGCTTGTAAGGCAGTTAATTTATCGGTTCCTTTGGTCGTTCGCATGAAAGGTACCAACGAAGAGTTAGGTAAAAAGATATTAGCCGACTCGGGTTTGCCAATCATCAGCGCTGATTCGATGGCTGAAGCTGCAACCAAAGTAGTTGCGGCCACTAAATAAAATCATTGCTACCGAAAATTCAAGGAATACATTATGTCAATTTTGATTAATAAAAATACCAAAGTAATTACACAAGGTATTACAGGAAAAACGGGCCAATTTCATACTGAAAAGTGTCAAGAATATGCCAATGGAAAGAATTGCTTTGTGGCAGGCGTGAATCCTAAAAAAGCAGGCGAGTCTGTTTTTGGAATCCCTATTTTTGGCACAGTGAAAGAAGCCGCTAAAGAAACCGGTGCAAGCGTTTCGGTTGTATACGTTCCACCCCCAGGCGCTGCCGCAGCAATTTGGGAGGCGGTGGAGGCCGATTTAGATTTGGTGATTTGCATTACAGAAGGCATCCCAGTTCGTGACATGTTAGAAGTGCGCAATAAGATGCTGCAAAAAGAAGCGAAGGGTGGTAAAAAAACTTTATTACTGGGACCTAACTGCCCCGGTTTAATTACCCCTGACGAAATTAAGATTGGCATCATGCCTGGGCACATCCATCGCAAGGGCCGTATCGGTGTTGTAAGTCGCTCAGGCACGCTTACGTATGAGGCAGTAGGACAATTAACTGCGATAGGATTAGGACAGTCGACTGCCGTTGGTATTGGCGGTGATCCAATTAATGGTCTCAAGCACATTGACATCATGAAAATGTTTAATGATGATCCAGAAACTGATGCAGTCATTATGATCGGGGAGATTGGCGGACCTGATGAAGTAGAGGCGGCGCTTTGGTGTAAAGCCAATATGAAAAAACCCATCGTTGGTTTTATTGCGGGCGTTACTGCTCCTCCAGGGAAAAGAATGGGCCATGCCGGAGCTTTGATTTCAGGGGGCGCTGATACGGCCGATGCTAAGTTAGCAGTGATGGAAGAGTGTGGATTTAAAGTGACTAAAAACCCGTCTGAAATGGCGACTTTACTGAAAGCAATGATTTAATTTTTAACTCGAACTACTAGACGGAGGCACCATGGATTTCGCAGCTTTTTCTGACCCGCTTTTCTGGTCCGCATTACTATCAATTATGGTGGTGAATATTTTGCTATCAGGCGATAACGCAGTGGTCATTGCCCTTGCATCCCGCAATTTACCGGCTCATCAGCAAAAGAAAGCCATTTTTTGGGGAAGCTTTGCCGCAATCGTGATGCGGGTAGTTTTAACCATTGTTGCAGTGAAGCTGTTATCCCTTCCCTATTTAAAAATAATTGGCTCGATTCTTTTGCTTTACATTGGGGTTCAGTTATTGGCTGATAGTGGTGGCGAGGAGGATATGAAGGCCTCTTCGAGTATCTGGGGCGCAATTCGCACCATATTGATTGCTGACTTAGTGATGAGTTTGGACAACGTCTTGGCAGTTGCTGCTGCAGCTCAAGAGGGTCCACAGGCAACGCAAACTTTCCTGTTAATTATAGGTTTGGCGCTTTCAATCCCCTTAATTATTTTTGGGAGTGCTTTACTTTTAAAAGTGATGGATCGCTTCCCCATCATCATTACTGCAGGCGCAGGTTTGCTGGGATTATTGGCCGGTGGAATGTTTGTCGATGATCCTGCGCTAAGCGCCAATATTCAAGAGGCATTTGGCGATGCTGAAACCGCTTTTGAAATTATTGGGGTTGGAATTGTGATTGGCCTTGGTACGTATTTCAAAAAGAAAAACGCAAAAAAACATGCTTCTGAGTAATTGATTTAGCTTAATCAAAAAAGCCGGCTTAAAAAGCCGGCTTTTCTTATACCCAACTCCGATAAATTTTGGAAACCTCGGCTCATGATAGAGTGCTTTGAGGAGAAAATTTTGACTAAAAAGAACGGGTTTACTTTAATTGAAGTGATGGTGGTAGTTGCAATCATTGGTATTTTGATTGCGATTGCAGTGCCTCAGTACCAAGATTACATTGCGCGCGGTAGAGTAGTTGAGGGCCTGAATTTGGCCTCAAGTGCAAAACTGGCAGTAACCGAAGCATATGCCAGTAGAGGCCCTGTTGCGATGAATACCTCAACACAGGATGCATTCACCTTTACCCCAACCCGCAGCGTAAAAGACATTGAAATAACCGCTTCAGGTGCTATTGCGATTGATTATCAAACTTCGGTAGCGCCTGAGGGTAAAAATACCCTGATGTTGATTCCAACCAACGAGCCCGATATCAATGCGCCAAGAGCAATTGATCTGTCTTCTGGTGGCCCAACTTGGTCGGGAGGCTGGTCATGCCGTTCTGAGGAAACTACCTTAGCGCCCAAGTTGTTGCCCGCTGAATGCCGTTTCAGCAAATAAATAGGTATTGAGACCCAATGCAAAATCATCCAATACGTGAAGAGTGGTTATTAAAAGCCGTTGCTTATTTAGAGCCGATTTTTCAAAAATACGGTTATCAAATACCGCCGATTCGAGTATCAGTAGGCTTTCCAAGTACCGGCTCAAGAGGAAGGCATTTGGGTCAGTGCTGGGGAACAAAAGCGAGCGCTGATGGCGTGAATCAAATCTTTATTTCCCCTCAGCAAGACCAGCCACTCGAAGTATTGGATACGCTTGCACATGAATTGGTACACGCAGTAGATGATTGTCAAAGCGGCCACGGTGAAAGTTTTAAGAAGATAGCGACTGATATTGGCATGCAAGGTCAAATGCGCTCTGCCAGTGCCGGAGAGATTTTGAAGCAGGATCTAATTCGGATTGCTGAAAAATTAGGACACTTTCCGCATGCGAAGCTACAAATGAATCCGAAAGGCGCCGGAAAAAGCCCTTCTCGATACGCTGCTAAATGTGTGAAATGCGGTTATCAGGTGAATGTTTTAAAACGCTTTGCCAGTTACGGCCCGCCGCTTTGCCCTAAAGACCGAGTCAATTTAGATGAGTTAGGCGAGTGGGTTTT
>JAEMSI010000071.1 GCA_016462905.1 Polynucleobacter sp. | reverse complement strand
AATACGGTTGACGATCGTATTGTGATTTTAGATGTGGATGAAAATAGCTTAAAAATGCCTGAGTTAGGTCGCTGGCCTTGGAGTCGCGACAAGATGGCACAGATTATGGACGTATTGTTTGATAAGTATCAAATCAAATCCTTGGGTTTTGATGTGATTTGGGCAGAGCCTGACACAAGCTCTGGCTTGGGGATTTTAAAGAGGTTGGCAAAAGAAGATTTAAAGGGTTTGCCTGAGTTTGGTCAAGCAGTAGAGCGCTTAGCCCCAAAACTAGACTTTGATAAAATTTTTGCGAATTCCCTGCGCGATCGCCCTATTGTTTTAGGCTATTACTTTAATTCGAATAAAGACGCTACGGAGATCGGCGCTCTGCCCGATCCCATTTTCTTTAAGGATGATTTAGCAAATCGTGAGAAATATTTTTCCTTACGAAAAGGCTTTGGCGCGAACTTAGAAAATTTATCGTTTGAGGCTCCCATGGCGGGTCACTTTAATCCAACGGTTGATACGGATGGTGTGATTCGGCGCGTTCCCATGTTGGCTGAATATAAGGGTGATTATTACGAGTCATTGTCTTTGTCCATGTATCGGCTGATTGAGGGTTTAAATAGCCCCGAGGACAAAGGATCGGTGGGTAAGATGCCACAACGCATTCCTGGCGCCAAGCTATTGCCTCTTGGAAATAATGAACCCAAAGGAACGGGGCCGATTTTACCGCTTGAGGGGATTCAGGTGGGCTCCACAATCATTCCGCTTGATAAGGGAACCAATTTACTAGTTCCGTTTCGAGGTAATCGCGATAGCTTTGCCTACATATCTTTAGGCGACGTATTTGCGGGCAAGGTGCCTGTTGAAAAATTAAAAGGCAAGATCGCATTTGTTGGCACCACAGCGCCAGGCTTAGCGGATTTGCGCGCCACACCCGTGAGCGGTTTGTATCCGGGTGTCGAGATTCACGCAAATCTGTTAGCGGGGATGCTAGATAGTCAGACTATCCCTTTTAAATCGGAACCTCCTTTTTCTACTTTTTTAGAATTGGTAGGGCTTCTGGTAATCGGGATTACTTTAGCTGTCTTAATGGCATATCTTCCAGCGTTACCAGCAGCGATTTTATTTGTGGTGAGCTTAGCGGCAGCAGTTGGTACCAATGTGATGTGGTGGCAACAAGGATATGCCTTACCAGTGGCTCCTTTCTTATTATTAATTGGTTTAATTTATTTTTCGAATGTGGCGTACGGATATTTTGTTGAGTCTAAAAACAAACGTCAGTTAGCAGATTTATTTGGTCAATACGTCCCGCCAGAGTTGGTTGACAAAATGGCGGAAAATCCGCTGCAGTACAGCATGGCTGCCCGTAAGCACACCTTAACGGTTTTGTTTTCGGACGTGGTTGGCTTTACATCGATTTCTGAAAAATTGACGCCTTCCGAGTTAACCGAATTTATTAATGAGTATTTAAGCGAAATGAGTTTTGCCATTCGAAAAAAAGGTGGAACACTGGATAAGTACATTGGCGATGCCATCATGGCTTTTTGGGGCGCTCCCATTGATGACGAAGACCACGCGACTAATGGAGTGCTTGCTGCACTAGGAATGCATGAAAAATTACAGGAACTCAAGAAAATCTATAAAGCCAAAAATTGGCCAGATATTAATGTGGGCATCGGATTAAGTACGGGACCGATGACGGTGGGCGATATGGGGTCTGTGATTCGCAAAGCCTATACCGTGATGGGTGATGCGGTGAATTTAGGATCGCGCTTAGAGGGAATTACCCGACAGTATTTTGTGAATATCCTTGTTTCCGAAGAAACGATGCGCGCTACAAAAGGAATTTTGTTTCGGGATATTGATATGGTTCGGGTTAAGGGAAAAGATAACCCCATTACCATTTATGAACCGATTGCTGAGATTGCCAAGACTAATGCTGAAGTGCAACAAAAAATTACTACGTGGAATGAAATGATCAAAAGCTATCGTTTACAAAATTGGAGTGATGCGGAATCTAAATTACACGGTTTACTAGCGGCTGATGCTAACAATAAGCTGTATCAACTCTATGGTGATCGCATTCAATTTTTTAAAACTAATCCACCGCCAACTGACTGGGACGGGGTGACTAAATTTGAAACAAAATGACGTTTGATGTTTTCAGGAGAACATAATGAGTCCCATATTAGTGATTAAAAATAGTTTTCGGTTATTGTTTTTGGTTGGTTTATTTTTATCCTTTAATTCGTATGCGCAAGAGGCGGGTAGAGTGACACGCTCTTCTGGAAAGGCCACCATTACAAATGCAGCCAATCAGGTCAAGGCAGTTGCGAACGGCGATACCGTTAATAGTGGCGACACCATCACGACCGAAGATGATTCTCAGGTGCTGATTCGTTTAAAAGACAATT
>JAEMSI010000023.1:1229-28635 GCA_016462905.1 Polynucleobacter sp. | reverse complement strand
CGAGCAAGCTGATCTGTTTATGATTTTGCCAGGCGGCATTGGAACCATTGAAGAGCTATTTGAGGTCTGGACTGGTAAACATGTTGGGGAATACCAAAAAACCGCTATATTAATTAATCTAAATGGGTTTTATAATAGCCTGCTAATCTTTATTCAAGACATGCGGCGTAATGGCTTCTTAAATGAATCCCATTTAAGCGAACTCAAAGTGGTCGATACCGTTTCCGAGGCGCTTGAACTCGCAGAAGAGCTTCTAAAGTAAGCAATAAAAGGGGTATAGGATCAATGAGGCAAAACCTCAATGATTCCTATTTCATGAATTCGACATATAAACAAAATAGTATTAAGCCATTATTTTTTTCCAATGAAATTAAAAGCCTATTTCATTCTCGCTGCCCTATGGATTACGCCATGGCTCACTTTGTCTGCTTTTGCACAACGTGCTGAGGAAGTTAGGCCTGCTGCTGCCCAAATAAATCAAGAGGATATCGATTGGGAAAAAAATAAACCACTTCCCACCTCCGTGGAAATTTTTGGCTTGCCTACCAATTGGCATGCACAAACGACCTATATTAATCAACGCTACCCTAATTTCAATGCTCAATATAGCGGTCCCAACAGCTTAAATAAAAATCACTCGATGGCCTACACGTGGTCGGGCACACTTTATTTGGGAGCTCGTGTAGCGCCCAATACCGATTTTTATTACAACCCAGAAGTAGTTTCAGGGGTGCCCTTCTCCAATCTCACTGGTCTGGGCGGCGTTGCGAATGGTGAATCCAATAAAGCAGTGGGATCGCAGGCGCGCTTTTATTCGGCTCGTACTTTTGTGCGCCATACGATCAATCAAGAAGGTGAAAAACTCTATCTGGAAGACGAGGCCAATCAGATTGCGCAAACCGTTAGCTCGAATCGAGTTGTGATTACGGGCGGTCAATTTGCCTTATTGGATATTTTTGATTACAGCTCGTATGCTAAAGATCCGCGCACTCAATTTTTAAACTGGGGCAACCTTACTTATCTGGCTTATGACTATGCCGCTGATTCACGCGGCTATGGCTGGGGCTTAGCAGGTGAATGGTATCTAGATAATTGGGCACTAAGGGCTGCGCGAATGACAGCACCGAAAACTCCCAACTCATTAGGGCTTGATTTTAATATCCTCAAACATTATGGCGATCAAATTGAAGTTGAGCGAAATCATCAAATCAATCACTTACCAGGCAAGGTAAGCGTGCTTGCATTTCGTAATCGCATGATTTTATCAACCTACTCTAATGCGACGAACTATATTTATCAAAATAATGCTCAGGGAACTCAGGCAATTAATAACACCCGCTACAGCGAACAATACAAAATGGGTGCTGGTATTAATGCGGAGCAAGCCCTCGGCAAAGACTTTGGCGTCTTTATGCGGGTTTTTCAAAACGATGGCAAAGCCGAGACCATGGCGTTTGCTGAAGCCGATAATTCAATCTCGATTGGAATGGGAATTAATGGCAATTCTTGGTCAAGACCCAAAGACGTGGTTGGCGTCTCAGTCATGCGTAATGGTTTATCCAGTTCACACCAACAGTATTTACAAGCTGGTGGTCTAACCTTTTTCATTGGTGACTATGCCGGTCCTGGTAAATCAATTAGCTACCGACCCGAGCAAATTAATGAAATTTATTACAACGCCACCCTAGTTCGTGGAGTACTTGCGGGTATTAATTACCAACGCATCAATAATCCCGCCTTTAACTCGGCACGTGGGCCAGTGAATATTTATTCTTTCCGCATCCATGCGGAGTATTAAAAATAATTTATTAGGATTGAATAGAATCTGCTCTCACGTAACCGTAACGCAAATTCGTTCTGCCCTCTCCCACAGCCTCGTAGGCTAACTTGGCATCAGCTACCCAATCCTGATTCAAAGCCGCACGCTGTTGCTTTGTATATCCATAAATCCGTGCCGAGTTATCGCCAAAAATCGCATTTTTTACTGGCCCATCAGCCGCTCCCAAAGGTTTAAAACCGTATTTCTTTTGCATGGTCTCGGGAATCTCTAAACGGCGCAATGCTTCGATTTGCCATTGTGGCGATCCGGTCCAAATGGCATCGGTTCCCCACACCACACGATCAGCACCTAAACCCTGAATCAACTGCCCCAACATCGCAGCACACAAACGCGGTTCGGCGATCGTGCTTTGCGCAAAGATCTGGCCTAAATCACCGTATACATTCTTCACACCATACTTCGCTGGGATTTCTGCCAAATCCGTCACCCAATCGATACGACCGGTTTTTTCAAATTGATTCCAGCCTAAATCCCAAGTGCCACCGGTATAACGAAATGCAGAATGGTAGATGACAAAATTTAATTGCGGCCAATCTTTGGCGGCTTTAGCCACATCGCGCACATCGGCGTATTGAGCTAAATGGGGGAATTGTGCAGTTACCGAAGGCGGGTATAGGCCTTTATGCACACAAACATTGGCCAGGCTAGGTTTAGTTTTACTCCACTTAGCTAGTTTTTCATAAAAAGGATACATCAGTTTTTCATCGTCCAAGTGCCAAGGATGACTGGCTAATTGTTTATTCGTGTTATCGCCCACGGTATAGCCTTTGAATGAATCGGGCTGGTTCGTTTCATAGTCGTATTGCACTTTCTCTAGCCAATTAGGTAAACCGGGCATAAAAATCGCATGCGAGAACATCCGTTTACTACCTGCCTTTTGATTGACTTCTTGACGCGCTTTAGCCTTCATCTCATTGGTTAAAAACCAATCGCGCGGGTCTTCAGACCCAGAACCCGAAATCAGCGCTACCTTCGTATCGCTATCCATAAATATTTCTTTGAAGTAATTGGCGAACTTCAAATCATCTAAAGTTTGCGGTTTATCCACCAATGCTGGATTCCATGCTGCCTTTCCAACTGCCTCACGCGAGCGCACAAAAAACTCTAAACGGGTATCGTCTCGCAGAAAATGGGTGTGCATATCCATAATGAATTGGCCCTTCAAGGCATTAGCACGCTCATTTGCCAACTCTGGTGTAGCGGCCTCAGCCTCACTCACCAAATACATCGGCCCAAAAGTTTGGTTCATGGCAACAAAGCCAGCGGCCATACCAGCGGCGCTTTGAAAGAAGGAGCGGCGACTAATACCCTGTCGTTTCGCTAAATCAGCGCCAATTTGCTTAACCCGTTGCTCAAATTCTTTTTGCTTCGGAGTTTGCGGTGCTGGCACAAACTCATCGCTAGAAACCGCTTGGGTTGGGATCGGGGAACGGAAATTGGTTTGCTCCGCACCGATTAATTTTTTTAACTCTTCAGGAGACATCATGATGAAATCCTCTCAATGAATAGTTCCAATATTGGAAATAGTACGATACGTCCCAGGAATCATTACCCAAGACTCAAGTCGACGAGCCGCTAATACAATTATGGAAACAAAGAATAAATAGACTAAAGCCGCTAATAAGTAAGCCTTGAAGAATTGGAAATTGGTTGCCGCCAACTCCTGGATGCGGGCAAAAAATTCAGTGTATTGAATTAAAAAAGCCAATGAACTGTCTTTTAAATTATTAATCACTTGATTGGTTAAAGCGGGTACCGATAAACGCAATACCTGTGGCAAGGTAATTAAACTAAAAATTTGCCGATGAGAAAATCCTTGAGCTTTAGCAGACTCAAGCTCATCTCGATCCAAGCCTTGATAAGCAGCGCTCATATAAGCGGCGTTATATGCAGCGACATTCATCGTGAAGCCAATCACGGCGACTGTAAAGGGCGACATCTGAATTCCCCACTGAGGCAAGCCGTAATACATTAAAAACAAAAGGACAATGAGTGGCATGCCAATAAAAAAAGAAATATAGGCGTCGATCAATTGCCGCACCCAAGGCAAACGACTTAGTTTTAAATAAAAAATAGCAATGCCCCATAAAAAACCAGAAATGCTAATCACCACCGTTAGTTCCAAGGTGTGGATTAAGCCAATCCAGATGAGTGGCCACTGCTCAATCAAATCGCTTAGAAAACGAGGCCAACCACTCATCATGGCATGCTCTGCTTTCCAAAAAAGGCCCTAACTTGTGGATCTTCATGGTTTTGAGATAAGCGTTCAATCGACTCCTCTGCGCGGATCTGCCCACCATCCAAAAATAACACGGTATCCGCAATTTCTTGAGCTAAACCTAAATCATGAGTAACGCACATCATCGTTACTCCTTCGCTGTGCAAACGACGAATTAAGGATGCTACTTCGCGTGACATCACGGGATCCAATGCCGAAGTGGGCTCATCTAACAAAACCACGGCAGGATCCATCGCCAATGCTCTTGCCAAGGCAACACGCTGCTGTTGCCCGCCCGATAATTGTGAGGGGTATTTCAGGTGATGACTCTCCATCTCTAGACGTGCTAATTCGTGCATGGCCTTCTGTTTAGCCAAGGCTGGATTCATAAGACGTAATTTAATCAGAGCCAACGTGACATTTTCCAACACATTTAAATGCCGATACAAAGCAAATTGCTGAAATACAAATCCAATGCTCTGACGTAAAGCCCGCACATCAACACCTGCCCCAGAAATTTCTTGGTGGCGAAAGAAAATTTGCCCTGAGGTGGGGTCTACCAAACGATTAATACAGCGTAATAGGGTTGATTTACCGCAACCCGATGGGCCCATTACCACTTTAATATCGCCTTCTTCTACTTCTAAGTTAATGCCATTTAACACAGTGGCTTGATCAAAGCGCTTCACTAGATTTTGAATCCGAATTAAGCTCATGCCAACACCAAACCAGGAACTTGGTAACGCCGTTCAATCGCTCGCACACCAATCAATAAAATTCGATAGATTAAGAAAAATAAAACTCCGAGGGCAAAATAAATCGGCACCCCCTGCATCGTTGAGGCAGTGAGAGTCATCGCCTCTTTCATAATTTCAGGAATGCCTACGGTATAAGCAAAAGGCGAATACTTTAAAACCGTTGTAAATTCGTTCACCATGCCAGGCACTGAAAAGCGCAACATTTGTGGAAACTCAATCCAGAGTAATACCTGAACACGCGTAAATCCCATTGCTTGAGCTGCATAAATCTCAGCAGCATCAACCGAGTCTAAGGCGCTGCGAAATACTTCCGAAAGATAGGCGCCAGCAATGAATCCCAAACTCAAAATCATGGCCAAGAAAGGTGAAACCTTAATGCCTAATCCAGGTAAGCCAAAATAAACTAGAAAGAGCATCACTAGAAGGGGTACGCCACGGAACACATAAGCGTATAAATCCAATAAAGGATTAACCCAAGGCCAAGTCATGCGGCGTAAACCAGTAACCAATAAACCAACTGCTAGGCCCGTGATACTGCAGGCCACCGTCACTAAAACGGTATAACCTGCGCCCTGCGCAAGAAGCGCAAAGATATCAAATAAATTCACAGCTCAAGGAATTTATTTCATCCACTTATCAAGAATAGCTTTCACTTTCTCTGGGCCCAATTCCTTTAGATACTTATCGAATTCAGGTCGTAATTTAGAGCCTTTAGCAAAAGCAAAGCCCAGTTGGTCTAATCCAACAAAGGTATAACTGCTTTCTAGTGGTAGCTGATTTTTATGAACGTAATTCATAAAGACAGGCTCCTCAATAAAAGCCAGATCTAAATTACCATTTTGTAAATCCGCTAAAACCTCGTTATACGATGGATACAATTTTGTCTTATCAAGCTTGTAGTAGCCCTTGGGCTCTAAATCGCTTTTAATAAAATCTGCATAGGCCATACCGCGTGGAAAGCCAATCGAGTATTTCTTCAGCTGATTTAAGTCGGTAATTTTGAGATTGCGTTTTTTTAAGCTAACCAAATGCCAAGCATTATCGTAGTAAGGCTGGGAAAAATCCATCGCCTCTTTGCGTTTATCGGTAATCGAGATCCCTGAAAAAGCAACATCGGCTTGACCGCTCGATACCGCCCCCAACATTCCCTGCCAATCGTAAGGCGTGATTTTGAGGGTATAGCCACCCGCCTTTGCAAAGCCTTCAAACAACTCCAAGTCAGCGCCAACGATTTTGCCCTTATCGTCAAATAACATCGGGGGAGAAGCTGGTGACACGGCTACTTTAATTGTTTTGCCATCATCACCTTTCGAGCAAGCAAACATCAAGAATGTGGTCGTTAACAATAAGGCAACAAATTTTAAAAGTCGAGTCATACAAATTCTCCAAATAAGCAAGCTTGATTTACATCTGGAAACGGGCAACTAAATCCTTCAGTTGAGTAGAAACTTTAGCCAATTCACCCGATGATTTTTGAATCTCAGCAGAACCCTGGGTAATATTTTTTGAAGCCCCTGCAACCGACTGAATCGTTTCTGCAATCGCCGCAGAACTGCTTGCCGAACCTGAGATATTGCGTGAAATTTCACCTACCGTCACTGCCTGTTCCTCAACCGCAGTAGCAATCACATTTGAAATATCGCTGATCTTGTTAATAATTTGAGTAATTTCTTCAATCGACTGAATCGCTGTCATCGCATCCGATTGAATCGCATTAATCGATTGGCCAATTTCGTCGGTTGCGTTGGCAGTAGAACGCGCCAAATCCTTCACTTCGTTTGCAACTACCGCAAAACCTTTGCCCAACTCGCCTGCTCGTGCAGCCTCAATGGTGGCGTTTAAAGCCAACAAATTAGTTTGTTCAGCAATACCAGAAATCACTTTCAAGACCTGACCGATTTCTACGCTGCTATTCCGCAATTTAGCCATCTGCTGATTCGTACTATTGGCAATTTGTACTGCCTGATTAGCTACCTTAGATGCCTCTACTGCATTCACCGAGATCTCGCGAATGCTGGCTCCAAACTCCTCTGCAGAAGCCGCCACGATTTGGGTATTTTGGCTGACTGTATCCGACGACTTAGCCACTTCATTGGCTTGCATTGCAGTTTCTTCAGCATTTGAATTCAATTGCGCGCTTACTGCGGCAAGCTCTTCGGAAGACGAGCTAATAATGGCGGCGTTATCGCTAATCTCTTTTAAAGAATGGCGTAGATTCGATTGCAAAATACTAACTGAGTTCGCAATTTGTCCAGTAACCCCCACATAATCCATGCACTCAACCTCGGAGTTCAAGCGTGACTCTGCTAAATCATTAATCACTATTTTGGTCTTGTTTAATGGCGAGGTAATCGAATGACGCACAAACAGTGCTACCAAAATACTAATTCCAAAACCAACTAACAGGGCTATCACGGTAAGAATAGTGGTTCTCATGGCCACCGTTTTGGAATCGTCATACCGCATTTGAGCACCCTCAAACCTTAAATCAATAAAGGTCTGGGTGGTCTTAAATATTGTTGGTTCAAAAGCCTGAAATATCGGACCCAGATACATTTTGGTCGCGGCTTCTGTCGAGCTTTTTTCTAAAATCTGCAATTGCTCAATTGCCGTAAAGTAAGTATTGAAATTTTCAACCATTTCATTAAATTTCAATCGCACTTGGTCTCGAACAATAGTTGCCTCAATTCGCTTTAAAGTTGCCTCAATCTTTCCTCTCAACTCCCCTATTTTGGTATTGGCATCATCTCGCTGTAAGGACGCGTCATCCCGAACTCCTTGGGGATCAGTTTTGCTATTTACAATTTTGGAAACTAATAAGAGGCGATTTAATTGCGAATCCAGGGCAAAGGTTTCTGCTTGCAGCTGCCTCGACTCGCTGATACCCACTGTGCTCGACTTAAATAAAAATTCAGTATTTTGATTTAATAAATAGTAACCAAAAATAGAAACGCACCCAACCACTACGTTAAAGAGTAGAACTACTCCAAAACCCGCCAATAGCTTCGTTTTTACAGTTGATTTTTTTTCTAAATTAAGCAAAAAGGCATTAAGCATTTGAATGGGTTTCCTAAAAAGCAGTTTATTTAAAACATAATTTCATTGTTTTCGAATATTGCCAAGTTTAGACTAATTTACTAGCCTAGCCTGATTGAATTCTCCAACTAGGCTAAATGTCTATTATTATCAATAAATATGGAAAACCACGGGGAAATCCTAGCCGAATTTACGGTTGAAGCCAGAGAAATCTTGGATCAGCTCGATACCGACTTCGTGGTGCTCGAAAAGGCTCCAGACGATAAAAAGCTAATTGGCAATATCTTCCGAGGCTTGCATACCCTCAAAGGCAGTAGCGGGTTTTTTGCCCTCAAACGCCTAGAAAAGATCTCGCATGCGGGCGAGTCCTTATTAGGCAAGATCCGCGATGGTCAACTGACCCTCGATACCGAAAAAACCAGTAAGTTATTACAGATGATTGATGTCTTACGCATCATCATTGAAGGGATTGAAAACAATCGGGCTGAACCGCCAGGCGATGATCAGACCCTAATCCAAGAACTGATGCAGTTATCGCGCAATGAGAAGTTGGCGAGTCGACCTGCAAGTGCTGCAACTGAAATACCCAAAGTAGCCGAAACCAAACCGCCCAGCCCAGAGCCCGTAGCTGCAACCCAAGCACAAGCTGAGCCATCGCCAAGCGTAGCCCCAGAACCATCAGCACCCCCGTCTCCTGGGTCTAATAAGGAAGTTGCTAACCGCCCAGCAGAAGCTAATAATGCTAGCCCTGCCGTTAATCCAGAATTAGCTGCACCAGTCAAAGTCAATCCTGAGACGCTGGATAAATTAATGAATCTTGCCAGCGAAATGGTATTGGCCAGAAATCGCCTCTTGCCATACTCAACTCAGTCAGAAGATGTGCAATTTAATAATACGGTCCGCAGCATTGACCTACTAACCCTAGAACTGCAAGAGCGCATGATGAAAATGCGCATGCAAAGTATTTCGCACGTGTGGTCCAAGTTTCCAAGATTAGTACGCGACGTTTCCAATGACACCAAAAAGAAGGTGCGGCTCGTTCAAGAGGGAGCCGAAACTGAGCTAGATCGAACTTTACTCGATGGCATTCGCGATCCGCTAGTGCATATTATTCGCAACAGTATTGATCACAGCATCGAAATACCAGAAATACGGCTCGCCAAAGGTAAAACCGAAACAGCCGATCTAATATTGAGAGCGTCCCATCAAAACGGCATGGTCGTGGTTGAAATTTCCGATGATGGCGCTGGGATTAATTATGAGTTAGTGCGTAAACGCGGCGTTGATAAAAATTTAGTTAGCGCAGAAGTCGCCCAAAATTTAACCAGAAAACAATTAATTGACCTGATTTTCTTGCCTGGATTTTCCACGAAAGAAACCGTAACCAACCTCTCCGGTCGAGGTGTTGGCATGGATGTGGTTAAAAATAATATTACCAATATCGGCGGTAGTATTGAAATTACCAGCGAGCCCGACCAGGGCACGAATATTAAGCTGAAAATTCCGCTGACTCTGGCAATCATGCCGGCCTTATTTGTCAGTAGTGGCGACGAAGTATTTGCTATTCCTGAAAATAGGATCTTAGAGTTAGTACGCCTCAATAACGACGACCCCAATTACGGCATCGAGGACTTTTACGGTACCCCAACCTTCCGCCTCAGAGATAAGTTGGTCCCACTGCTATTTTTAAACAAACAGTTGGAATTAAAAAATGCCGAATCTGGTCCTGAAAAATCACCATTTGTGATTATTCTATTTTCGAATGGCGCACGTTTTGGTCTAGCAGTAGAGGCTGTTTTAAATATTCAAGATGTGGTTGTCAAACCGATGGGGCCATTATTAAAAAGTTTGATTCAATTTACTGGCGCCACCATTATGGGCAATGGTCGAGTCTCGCTGATTTTGGATGTGGATGGCATTGCTACCCAATCGGGATTGGTTGAAAAAATTAAGAGCAACCCTTTACCAATCGATCCGACCGATTCTTCAGTTCATCAAACCGAAGTATCCATGCTTCTGTTTGAAATCGCCGGATTGGAAAAAATTGCCCTACCGCTTGATCCAATTGATCACATATTACGGATTCCCGCCAATCAAATACAAAATAATGGCAATCGCGAGGTGATCTACATCAACGATGAATTACTGCACGTGATCCGCCTCAACCAATACGTCAGCGGTGGCGACCCCAGCGCAGCCGATGATCAAGAAACCGTCTCGATTTTGACTTGCCACTTCAATCAGAATACCTATGCCTTAGTGGTTAAGCGAGTAAAAGATATTATTCAAGTTCCAGAAAATCTATTCGCCTTAACTTCCCCCCAAAAAGGCTTGAAGGCCTGCACTGTATACGAAGATCAAGTGATTAATATTATTGATCTTGAGGAAATTTATATGCTTCACAATATGCAAGGTTCGTCGCGAGACTATCCAGCAACGATTGATATGAATGTGAGCTAATGCCAGCAGAAGCCAATTACCTTACTTTTACAATTGGGTCCTATCAATTTGGTTTGCCCGCTGTAGATGTATTAGAAATTAACCGCAGCTTGGAATATACCAATATTCCCCAGAGCGCAAAATCGATTCGTGGCATTCTCAATTTACGAGGCCAACTAGTCCCCGTGATTGATATGCGCCACTATCTTAATATCGATATGGAGAATCTCAACAGCGAAACCACTAGTATTATTTTAAACGTAGGCAGTCAGCTGGTTTCCCTTTTGGTGGATCGAGTCGGTGATATCATTTTCTTTGAACAATCCGCTTTTGAGCCACCCCCTAATAATTTATCAAACACCGCTGATGAAGCAATCGTTGGAGCATACAAACTACCCAATGGATTAATTATTATTTTGGATACCAAAGCCTTTACACGGGCTCGTAGTCAAGAACCCTCTAATATGAAAAATAATTTACCTGCTACCGCTTAAATAATGACTACTAACTCCTCTAAAATTCGCGTTCTGATTGTTGATGACTCATCGGTTATTCGGCGTTTAATTTCAACCGCACTCACTAAACATCCTGATATTGAAATAGCAGGTACCGCTGAAAATGGTTTGCTAGGGGTTGAGTTTGTTCAAAAAGAACCGCCTGATGTTGTGTTATTGGATGTTGAAATGCCCGTAATGGATGGCATTACCGCTTTAAAAGAAATTCGTAAATTCAATCCTTTTTTGCCCATCATTATTTTTAGTACCCACACTCAAAGGGGCGCTGCCGTTACGATCGACGCCCTAACTAACGGTGCGAGTGATTACGCTCCTAAGCCGTCGAATATGACCGATATCGATGAGTCGCTAACGGTGATCGAAAACACCTTGATGCCAAAAATTCGGTCGCTAGTTTCTAAAGAATCGGTTCCCGATATTGCGTCGCCAGAAAAAGCTCTAATTACAACCCTGCCCGATCAGCACCAAAAAGTAGGGGCACTGTGCATTGGAATTTCAACCGGCGGTCCATCGGCGCTAATGCAACTCTTTCAAGAGATTACTGCCCCGCTTAGTGTGCCTATATTTATAGTCCAACACATGCCGCCCAAATTTACCGAATTGTTAGCAAAACGCCTTTCCGAAGTAGGCTCAACTCTGATTGAAGAGCCCTACGATGGTCAAGAGCCGATTCCTGGAAATGGCTATATTGCGCCTGGCGGCATGCACATGGAAGTGAATCTATTCAATGGAAAACCAGTGATCAATCTCACCGATAAACCGCCTGAAAATTCGTGTCGCCCCGCCGTTGACGTGCTATTTCGAACCGCAGCAAAGGTATATGGCAATCAATTACTGGCTATCGTGATGACGGGCATGGGCTCTGATGGAGTAAAAGGTGCGGGCGATATTATCGAAAACAAAGGAACTGTACTAGCTCAAGATGAAGGTTCAAGCGTAGTTTGGGGAATGCCAGGGGCTGTCGTCAAAGCAAATCTTGCTAGTAAAGTGATCCCGCTTAATTCAATTGCTAAAGAACTCCAAAATAGAATCGCAGCAAAGTGAGCGCTGTCGAAAAAATGAGCGCAGCTGTTTTTGAGCAATTTGCAAAAGTTCTAGAGAGCAATGTTGGTCTTCTGATCGATCCTAGCAAAGATTATCTGCTGGACTCGCGTCTAAGCCCATTGGCAATACGCCATGGCTATTCTGGTTATATTGACTTCATTAAATACTTAGTAAATAACCCAGTAGGCAATCTCCATTGGGAGGCGTTTGAGGCGCTGCTGACGAATGAGACGATGTTTTTTAGAGACCGTCACCCATTCACTACCCTCCAAGAAGTAATTCTCCCCAACCTGATCGAAAAGAAAAAGGTCAGCCGTGAACTCAAGATCTGGTGCGCAGCCAGCTCCACTGGGCAAGAACCCTATAGCGTAGCGATGATTATTCGTGATTATTTTCCAGAGTTATTGGGCTGGAAGCTTTCTTTTCTGGCCACCGATATCTGCCATCACGCCATAGCAAAGGCGAAAGATGGGATTTATAACAACATTGAAGTCATGCGCGGACTTAGTCAGGAACAAATTACCAAACATTTGACCAAGCTCGATAACAATAGCTATCAAATGAAGCAAGAAATTCGCGACATGATTAAGTTTGAATTATTAAATTTAATTAAAGACTGGCCAAGTATGCCAAAATTTGATTTGATTTTAATTCGTAATGTTTTGATTTATTTTTCAGGCGAAAACAAAGCAAGTATTTTTAAAAGAATCAAAAATCAACTCGACCCTCAGTCGGGCTACCTATTACTAGGAGCGTCAGAATCCATTTTGTACAACCCCGATTTCCAAAGTATTGATTCCAGAAATCTGCATTTTTATAAAATAAAATAAATCCAATTAACAACCTTTTCATTATCGGAAACCCGCTTTATGAATGCCAACATCTCCCCTGAAATCATCGAGCAAACCAAAAAAATGAAAGTGCTGGTTGTGGATGACAGTCGCACCTTGCGTCTCCTATTAATCCGCGAACTGAATAGTATTGGAATAACCAATATCGAAGAAGCTGAAAACGGCAATGTCGCACTCGAGAAAGCCAAAAATAGTACCTATGATTTAATGCTCTGCGATATGGAAATGCCTGAGCTAGACGGCCTCGAACTTTTAAAACTGATTAAATCTGATCCGAATTTAAGCTACCTGCCGATCATTATGGTGTCTGGCGCCGAGCAATTTGAAAAAACCGTTGAATGCATTCAAGTCGGCGCAGAGGACTACCTTCCAAAACCATTTGACCCAGTGCTTCTGCGTGCGCGCGTGTTTTCTTCTTTGGAGAAAAAACGTTTACGCGATCTCGATCGGGAACGGATCCTAGAATTACAACGCGAAAAAGAGCTCTTAAACGTTGAGCAGTTAAAAACTGAAAAATTGATGTTAAATATTTTGCCAAAGCCAATTGCCGAGCGCTTAAAGCGTGGTGAAAAAAATATCGCGGGTAGTTACCCCGAATCAACGGTTTTATTTAGCGACTTAGTAGGCTTTACAAAAATGTCTTCGACTAAATCTGCGGGTGATTTAGTAAAGCTACTGAATGATCTTTTTACCCGCTTTGATGTGCGCGCTGAAAATCTGGGTCTAGAAAAAATTAAAACGATTGGGGATGCGTATATGGCAGTTGGTGGCCTCCCTATTCCACGCTCTGATCATGCCGATATTTGCGTTGAAATGGCTTTAGGCATGTTTGATGACTTGGCAGCCTTTAATAAAGAATACCAAGCCGACTTACAAATGCGCATTGGGGTTAATTCAGGCCCTGTGGTTGCCGGCGTTATTGGGTTTACAAAATTTTCATACGATCTTTGGGGCAATACAGTGAATACTGCGAGCCGCATGGAGTCAACCTCATTACCAGGAAGGGTTCAAATTACCCCCTCTACTCGCGCCCTGCTCTCAGAGCGTTTTATCGTCGAAGAACGCGAACTGATCGAATGCAAAGGCTTGGGTCCCATCATGACTTGTTTTGTCAACGGGATGAAATAGCGGGCTAAGCCAGTGCACTCTAAAGTCTTGCTTTTTTAAATAACCAATCGCGAAACACTTGCACCTTCTCAAGGGTAGCTTCATTATTTCGAAAATACAAGAAGTGAGTCTCTTGCTCTACCGCATCCAATTCAGCGCGCCCCAATTCAACCAAATCACCACGTAATAATTCGCGCTCCGCTAAACGCGTACTTTCAAGGGCCACCCCTAAACCGTCTACCGCCGCTGAAATAGCCAGTGCCGCTCGATCGAAGGATGTGCGAGGACGATCGGGCATGGTCATCCGATTAATTGCAAACCAATCCGACCAAAGTACTTTGCTGAGTTGTGAGTCAATTAGCGGTAAGGTGGCAAATAATTCTTTGCTTAATTTTCCTGCGGGGATCAATTTGGGTGAACAGAGTGGCACAATCCGCTCGGTACCCAAAGGAAGGCAAGTTACGCTCGCTCTTTTGGGTGGCGCTCCATAGGAAATCGCAATATCCAACTCCTTTAAACGAGTTAGATCGACTGGCGCAGAATCGGAGGTCATGCGAATCGTAATGTTGGTATGTTGCCCTAAAAAATCAGGCAAGCGCGGCCCTAACCAATTCACCGCAAAACTAGGAGAGCAATGCAAAGCCAAGACTTGCGATTTGGGTGCTAAGGCAACTTCGTTACAGGCTGACTCAATGACGTCGAAAACGCGTGAAAGGCTTTCCATCAAGCGACGCCCTTCAGCCGTCAACTCGACTCGGCGATTGCGCCGAATAAACAAAGATCGACCAAAATGCTCCTCTAAATCGCGAATTTGGTGACTAATCGCCGATGGGCTTAGGTGCAACTCTTGGGCGGCCAAAGTAAAGCTCTCAAGCCGCCCTGCTGCCTCAAAAGCCCTTAACAGCACAAAATTGGGGATCTGTCTTTTATTCATTCATTAGAATAATACATGAATATAATTCATGTATTTGTGAATAATCTTCTCTTGCCTCTAACTACAAATTAGGGGAGGATATGCCCTGAGAAGAAAGCCTTCGATTTCAGCCCTTGGGAGAGACCATGAATACCGTTGTTGAGCCATTTCAAGCAAAGAAAAAAGTGTCGATTTATGAGCCAGATCAGGCTGGTTTAATTTATCCCGAAATCCCCGAATTCAAGGATCACGCAAGCCATCGTCAGTATTTAAAAGAGCGTTTAGTTGCCGCCTGCCGTGCTTTTGCGATCGAAGGTTTTGATTACGGTTTTGCTGGACATCTGACGGTACGCGACCCAGAACATCCCCACCTCTATTGGACCAATCCGATGGCAGTTCACTTTAACCAAGTTAAAGTCTCCAACTTAATTTTGGCCGATCATGAAGGTAAAGTAGTTGAAGGTAAGCACGCTATCAATCGCGCTGGCTTTGTATTGCATGCAGCGGTTCATGAAATGCACCCCGATATCATTGCCATGTGCCATGCCCACACGGTTTATGGAACTGCATTTTCATCTCTGGGGAAAAAATTAGACCCCATTACCCAAGACACTGCCGCCTTCTTTGAAGACCATGTCGTGATTGGCGAAGAGTCTGGCAAGGTTGCCGTTGAAGTGACAGCAGGCCATAAAGTTGCTAGCGCCTTCAAAGGCGTTAAAGCAGCGATTCATCAAAATCATGGTTTACTGACCGCCAGTCGCCACAGTATTGATGCCGCAGCCTTTTGGTTTATTGCCCTAGAGCGTTGCTGCAAACAGCAATTAGCCATCGAGGCTAGTGGTAGTAAACCCATTCTCTTGAAACCCGAAGTAGCGCGCTACAGTCGTGAGCACGTCGGCAGCGAATACATCGGTTGGTTACACTTTCAACCGATTTGGGGCTTTTTGCAGGAAAATCAGCCCGATATGTTCGATTAATCAAGAGTACCCAATTAGGTAAAGCGTATGAATAAAAAAATGGAGCAAATGGAAAAAGGGGGTGCCACTGGCGGTATCAACACCTCAACCGTTGCCGAAAAAACCAAAGCGAATCCCGGCGGTGCTAGCAAAGCGCAAAAATTAATTCCGTATGGCGGCTACTTCACCAACACGATCCCGGGACACGATCCTGAAATTACGGAAACAGAACCAGGAACTCCTTTGGGTGAATACATGCGGGGATTTTGGCATCCCATCTGCATGTCACTCGAATTGACTGATACGCCTCGCTTCCTAAAAATTATGGGCGAAGAATTAGTTGCCTTCCGCGACAAAAGTGGTCGAGTGGGTGTCTTGCATGCGCATTGTGTGCATCGTGGCGCATCACTTGAATATGGCTCAATTCAAGAGCGTGGTATCCGTTGCTGTTATCACGGCATGGTATTTGATGTCGATGGTACTTGCCTAGAGGTTCCCTTTCCACCAGGTGAGGAAAAAGAGGCTGAACGATTTAAGTGCTCGATCCAGCAAGGCGCCTACAAAGCGCTTGAACGCAATGGATTGATCTTTGCGTATATGGGACCGCCCGATCAAGAACCACCTTTTCCCGAATGGGAAGGTAATTTCACGGTGGCCGATACCGATGAATTAGTACCCTTTAGTAATTTTCAACACTGCAACTGGTTGCAAGTTCAAGACAATGCAGCCGATAACTTTCACACTGCCGCACTCCATTCGGCAAAACAAGTCGTGGGTGGTCATTACCAAGGCACCACCTTTGATGAAGTGGGCGCCCCTTCTATGCAAGTCGCCCCCGATATGCAATTTATTCCCGTTCATCAAGGTCGCGGTCTAGCTTGTGCAGGTGCGCGACGTTCGAATGATGACCATATGTTTATTCGCGTACAACATCAAGTACTGCCTAACTTGAGTTTGCATGCCTACACATCAGAAGATGGGGCCAGCAAGAAACTCTTCAGTCGTTTTCATATTATTCGCTGGACAGTGCCTGTCGATAATCAAAATAGCAAAATGATCGGTTGGCGTGTCATGGGCCCCAGTATTGATACCCGTGGTATCGGCGATAAATCGATGGTTGGTTACGAAACTATCGACTTCCTAGAGGGGCAAGTCGCCATGCGCCGCCCCGAACGGTTTGGAAAATACAAACCTGAGGACATCGTTCCCATTCCAACCCATCATCGTGAGCGCCATAATTACAAAGAGTGCCAATATGCCCCAGGCGATTACGAAGCGATTATTAGCCAACGGCCCATTGCCATTCACGCTTTAGAAAATCCGACCAAGTTCGATGCTGGCTTATATATGTTTCGCAAAATGCTGCGTGACGCGGTTCGTGGAACGAACCCAGCAGCCAGTCCTCAAGCCTTTGCCCAATGGATGCGAGAAAATGGGGGCTCGCCTAATAGTTATTGCTCTGGTAACGTATTCCATTTACCCAAAGCAAACGATGTAGATGAAGAAGTGGGCCAACGTCGCCACCTCTCGAAAAAAGTCGTGGAAATTATCACGAGTAATGAAAATTTAAAAGGTACAGAACGCGCGCAAATTATTCAACAGCAGATGGATGATTTAGAAAAGGAAACAAAGCAACTGCTGACGCAAAAAGCCTTCCAAAAGAAAACATCGGCTTAGGATTGATGTGAGTTCTGCATTTACAGTCAAAATTGCCAGCAATGGTCAACTCATTGAAGTAAGTCCCGATCAAAGCTTGGTCGAGGCCTTGCGTGCTGCTGGCTTTGAAATCCAAACCTCGTGCGAGTCGGGTCTATGCGGTACGTGTAAAACTGGCTACTTATCGGGAGAAGTCGATCACCAAGATTTTGTCTTAGAGCCCGAAGAACAAGAAAAATTTTTAACTGTTTGTATTTCCAGAGGCCTTGCTGCCAGCAAAGAACCTCTGGTACTCGATTTATAAAACAGAAATTAGACTTTAAAAAGTGCTTCCATTTCACGTCGCACGCGAATCGCCTCGTGATTTAAATCAAAATCAACATCACTCCAAGATACTGGCTTACCAGCGGCAATGGCACGCTTTAACGGTAAACGATGCGCCAACCCAATCGGCAATCCACCTAGCGCCAAAGAATCCTTGGCTGGCATTAACTTGCCGTACACGGTAAAACCACCCTCACCATCCAATACCTCGCCCACTTTTAGATCGCGTTTCGCGGTCGCTACCACATCGCCATTCCACGCTTGAGTAGCCCCAGTGGCTTCACCGCGAATCATCACACTCGCTACCGACATACCCAATTCCAAACCAATTAAATGATATGGCTTATACATGGCAGCATAACGGCCACTGGCATCGGTTTTAAGCCCATACTGTAAAAAACAATCGCGCACATAATCACTCGGCGCTTCAATCACCACATAAACACCCCAGCGCAGATCACGAAATACGGGGCGTCCATCGCGCTCAATCGAAGAAACTACCTCGACCGTACCTTTTTCCGCTAAGACACCACCATCTTCTTGGGGTCGCAAAATCGTTGGTAAATCATCTACACCGCACGGTGGAAATAAAAGACCCTGTTTAGGAGGAATCAAACCACACGCATTCGAAACTGCCGACATTTCTAAAGCCGATTTAGTTCCATCTAAAAAAGAATTAAACATTTGTGCATTAAAGTCACCTTGCGCCACTTGTTCAGGGGTGAAACCATAATGCCCCCAAACCGTTTCAGGTGTCGCCTGGTGATAAATCGGCAAATATTTACTGCCCTTACCAGCACAAACCACTTTCATTCCAATCGATTCGGCCCAATCGACTAATTCAGCGATCAAAGCGGGCTGATCACCATAGGCCATCGAATAAATCACCCCCGCTTCGGCTGCTTTCTTGGCAAGATATGGGCCAGCTAATACGTCTGCCTCCACATTCACCATCACAATATGTTTACGATGCTCAAAACACTTCAAAGCATGGTGAATACCAGCGGCAGGACTCCCGGTTGAATCGATGATGATGTCGATTTGCTCGCACGCAATCATCTGATCAGCATCATTCGTAATAAAAGTAGTCCCACTTTGAAGAGCCTCGGCAAAGGACTTGGCCGCAGATTGTTGGGATGACCAACCGACTCTTTTTAAGGACTCTTGAGCGCGTTGCGGGGATAAATCAGCAATCCCCACTAAATGAATACCGGGGGTTCTAGGAACTTGAGCAAGGTACATGGAGCCAAACTTCCCTGCCCCAATCATGCCAACCCGGATGGGTTTTCCTTCGGCAGCGCACTTTTTTAAACCCTGAATTAAAGACATAAAACCTCTTATATTGAATCGCTAATTATAAATTAGCTCTAGCGCGTATTTTGAAATTGATTTACTCTAATATGAACGCTAACTTTTTATTCATCTAAAATGGTCAATTAGGTAGTTAATAATAACGAATCTAGGGGGATATATGTCAATAAACTCACAACGTCGTCAGCTCATTCTTGGTAGTTCTGCTTTACTAGCTCAATCGTATTTTTCACCGATTACTTTTGCGACCACTCCCGAATTAAAAGTGCCGAAAGTTGATACGCTCAATATAAAAATCATTACCGATAGCAGTTATGACACCCCCCGACCTGGAAATAATAAATGGGTAAAAATAAAACGTACTCCTTTTATTAATTTTCAAGATACGCGTAAAGCGCTTCACAATGAGTGGGGTCTTGCTATGGCCCTTGAATCAAAACTTGGCTCAAATACGCGCAATCTTTTACTTGATTACGGCTATACCTCAACAGCACTTTTAAATAATATGCAAATGATGGATGTGAAGCCCGAGCAACAGAACGCCATGATTCTGAGCCATGGTCATTACGATCACTTCGGCGGCCTAATCCCCTTTCTCCAAGCAAACCGCAGTAAATTACCTAAAGATCTAACTTTATATGTTGGTGGCGAAGATAATTTCTGTAATCGCAAAACTGCTTCTGGAGCACCTGGACACTTTGCCGATTGGGGAGTTCTAGATCGTCGCGAACTAGAACAATTAAAAGTGAAAATTGTGTATTGTGAAAAACCAATGATTGTGGAGGGTCACGCCTTTACCACTGGTACCATTAAACGTGCTAGTTTTGAAAAAGTATTGCCTAATACGATTGTTGAATACAGCAAAAAGAATGGTTTAGGTTGTGACATGCCGGAAGCCAACGCCAAAGCAGAGGGGAAATTTGTCGCTGATGTCCATGTTCATGAGCACGGCACGGCTTTCAATTTAAGCGATCGCGGTCTGATTGTGATTTCATCTTGCGGCCATGCGGGTATTGTCAATACGGTCCAACAAGCGATCGACGTTTCGGGTGTCAATAAAGTGCATGCCATTCTTGGCGGATTTCACCTCTTCCCTGCCCCAGATGACTACTTAAAACAAACAGTAGAGGCGCTTAAAAAATATAATCCAGATGTTGTCATTCCCTTGCATTGCTCAGGGCCTGGTTTTGTTACTGCGATGCGCACCTTGCTCGAAGATCGCTTGGTCACATCCACTACAGGTACTGAATTTATATTTGGCACTTAATGATTGATAGGGCTAGTCTATTTGTATTTAGCCTTGCTCTAAGCACATTGATCAGTTTCGGCGATACCTTCGCCGAAACCTCGCGCAGTCCTGAGGCGGCAGTTTTGATGAACCAGTTAATGTCTGGAAAGGCTCCTGTTGGGGGCCCTTTCACTTTGACGGATCAATATGGTCAAAAACGTTCTTTGTCTGACTTTAAGGGAAAAATTGTTTTAATTTATTTTGGTTATATATCCTGCCCCGATGTATGCCCCGGCGATTTAATGGCAATCACTCAATTAATGAAGCGTTTAAAAGAAAATGCCTCAAAAGTTCAGCCTCTCTTCATTACCTTAGACCCCAAACGCGACACGGCCGAAGTCCTGCGTCAATATCTTAAAAATTTTTATCCGGGAATATTAGGCCTATATGGCAGCGAAGCTGAAACACTCAAAATAGCAAAAGCTTACAAAACGTATTATGAAAAGATAGGCCGAACCGATGCCAACAATTACTTTATCGACCACACTGCCTTCATCTATCTGATCAATCAATCAGGAAAATACCTTGCATTTTTCCCCCCTGGAACTCCGCCAGAGCGAATGGAGGTAATGGTCATGGAAGAGCTCAGTAAATTAAAAGGCTAAGAATTCTACTTTTGATCTAAAAAATGAATGATCGTTTCGAAGAGAAGATATGGATTTTCGCGTTGCGGAAAATGCCCCACCCCATTCAAGACAACGCGCTCGTAACGGCCCCGGAAAAATGATTCCTTACCCGCCGATGTGTCCGGGTGCGTACAAAAATCAGATCCACCATGGATCACCAAGGTAGGCGTATCCATCATTGGCGCAGGATTTAAAAGTGCATCATCTGCTTCATATTCGGCGTAGCCAGGCGCATTCCCCCAGCGATGTCGATAAGAATGCAAAACAACGTCTGCCCAATCGGGATTTTCAAATGCACTAGCAGTTTCTAAAAAATCGTCTTCGGTGAACCAATGCGGTGGCGACCAGGTATCCCAAAGCATGCGGGTAAATGCCAAGCGATCATTCTGCACTGCTTGTGCTCCTCGCTCCGTAGCCATAAACCACTGATACCAAAAATTTCGTACCTGTTGGTAACTTAAAGTTTGTTTCGGGTTATTCGTTCCATAACCCACTGAAATCATCATTAAATGGGAGGCCACTCCTGGCCTTAAGCCGCAGGCATTCGCTACCGAGCGAGCGCCCCAATCGTGCCCCAATAGGATTGGTTTATCTAAACCAAGCGCATCGATCAAATCCAATAAATCTCGGCCCAAGGCCGATAATTGTCCGCTACGGGGAGTTTCGGGCGATAAAAAACGTGTACCTGCAAAACCCCTGAGTGCGGGTGTAATGACACGAAAATTCGCTGCTAACAAATGCTGGGTCACCGCCCTCCAAGTCACTGGAGAATCGGGCCAACCATGCATTAAAACAATCGTGCGATCCCCTTCAGGATTGAAATCTGCATATTCAATTTCTAAGATAGGTGTTGTTACTTTTTTTAACATGAGAGTCAATTATTTCTTTTCAACTTGTTGATTAATTGCGGCGCCCAAGCGTTTTAAAGCGGGGGAGCAATCCATGCGATCTAATTTAACTTCCAACAAGGTAAAGCTTCCTCGACGCTGGACTGCCGCCGACATCTCTCTCATAAAATCACCATTGGAAAGAATCACTGCTCCATAGCCCGCGCCTAATACTTCGGTAATTTTGTGATACTTCCAAGGAGTCAAATCATTGTATTGACCTTCTAATATAAGACGCTCGGTCAAATAACCGTCGTTATTCAACACAATCACAATCGGATCTAAACCGTAGCGTACTGCCACGGACAACTCCATCCCCGTCATTTGAAAAGCACCATCTCCCACCACTACAATTGGTCTTAATGAAGGATCTGCAAATCCAACGCCAATGGAACCGGGAACGGCAAAACCTAGCGAAGCATAAAAAGCCGAAGCTAAAAAATGACTGCTGTGATGCATTTTTAAATCAATCGCCGCAAATAAAGCATCGCCTGGGTCGGCAACCACAACGCACTCTTCAGTTATAAACTGGCCTAAACGGGCAAATAAAGTTTCTACCGTAATTTTTTCACTATCGCCACCCAGGCTAGGTGGTGAATAGTTCAATAATGGCGCATAGTGTTTTTCTTTGGTGCCAACTAAATTTGATTTGGATAAACGCTCAATAAATATAGGCGCTGATATGTTTTCATAAACATGCCGTCCAATCGCAATCCGATCGCGTGTCACATGAATGATTTTGCTGGGATCTAACTGAGCCGTATAAACCCCCATATTGATATCCGTCATCAATACGCCGAGCATTAAAAGACCGTCACTATTCTCAACATACTTAAATACTTCCTCGCGACTCATATGACCGGCATATACCCCAATAAAATTCGGGTGCATCTCATTAATGGCAGATTTTGAGAGAATAGTTGTTGCTACAGCGATATTGTGGCGCTCGATAAACTGCAACACCTGATCGACTAATCCAAATCGAGTCGCTTGAATACCCAACATCACCACAGGCCGTTTGGCTTGATTTAAGATCGCTAGAACTTCATTAAAAGCCTCATCTAGCGCCTCTACATTACTCTGCAGGAGTGGCACCAAAGATGGTGCAGAACTGAAATTAGGTCTCTCTACTTCGATAGACTCCATATCCCTAGGTAACTCGATATAAACCGGCCGTTTACTTTCTAATGCGTGGTTAATGACGCGATCAATTTCACTACAAGCCGTATTGGGGTCATCTATGGAAGTTTGAGCACAGGTTAATTCCTTAAAAACATTGAGCTGGGAATCATAGGACTTCACCATGTGATGAATTAATGCATGCAAATGGCGCTCTCGAATACCAGGAGCCCCGCTAATGATGATGACTGGTGATTCCTCGGCGTATGCCTGCGCGGTGCTATTGGCTAATTTAAGCCCTCCCGCCCCATAAGTGACGGCTACAACACCCAGTCCTTTTAAACGAGCATAACTATCAGCAGCAAAACCGGCGCCTTGCTCATCTGAGGTGGTGATCAATTGTAGGGAGGATTTTTCAACACGGGACATCCAAGAAATAATGAAGTCGCCAGGGACACCAAATACATGCCTCGCACCCGCGGCCTGAATCCGCTCGATTAAATAATCACCTACTGTTACTTTATTCGAAATTGCCATTACGGTACCAAGCTTAAGAAGAGAAACTCAAAAAAGATAATTAAATGAACAACGCCCTGCAATACTGTTGCCCGACCCGTACCCAAAGTTAATGTACCAATAAAAAATGTGAGGAAAAGAAAAATGATTCCCGTATTACTGATACCCAAATCTAAAGGCATTGAAAAATAAATGGCGATAGCAGCAACCGCGGGAATGGTTAAGCCAATACTGGCCAAAGCTGACCCCAAGGCTAAATTTAAGCTGTTTTGCAAGCGGTTAGCCAAGGCTGCTTTGATTGCAGTAAACCCCTCAGGTAAAAGTACCAAGGAGGCAATCGCAACTCCTAGAACGGATTTAGGAGCGCCCATATGTGCAATCCCCGCCTCAATCGCAGGACTTAATAATTTGGCAAGCCCAACAACCAAACAAAGTGAGATCAACAGAATGAGCAAGCTAGTTGCAGTTTTTATATTGCTAGGCACTTCGTTATGACCTATTTCTTCAGGAAAATCGTCCGTGCTGATATGTAAAAAATAATGTCGGTGTGTCACTGTTTGAAAAAATAAAAATGCACCGTACAAAACTAAAGAGGCAATACCCGCAAAAGCCAGTTGACTCTTGCTGAAATCCGGCCCAGGCGTCGTAATCGTAAAAACAGGCATCACTAAGGAAAATGTGGCAAGCGCAATTAAAACAGCAAAAGCAGATTTATTTCCATCCACTTTAAAAGCCATTTCCTTATGCTTTAATCCACCCAAAAAAATGCACAAGCCCACAATTCCATTGGCCACAATCATGACTGCTGAAAATACCGTATCGCGTGCTACTAATTCAGATCCAGGCGATTGCGAGAGCATGGAAGTGACGATTAAAGCAACCTCGATAATAGTCACGCTGATTGCTAAAACCAAGGTTCCAAAAGGCTCTCCTACCCGATGCGCAATCACTTCAGCGTGGTGAACTGCCAACAGGACTGACCCAATTAAGAATGCCCCCAGCAAGAGTAAAAACCAAGGCTCATTTAGCATGGCGTTTTCCTATCAATTAAGTTGGAGATCATACTGCAAAGGTATATTTAGCTATTAATAAATTCCTGGAATTATTTTTTTGGTAGTCTTTTGATATTGGCTATATTCAGGAAAATAAGCAATTAACCACAGCTCCTCTTTGCGCGACTTCAGATCAAAAAATAAAATTAGCAGCGCTAGATAAATCAGAGTAATAAGACCTTGTGTCATCAAGAACCATCCACACGAAAGTAATATCACACCAAAATAAATAGGATGGCGAACCCATCGATATAAACCAGTGATAACTAATTCCCCGCCGTCCTTGGGGTGTGGCAATGGAGTGAGATTTTTACCTAACTGAATCGCCGCCATCACAGCAAATCCGATTCCACTAATAAATAAAATAGCGCCCAAGATAAAACAGAGGTAACTTAACCCCACGGGCCATGGCTTTTCAAAACCAAATTGACTGGGCGCAAAAAACAATAGTCCCAACAAAATTCCCTGAATAAGGACGTAGATCAACCCGCGCTGAAAAAGGGCTGGGGCTGGGTCGGTATTTTTAAAATTACTCATGAATAAATTATTGATGTTTAATAGCATGAAATAGTGAATCTCTAGTATGCATTACATGAGGAAAATAAAGTATTAAAATAGAATTTTATAATCGACTTATTAAATCCATTGGGATATCTGTACCATGAAATTAATCGCCATTTGCTTCGCCAGTCTCTTTTCTTCGTCACTCGTAATGGCTCAAAGCATTCCGACGTTACCAAAAAATTGGCAAGGCACAGTAACAGTGACTACGTTTAATAAAGCCACTATTAAAAAGAAGGCGGATAACGATCATGGCGGAAAAATCATGTTTGAAAAGGGTTGGAATCATTTTCAGGCACCAGCAACTCTTAAAGTCCTTCGACAGGAAGGACGTCATCTCGAGCTTGAATTTAGAACAGGCGATTTTGTTTCGACTGACCTTGGTACCATTTCGGCCGATGGCAAACAAATTCAGATCACCTTTAAAACGGGTTCTGGTGTTTACAACCTCAGCGAAAACAAAATTGCGGGTTGTGGTAGCAGTCGAGGAGCAGACGGTCTTTTGAATACCTGGTTTAATAGTTATGCTAGCTGGTGTGATGAATTTACAGTGGCCACAGCTCCTGCTGCTAAAAAATAAAATGAAAAGTGGCTTAACTCAATAAGCCGCTTTTAAAGTATATTATTTTTTAGGTACGCCCGAATTCGAGTGTGCAATTACCTTCCAGCCCGTATTGCTTTTTTCCCAAACGGTTAAGCGATTGGTTGGCTGACCCGATAAAGTTTTACCATCGATTGTCTCGTCAACAGCCGCTGTATAAGCAACGATGTAGTTATTGTTGACCTTAGTCACATTAAAATTACTCAATTTGTAACCGCCCATTTTGAGTGATTTAATCATTTTTACTTCAGTTTCTTTATTCCGAAACCCATCAAAATGAAGCGATTGAAAACCAATGGATATCGTCTTCTCCATGGCTTCCATATCGCCTTTTTTGGCATCTTCCCACCACTGACGTTCGAGGCGCTCGCCTTCTGCTTTAGCATTAGCGCTAGTTTGTGCCATTAATGGGCCAGAGGCTCCTAGCAATAGTATGAGCGCCGATACAAATAAAAATCGTAGGCTTAATTTCATCAAATTCCCCTATAAAAACAATTAAGATATAGCACTATTTCTAATCTTACCTCTTTTTATATTAACTGCGATATCTCCCTTTCATGCCATTTAAAACACCATCGACTATTCGCATGTTAGCGGCACAGATATTTGCATTATTCGGTTTTGCCTCCTACCCAGTCTGTCTGAAAGCGATTCAATCGGATTGGGGATTGACGAATTTTGAATCAGGCGTGATTGCCAGCTCCTTCTTTTTTGGCTATGTTTGTGTCGTACCTTTTGCCACCGCCCTAACCGATCGTATTGATGCGCGGCGAATTTATTTACTTGGCTCCTTCATTTCAGTGATGGGTTTGTTTTTATTTAGCTTTGTTCAGCAAAATTATGTATTAGCCTGCCTGTTAATGGCCCTGAATGGAGCTGGCTTTGCAGCAACCTATATGCCGGGTTTAAAAATCATTTCGGATCGAGTCAATCCAGGTAGCGATTTATCCAGAGCGGTATCTTTTTATACCGCATTTTTTGGTATTGGCGTTGGTCTGTCTTATTTAATTTCTGGATGGATTTTGCAAAATTTAAATTGGCAGGCTGTATTTGCATTGATTGCGATAGGCCCACTCTGCTCATTGCTCGTAGTATTTTTTAGCATCAAGCCGAGTTCGCACACCCATTTATACCAAGCTATATCCATTCAATTAAGCGATATATTTCCATTGCAACAATGGCGCTTAGTGCTACAGAATGAAAATTCTGCCAAATTTATTATGGGTTATGCATTTCATTGTCTTGAATTATTTGCTACTCGAAATTGGCTGGTGGCTTACTTTTTATTCTGCGCAACCCTCAATCCAAACATTTCGATTGAACTGATCACCGTAGTGGTGGGTTGCATTAATTTTATTGGTGTCCCATCGTCGATCATCGGTAATGAATTTGCTAGAAAATGGGGTCGACTACCCTGGATTCATACCATCATGATTGGCAGCGCCATCGCTGCAATTTCATTATGTTTGGTTGCAGGCATGTCTTGGTGGATTGTTTTCTTCTTAGCTGCTATCCATGCAATTTTCATCATGGCTGACTCCGCTACATTAACCGCAGGATTAGTCTTGAGCGTTCAGGAAAAGGTCAAGGGGGCGGCTATGGGCTTGCATTCCCTAATGGGATTTGGCGGGGGCCTGATTGGTCCCGCTTTATTTGGCTATGTCTTGGATATAACAGGGGGCCAAACAACGCAAAACGCTTGGTTGTTTGCTTATATAGCGATTGGACTTCCAAGCATCCTTTATGTGATTTATAACCTAACTCACCTAAAGGAAGCCAAGAAGTTAG
>JAEMSI010000023.1:0-1129 GCA_016462905.1 Polynucleobacter sp. | reverse complement strand
TTAAAAAGAAACGGTCTGACCTTCGGTCATGGGAATGACTTTAATCGCACTTCCCTTCATAGCAGCCTGAAACTCCGCTAGAGTGCCTTTGGTTAGTGGATTTGAGTTGTAATGCATCGGGATTGCCATCTTTGGTTTTACCCAAGTTTTTAATGCAAAAGCAGCATCCTCAGGATCCATAGTGAAATTTCCACCAATCGGAATTAAGACTAAATCAGGCTTGTAATACTCGCCAATAAATTTCATATCGGTAAATAAACCAGTATCTCCCATATGCCAAATTTTGAAGCCATTTTCTAATTGAATAATGTAACCCATCGCTTCACCAGCGGGATGGGCCTCGGGTTTGTCGGTGGCCGGATTTTTCCAGACCAACAAGGATGAATGTTCCGCCTTAACTGCGGTCACTTTAATCCCAGGCAAAGGTTTAACATGGCCAGTTTTATTAAAACGATATCCCAAATTAGCGGGAATCAGGCCCAAGGTAATTAGCGGGGTCACCATATCGGCCGGACCATACAGAATCGTATTGTTCAGCTTTGCTAATGCAGGAGCATCGCCAATATGATCAACGTGGGCATGCGTCACCAAAAGAAGATCGATAGGGCCTAGGGCAGCTAAATCGGTTTTAAAGGGTGCGGGAGTTTTTGGTCCACCCGTAATCCACGGATCGATTACGATCATTTTTCCACCGGGCGATTGAATTCGCCATCCAGCCTGCCCCAACCATAAAAGCTCCGTTTTGCCTTTATTGGCATCGGCGGATTGTGCAGAGACTGGGCCTATAAAAAACAAGGCGAATGCGAGCGGAAAAAGGAGTAGTTTAATTAGCGCCTGCGTCATATATTTCATGGCATTTCTCCTCATAATTAGAATAATGAACTACCATTAAACCACTGTTTCATAAATGCCTTGATATGTCGCGGTATAGATTGGGCAACTGATTGATATGCACATAATGCCCAATAAACAAAGATTGATCCGCCTGACTGAATCGAATTAAGCGCTTAGTTTTCTGATCAATTTCAAGTTGTACCCAATCGGTATTGAACTCACACTGCTCCAACTTCCCACCGGAATTTTTCTCAATAATTAAACGCTTGCCATCGATCACCAATTTCTCATAATC
>JAEMSI010000022.1 GCA_016462905.1 Polynucleobacter sp. | reverse complement strand
ATTTGGAAGGGTATTAAAAATACCCAATATCAAAGCGGTACGATTAATGCATACACTCGGGATGAGGCTGCCTTTAAGTTAAAAGAAGATGGCGTGATCATTACCCAGTTAACTAAACAGGTTCTAGAAAAAGAAAAAACTGCTAAGGCAAAAAATCAGCTTTCATTTAAATTTGAGTTTCCGCGTAAGGTGAAGTTGATTAAACTCATGATCGCCACTAAAAAAATGGCGACGATGTTGAAATCGGGTTTGGCGATATTGCCATCACTAGAAATGGTTCGTGATCAAGTCGATGATCCAGTTTTAAAGAAAACCATGGCGTCGATTTATAAGGATGTTGAGGCGGGTTCCAGTCTTTCTAAGTCTTTTGCACGCTTTCCTACTATTTTTGATGCGGTTTACGTTAATTTGGTACGCGCAGGGGAATCCAGTGGAAAACTCGATATTTTTTTAGAGAAACTGGTTGGCAGTATTAAAAAGACGCTTAAGATTCGCAAAAGCATTCAATCCGCTTTGCTTTATCCAGCAATCCTAATGATTGTGGCGACGATTGTCTTGGGAATCATGATGGTCTTTGTAGTTCCTGTATTTGCCAAAATGTTTGGCAGTATTGGTTCAGAATTACCGGGCCCCACTTTGATGATTGTTAATTTAAGCAATTTTATTCGGGATCCATTTGGGGGTGGTAGCCTACTCTTGCTAATTGTGGCTTGTTTTATTGGTTTTCGGATGGCTTTAAAACGAAGCATGTCATTCCGTCGATGGTGGCATCGGCTCTTGCTGCGAATTCCGGTGGTGGGTGATATGGTCCTCAATTCCAATATTGCTCAAGTGGCGATGGTCTATGGCAATCTGACTAATGCGGGGGTCCCCGTAATTGAGGCCCTCGATATCACCGCAGAATCAACTAAAAATGAGGTGATTCGAGAAGGCGTGCAGATGGCAAAGCGGGGTGTTTTTTCAGGTGAGCCGCTATCTAAATTATTGGCTGAAATTACAATTTTCCCCAGCGCATTTTCACAATTAGTCTCGGTTGGTGAGCAAACAGGAAATATGGGTGAAATGTTAGAAACGATTAGCACATACTATGAGGAGGAGTTTGATTCTGCAGTTGATAAACTATCTCAATCGATGGAGCCGATTATGATCGTATTTTTAGGCGGCGTCATCGGATTCATTCTGGTCGCCATGTATTTGCCTATCTTTAAGATGGGTCAAATTGTTTCCAGTTAAAAATGCAAGCCTCTCTAACTTCAATCAGCCTAGTTTTAAATATACTTTTTTTAGTTTTGCCCTTAAATGCGCATGCAGGAACTGAGCTGTATCGCGATATTTCTCTATCCAATCGACAAGAATTACGTCATTTGTATTTATCCGAACCTAGCCCAATTAGTTCTTTTAACCATTCTGTACAAGCTATCAATTGGATTGCACATCAATCTAAAAATATCAGCAATAAAATACCCGAGGAGTATTCGCGAAGAAATTTATTAAGAATGATTCATTACGAATCTACGCGATACGGCTTAGATCCTGATTTAGTTTTGGCGCTGATTGATGTTGAAAGCGGATTTAATCGTTTTTCACTTTCTTTGGTTGGAGCCTCGGGCTTGATGCAGGTCATGCCTTTTTGGAAAGACTTTATTGGCCAAAATAAAGATTCTTTATTTGATATCCATACTAATTTACGCTACGGTTGTATTATTTTGAAACACTATATTGATCAGGAGCAGGGTAATCTTGAGAGAGGTTTGGCTCGATATAACGGTAGTTTAGGAAATCCTAGGTACCCAAATTTGGTAATCAAAAAATGGCTCGAAAAATACCGCTTTCAAACTCTGGGTAATTTGAAGCCCGCTGGCGCATATTTTGTTTAATACCCAATCCTTTTTTTCTTTAGTGGCGATTTTGCATTTATTATGCGCAGGATTGTTATGGGAAATTTATAAAAAGGGCAATGATCAATCGGCGCACTATTGGGTATATGGTTGTGCTGCCTATGCACTTGGTTTGTTGCTGATTGTTTGCCGACCTTATATTCCTATATTTATTGGATTTGCGGTGGCTAATTTCTTATTGGCGTATTCCAATATCTTATTTGCCTATGGTTTAAAAGCCTTATCCGGAAAAGCCATTAAGAGAAATTATGAAATTGAACTAGTTTTAACGATTTACGCCTGCCTTTTTGTTTTTTTATTAGAGGCAGAGTGGCAATCTTTAATTCCAACCTTATCAGCAATCGGTTTAATCTTTACTGCTCTTTGGGCAGCCTCGGCCTCAAATGGAGCAGCAAAAAAATTAAAATCCGCTTATTTAGTAGCCTTGCATTATTTATTTTTAGGGGTTGCTATAGCTTGGTTAATTCGATTGCCGTTGGCAGCGATCTTTGATTTTATTTATGTCACTGATGCTAACCCTGCTAATTGGGGTACCTTGATGGTATATATGTGTTGCGCCGTCTTAATCCAGATTACCTATTTGGTGGTGCGCTTAAGCGTTTTATATCAAGAGAAGTTAAATATTGCCGCCATTAAACAAGAAAAAACAGAAGAAAAAATGCTGTCCTCATTAAATGCCCTATCGATGGCGCGTGATAATGAAACTGGTAATCATATTATTCGTACTCAGCATTACGTTAAGTTATTGGCTTTGCGTTTAAGAGCAATGGGTTTGTATCAAGGAGAGCTTAGTGACCCAGAAATTGAATTATTATTTAGAGCCGCCCCTTTGCACGATATTGGAAAAGTGGGTATTCCTGATGCAATTCTTTTAAAGCCTGGGCGCCTGGACGAACAAGAATGGTCTGTCATGAAAACCCATACTATCATTGGGGAGTCGGTGCTCAGTTCGGCCGAGGTCGAGATTCAAAGCGATGAGGATGTGATTGCAATTGCGATTCAGATTGCCGGCGGACATCATGAAAAGTGGGACGGTAGCGGCTACCCAAGAAATTTACGAGGCAATGAGATTCCTCTGTCCGCACGGATTATGGCTTTGGCTGATATGTACGATGCTTTGGTCAGCGAACGTATCTATAAGAAAGAATGGACGCATGAAGAAGCTGCCAATGAAATCACGAGCAAGAGGGGTGCTCATTTTGACCCTGTGGTAGTGGATGCGTTTATTGCGGAGATCGACTCTTTTAAGGAGATCGCACAAAAATACCGCGATCATTAGGATCGATCAGTGAGGGTATCTTACGCCCTTAGGAGTTCCGCATTTTTCTCAGCAAATACATAGAGTTCAAGGCGATTTCGAATTCCTAATTTACTATAGATTGAGGCGAGATGATTGCGAAGCGTATGCTCGCTAATATGTAGAAGCCCGGCTATTTTATTTAATCTCTCTTCGCTATGCGCGTGAAGAAAGTTGACAATTTGCAATTCTTTTTTAGTCAGGGCTGCAATTTTCTTTTGTTGAGGATTTTGGCTGCGGGTTGTTTTTGATTCCGCAATGCGCATTAAAATACGCGAAGTAGCATCTCGCTGAATCCATAGCTCACCACCTAAAACTTTACTTACTGCGCGGATTAATACTTCGTGAGGTTCTGATTTATAGAGAACGCCTTTGGCGCCATGAATAATTGCTAAATCATAATCTTCATGGTTGGAGGATTGGGTTAATACCAATACCTTGATATTAAATTCGCTCGCTAAAATTTGTATCAGGTTGACATTAAAGTGATTTTTATCTAAAGGCTCAATCACAGCCAACGAGGGCTTGTGTTGTTTTACTAATTTAATACATTCTTTTTCATCATTAGCTGTTGCTACTACATTAAACCCGCCAATTTCCTCAAGCAGTTTTTGCATACCAGAGGCATTGATAGGGTGAGGATCCATTAATAAAAGTGGATCATCAGTGCGAATTGCAGCAACATCGAATTTCATTTTTTTATTTTGAATTATTTTTATTACAGCGGAGTTACTAATATCATTAATTTAGGACTAAACTACTATACAAGAATTTACAGTTATTGGAAGTTGCAGATTCACCTTTTTGGTGAATTTGTAGTAAAAACAATGAGATAAAGCTATTTTATGCTTTTATATAGTATTAAAAGCTACTACCATGGCACAAATTGCCCAAAACAAGGGGTATTCACAGCCCTTGTTGGTCCATAGCCAAGTTTTATACACTTTAAAATCAACCAGTGCGGCAACCAACATAAAAACAGCAGTTAGGCCTGCGGCATAACTCGTCCAAATACCTGCGATGAGAGCTAAACCGACCGTGATTTCAAATACAACGGTGAAATTGACAAATAGATGCGGATAAGGAAAGCCCGCCGCTGTGAAAAATGCAATTGCTCCAGCAGGGTTCCGCAGCTTTGCTATGGCATTGGGAATCATGAAAAAACCACAAATGATTCTCAAGATGACATAACCATTGCTTAAGTCGAAATCGAACAAAGGACACCCCTTTTTTAATTCAGTTACAACGTACTTTATTTTAAATCGAAGCCAGAATTTCTAACGCTCATTTAGCGTTTCGTATTTTCAAATACCCCTTCTAGGCGGTCTTCGAGTTCCTCGCTAGCTTGTTTCATAGCAATACGCATCGCCTCATCGGGTTTCCAATATTGACGGTCCGAGGCTTCAATCAGGCGATTAGCCAGACGCGCCGATGCGGTTGGGTTGAGTTTGGCTAAACGCTCTCGCATTTGCGGATCGAGCATAAAGGTTTGAGTCAATTGTTTATACACCCATGGCTGTACTTGACCCGTAGTCGCCGACCAACCCATCGCATTGGTGATGTGGACTTCAATTTGACGTACACCCTCATAGCCATGTTTGAGCATTCCTTCATACCACTTTGGATTTAACATACGAGTGCGGGTTTCTAGAGAAACTTGCTCTGATAAAGAGCGCACCACACCTTCGCCTTTGGTTTGATCGCCAATATAAACAGGAATATCTTTACCCCCTTTGGCCCGACGCACTGCACGGGTGATACCGCCTAAGGTATCAAAGTAGTTATCCACCGTTGTAACGCCCAATTCCATCGATTCCAGATTTTGATAACTCATCTCGACATCGGCTAAAACACTTTGTAAAAGCGCATTATTTTTTTGTGGTTTGCCATTGCGACCAAAAGCAAATCCTTTACGACGGGTATAGGCTTCAGCTAATTCATCTTCTTCATCCCAGACGCTGTTATCAATCATGTGATTCACATTCGCACCGTAGGTTCCATCGGCATTGCCATACACTCGCAGCGCCGCCGTTTCTAAATCACATTGATGTTCCGCTTGATAAGCCAAGGCATGTTTGCGAATAAAATTTTGCTCAAGCGGTTCTTCTGCTGATGCGGCTAAAAATGCGGCCTCAGCCAGTAATTTAATTTGCAGTGGCATTAAGTCACGGAAAATTCCCGAAAGTGTAATCACGACATCGATACGCGGTCTGCCAAGCTCTTCTAGGGGAATTAAAGTGGCTCCTGCAAGCCGGCCATAGCCGTCAAAGCGGGGTATGGCTCCCATCAAGGCTAAGGCTTGTCCAATTTGACCGCCTTCGGATTTAAGGTTATCGCTGCCCCACAAGACCATCGCAATCGATTCGGGGAGCGAGCTAGCATCATCGATGAATTTCTGCACAATTTTAGCGGCCTGTTTAGCACCATCTCTTACTGCAAATGCACTCGGAATCCGAAATGGATCAAATCCATGCAGATTACGACCCGTTGGCAAGACCTCGGGATTGCGCATTAAATCACCGCCGGGGGCAGGGCGCACATAGTCCCCATCTAAAGCACTCAAGAGCCCTGGAATTTCAGTTTCTTGCTGTAATTGGTGATCCCATGCAATCAGTTTTTCAAGCGCTTTTAAAACCGTTTCACGATCGCCGAGTTCGAGTAACTGAGGATGCTGATTGAGTATTTTTTGGGCGTGCGGTTGAGCGACTAAATCGCGTGCAATTTCTTCCGAAATAATATGACCCAGAGCCCCTTCAGAAATCGCGCGGACTAAATCGGCGCGTTGCTCTGGGTTGGGAGTTTCGCCAACGATATGCAGACCATGAGGAATGAGGGTGTACTCTAATTCGAGAATCTCTTCATACAGGCCTGCAATTTCTTTTTGTAAGCCCAGATCATCTTGAAGATTCCATACAGGTTCTGCTTTTCTTAAATCCAATTCAGCCGCTTGCGCTTGAATTAAGGCGGCAAGATCGATACTTTCTTCGCTGGGTTTAGCATCGTGCTCAGGTAGTAGTCCGCGCCAACGTTCAATCGATGTCTTTAAATCAATTAAGCCGGTATAAATTCCCGCATTGCATACGGGGGGTGTTAGGTAACTTACTAAGGTAGCACCAGCGCGGCGTTTAGCGATCGCACCCTCTGAGGGATTATTTGCGGCATACAAATAGTAATTGGGTAAGTCTTTAATTAAACGATCAGGCCAACATGCACCACTCATGCCGGTTTGTTTCCCAGGCATAAATTCTAAGGCGCCGTGGGTGCCAAAGTGCAATACCGCATGAGCGCCAAAATCATCACGGATATAGCGATAAAAAGCAGAGAAAGCATGGGTTGGGGCAAATCCTTTTTCAAATAGAAGACGCATGGGATCCCCCTCGTAGCCAAAGGAGGGTTGAATACCAACAAAGACATTGCCGTATTGTTTGCCTTGGATAAAAATACTGCTGCCATTGCTCAATTGTTTGCCTGGTGCGGGACCCCATTGCGCTTCAATTTCTTTTAACCAAGGCTCGCGTTTGACATAGTCATTGGCTGGTACGAGAGTATGAATGTTGGCGGTGCCACCATATTGCTGGCTATTTCCTTCGACGATTTCTTGACGTAATTGTTCGGGGGTATTAGGAACATCGAGGACGTAACCGCCGTCTTGTAAACCCAGCATCAGCTTATGTAAGGATTCGAATACGCTCAGGTGTGCCGCGGTTCCCGTATTGCCCGCATTGGGAGGAAAGTTAAACAAAACAATACTGAGTTTACGTTTGGCACGCGAGGAGCGACGTAAATCGACTAATTTTCCAACCCGCGTTGCTAGCATGGCGGTGCGCTCTATGCAGGTAAACATGTCTTGCGGGTTATGCTCTTCGCCAAAGGTGCATTGGTGATGGCAACCATGGCAAGTGCTTCCCTTAGCGCCTGGTCGACCACCATAAACCATCGGCTGGATGGCTCCATCTAACTCGGGAATTGCCACCATGATGGTACTTTCGACTGGTAGTAAACCGCGCTCCGATTCACCCCATTGTGAGAGTGTTTGAAATTCAACGGGGTGTGCCGCAATGTAAGGCACATTGAGTTTGGCTAATTCTTCTTCAGCGGCTTTGGCATCGTTATAGGCAGGACCACCGACTAAAGAGAAGCCCGTTAGTGAAACGATGGCGTCAACCGTACAGGCCCCATTTTTCATAAAATAGGCATCAATCGCGGGTCGTGAATCTAGGCCTGAAGCAAAGGCGGGAATTACTTGCAGCCCTTGTGTTTCTAGCGCTGCAATCGCAGGGTCGTAATGTCCGCTATTGCCCGAGACTAAGTAGGAGCGCAATAACAGTAAGCCAACCTTGCCGCGTGCTTTGGAGTCGGGAATCATTTTAGGTAAATCGGATAACTTTTCGCTTAAGCGATTTTTCATTCGCGGGTGATATACCCCTAAATCAGGGTATTCAACGGGCTCGGTCGGCTTAGCTAAGCCGCGCAAGGATTCTCTGGGGCCTGCGGCGTAGCGATTAATTAGATAGCTAAATAAATTAAAAATATTTTCTTCTGATCCACCTAGCCAGTATTGCAGTGCTAAAAAATAGACGCGGACATCTTGAGCGGTTCCTGGAATCCATTTCAGGATCTGAGGTACTAAGCGCAATATTTTCATTTGCTTAGCGCCCGAACTAGCGTGTTTATCGCCTTCGGTTTTTGCTTTAGGGCGTAATTTTTTTAATATTGCTAAGGGCCCACTAGCGGGCTTACTCATATCTAATTTACCGATGCGAGTCAGTTTGACAATCTCGCCTGCAGACATGGCACAAACCATCGCATCACAATCATCTCGACGGCTACGTAAAGCATCAAAAACGGGTAAGTAATGATCTTCCATGAACAACATGGTTGCCAAGACGATGTCGCCTTGAGCGATATCGCTAATACAGCGTTGAATTAGTTCATCGTCACCACTAAATTCACTAGCGGCATGGATTTGAAGCGACAGACCTGGAATTAATTTTTGCAACTGAAACTGGGCGCGACGAGCCGCACTATTTAGGTGCGTATCCATGGTGATTAAAACCAAACGAATCGGAACGGTCTTTTTTTCAGAATGAAGAGGGTTTTTCATATCCAAGGAATCATTTTTGTCTCCCCTTTTTATATTGGAAGTATCTAGAAGTGTCAACTTTTATTTACACAATAGGATGTAAATGGTATTAAATCTAGGGTTTACCCTTAAAAGTAAACATATATAGACCAAATTACGACTTCGTTTTAAAAAGGAAGTCCCTAAGCAACCCCGTCGATTTTTGCGTTGCTTTGCATGCTGTTCCAGTGGAGAAATCATGGAATTTCGACGTTACGCAAGTCTTGTAAAAGAGAAATTAAATACAAGTGTGGGTTGGCGTGCTAATTTCAAAGAGTCCGAAGGGGTTTCAGGACGAATGAATGAACAGTTGGATTGGAAAACTTGCGCAACTGAATCAGACGAGTTAATTGCCGAAGATTTGCCCTTACGCTTAAATGCAGGACCACAAGAACATTTGGGTTGGTTGATGCAAACGATTGAATCGAGCGTGATCCCCCGTTTATTAGTCACGCATTTAGCCGATCAGGAAACCAATTCCACTCCATCGAATTCATCCACCTTAAAAATCCGCCTTACCGATCCTGATGGGGTGGCTCAACTGACCCGTTTATTGTTAGAAGATGATGCTACTAAATCGGCTGAGTTTGTGCGTAATTTGTATACAAGCGGAATACCATTAGACGATGTTTATCTCAATTTGCTAGCACCCGCAGCGCGAATGTTAGGCGTGATGTGGGAGGATGATGAGGTCACCTTTACACAAGTCACCACCTCCTTGTGGCGGATCAAGCAATTGGTTTATGACTTCAGCCCTTTGTTTCAAGAATTTGCGCGGGCTGATTCGAGTGCGCCTCATGCCATGTTGGTTCCGATGCCTGGTTCGCAACATACGCTCGGTTTATTCATGGTTTCCGAGTTTTTTCGGCGCGGCGGTTGGAAAGTATGGGGCGAATTAGCGGCCGATCATGGGGAAATTATTACCGCTTTAAAAACTCAGCATTTCGATTTAGTGGGCATTTCGATTAGTGTTGAAGAACAACTTCCTGCCTTGTCGCGTTTTATTGAATTAATTCGGAATGAATCAATGAATCCCAATTTAGGCATTATGGTGGGTGGTCCGATTTTTAATCAAAAACCAGAACTGACTGCACAAGTTGGCGCCGATATTGTGGGAGTCGATGCCGAGAAAGCTTTGGTTGAGGCAGAAATTTTGTTAGAACAGCTTCGTCAAAAAAAGTGAAGGTTTTTGATTTAATTTTGATCTAACCACAGTTTTCCGCCAGTGGCCCAGTCTTCTTTTTGAACGTCGGTAATGATGATGTCAACCGATCCTGGGGAGCATCCCAGAGTTTCGCAAGTAACTCGAGTAATTTCCTCAACAAACTTTCTTTTTTGTTCAACACTACGACCTGCAAAAAGCTGCACATTCAGAGTTGGCATGACTATTTTCCTTATTCCTTAGAGTTGATAACTGGGGTCAATTTGATCGAGCATTCGTAACAACGCCGGCCATTCTAAAACGCCCTCTTCAGCGCCGTCGGCATGCAATTCAGCGGATGCTTTCTGGATTACTGCTTGAGTGGGCAGTTGAAGATTTTGGGAGCCTGCGCTCAGGGCTGCAATTTGAATTTCACAGGCTTTAATTAGGGTGGCCATTAATACATAAGCTTCTGCAACCGTGCGCCCTACGGTTAGGGTGCCGTGGTTCCGTAATAGCATGGCAGGGTGGCGACCTAAGGACTGGGTTAAACGCTCGCCTTCGGCAACGCTCAGTGCTACGCCTTCGTAATCGTAATACCCCAAATGGTATGCAAAACGAAGAGCGTGTTGTGATAGAGGAAGTAGACCATGTTTTTGGGCAGACACCGCAATACCCGCGGTGTTATGCAGGTGCATCACGCAATTGGCATCGGGTCGGGCACGGTGAATAGCGCCATGAATAGCAAACCCAGTTGGGTTGACGCTAAATTTTGAATCCGAGTCAATCATTTCGCCACGGCTATTTACTTTGACTAAATTAGAAGCGGTAATTTCATTAAACTGCAAACCAAAAGGATTAATTAAATAATGCTCAGGTTCATTGGGCACCGTTGCTGATATATGGGTATAAATTAAATCATCCCAACCCTCAAAACTACAGAGACGATAGCAAGCGGCTAAATCAATACGGACTTGTTGTTCGGTCAGTTCGGTCATCATCAATATGGCTTATTCACCAGCACCATTTTTGCTGGGAAATTGATTGGAGGCATAGCGTACCAATGCGTTTGCCAATGCCAAGACTAAGATCGTTGCCCCCATTAATAAAATCGGGAGATCGGCTTCGTGTTTGGTGCCGACCAAATCAATAATCAGGCGAGTTACTGCGGTAATGGCTACATAAATTAAGAAGCGGACGGGCATGTGGTTGGTTTTGAAATAAATACCGACCATCGCGCCAATTTCTAAATAAATAAATAACAGGAGTAAATCTTGGACTGAGGCGTAAGGCTTTTGTACGATTTCATAAAAAGACCAGCCAGCTGCCCAAACGGTTGCAGCACCAATGCCAAAAAGTGTAATGCGGTGAAATAAAGAAACGCAAAGATTGCCCAAAGGGACGAGCCAACGCTCGATACGCTGTTCGAGATTTTTTAAATCCTTCGGATTGCTATTTTCCATACCATTCACCTTTATTTTTTAAATTTAATCCTAGATCGCTTATATTTAACCCTTACTATAAGACAGGTTCAATCCGAGGAGTTTAAGTATGGCGCGTTATTACCCCTTTTCAGCCATTGTTGGCCAAGAGGACATGAAAATGGCAATTTTGGTGGCCGCCTTAGACCCGAGTATTGGTGGGGTTTTAGTGATGGGTGACCGCGGTACTGGAAAATCAACCGCTGTCAGGGGCTTGGCTGCCTTGCTGCCTAGTATGACTGTAGTGAAGCATTGCCCGTATGGATGCGACCCTTTGGCTCCCGCGGGGACTTGTGCGGTATGCGATAGTCTGCGCTTGCAGTTAAAAGCGAATGGAAAATTTAAAACAGAATCCCGTTTTGTGCCCGTGATTGATCTGCCATTGGGGGCGACTGAGGATCGTGTAGTCGGTGCTTTGGATATTGAAAAAGCGTTGACGCAGGGTGAAAAAGCCTTTGAACCGGGTTTATTGGCACGCGCAAATCGTGGCTTCTTATATATCGACGAGGTCAATTTATTGGATGACCATTTGGTCGATTTATTAATTGATGTAGCGGCTTCAGGACAAAACATTGTTGAGCGAGAAGGACTCAGTGTGCGTCATCCGGCCCGTTTTGTTTTGGTGGGTAGTGGCAATCCTGAAGAGGGCGAATTGCGTCCGCAATTATTAGATCGTTTTGGTTTAGCGGTTGAAGTCAAAACACCGAGTGATATAGCGGGTCGAGTTGAAATTATGAAGCGACGCGATGCCTATGAGCGTAATCCCGAACAATTTTTAGAATTATGGGAGCCCGAAGAGAAAAAAGTCAGAGCCAAAATGACGGCAGCCAGAAAAAAATTGGCTAACGTTCAAGTTGACGATAGTTTGTTGGAAGACGCGACGAAGCTCTGCTCACAATTAGGTACAGATGGCTTACGCGGTGAATTAACTTTATTAAGAGCGGCTCGCGCTGCTGCGGCTCTGGATGGTAAAAGTAAAGTCACACGTCTTCATTTAAAGCAAATTGCAGTACCTGCTTTGCAACATCGTTTACGCCGCAATCCTTTGGATGAATCCAGTTCAGCTACGCGAGTTGAAAGAGCCTTAGCAGAACTATTTAATTGAATTTCATTTTTTGAATTACTAATCTCTATGCTGGAAGCGTGGTTACGTGCTTTGCAAATAGCGCAATTGCTTGCGCTTGATCCCCATGGTTTTGGTGGTGTGCTTGTACGAGCCCGCGCTGGTCCTGTGCGGGATCGTTGGTTGGGGTTTTTACAAAAAACAGCTCAGGCACTGGATTTAGAAATTCCTTTAAAAAGAATGCCTCATACGATTCGCGATGAGAATTTATTAGGCGGATTGGATTTGGAATTAACTTTGCAGCAGGGTCGACCTATTTTGCGTCAGGGTTTATTGGCACGCTGCGATCGACAGTTATTGGTATTGCCCATGGCCGAGCGTTTAGAAAAAGGAATTGTGGCGCGTTTAGCGAGCGCTTTAGACCAAGGCATGATTCGGGTTGAGCGCGATGGACAAAGCGCTCTATTGAATAGTCGTTTAGGGATTGTTGTTTTAGATGAGGGTACCGAAGATGATGACCCTATCAATTCAAAATTACTAGATCGAACTGCATTTCATCTTGACCTCGAAGGCCTATCTTGGAGTAGGCTTCCAGATGAATCTGCTGGTGGAGACGATGATTTTTTACTCGACCCCAGCCGCATTCAAGAGATACGAAAGCGAGTTAGCAAGATGACTCTAGACGACAAACAAGTCGAGGTATTGGTTACTTGTGCGGCGCAGCTGGGAATAGATTCATTGCGCGCGGTGTTATTTACGATGCGAACCGCGCAATACTTGGCGGCATGCGACCTTGATCATCAGGATGATCAAATTCACCCCGACCATTTACAGCAGGCGATTACTTTAGTATTGATTCCGCGTGCTACGCAGTTGCCCAACTACCAAGATGAGCAAAATACTGATCAAAGTGAGGATCAGAATAAGGATGACGATTCGAAACACGACGAAGCTGATGAACAGGATCAGTCTGAATTACCCGAATTAGAAAATGCCCCTGCGCCTGAAGACCGCCCCTTGGAAGATCAAGTGCTAGAAGCGATACAAGCAAACATCCCGCTTGACCTATTAGCCCGTTTGTCACAAATTGCATTATCCAGACAAAAAAACAGTGGAGCTGGTAAAGCGGGCGCTAATCAATTGGGCGGTAATCGCGGACGTCCGATTGGAGCGATGCCAGGCATGCCAGGTGCTGGTAATAATTTATCTTTAATGGATACCTTGCGCGCAGCAGTTCCTTGGCAAAAAATTCGTCGCGCTGAACTGATGCAAAAAAAACAATCCGATCGTTTGAATCTAACCCCGCACGTTTTTATTCGTAAAGAGGATTTGCGAGTCCGTCGTTATCGTCAACAAACTCAAACCTTAACTACCTTTGTGGTTGATGCCTCAGGCTCAGCAGCATTAAATCGTTTAGCTGAAGCGAAAGGGGCTGTCGAGTTGTTGTTGGCGGAATGTTACGTGCGACGTGATCAAGTGGCGCTGATCGCATTTCGTGGCAGCACCGCCGAACTTTTATTGAGCCCAACGCGTTCCTTAGTTCGGGCGAAACGTTCTTTAAGTGCTTTGCCTGGAGGCGGCGGAACCCCGTTAGCTTTAGCTATTGATTGCGCTTTTGATTTGGCAAAAAGTACTTTAAAAAAAGGAATGACTCCTACTTTAGTATTTTTAACGGATGGCCGCGCTAATATTGCACGCGATGGTTCGCCCGGAAGAGCACAGGCAATATTAGATGCCGAACACGCAGCTCGGCTGGCATCGCCAATTCGGGTTCGGAGTTTGTGGATTGATACTTCTCCACAGGCTCGCGAAGAAGGAAGAAATATTGCAGGGATTTTGGGGTCTTATTATTTACCTCTTCCCTATGCAGGCGCTCAGGAATTATCGCAAGCCGTTATTCGGGCGATTAAAAATTAAATTGATTTAGGTATTGCGTTTTACTAGGCTTTTAATTCAGCCAAGATCAGATCAACGGTCTTTTGTGTTTCAACCTCATGCATGATATGTCCCCCAATCCAGTGAATCGTTTTGGATTTGGGAAAATATTTTTTAATAATCAGTAATAAATTCATTTCTGGAACCCACATATCTTTTTCGCCAATCACCCAAATCATTTTGCAGGGTAATTGCGCGCTTTCCTCTAATACTTTTTCGATATTGGCAGATGCCATAAAGTTCATTGCACCACGGACATGTTCGGGTAACTCAAATAAACGTCGGTAATAGTCGCGATTTTTTTCTGGCAACTTGGTATTGGTTGAATCGAGTAGTCGATCGATCATTCCGCCTAAAGGTGCCAGTTTTGCTAGTAGGGAGGCGAGTGTGGCTGATTTTGTGATGGGCCCTAAGAGTGGTCCAAAAAATTGGGTATAACTACTGGGCGGCGGTATTAACGATGGGTTTAATCCAATAATGACGCGCGGTTTAATGGGCGCTTGGACTGCAAAGGACAAGGCGAGCGGGGCGCCTGCTGAATGCCCCACCACCATACTCGGCCAAGGCAATTTTAATTTTTCGATTAATTGAATTAAGTTGCCAGCAATTTCTTCGAGTTTTAAGCCATCGATCGGAGCCCCCTGCGTAAAAGCATGACCTGGTAAATCGGGAATCAGGATTTGTGCCTGATTAGCCAGTTGCGGTATGAGATCTGCCCAAGAATGGGTTGATGAACCCGTACCATGGAGAAATAAGATCAAGGGCAAACTTGAGGCGGGGCTGGTATTGATCGTTTGTATATGCCAATTCAGATTGCCAACTTGTGTAGTTGAGCTGTGTTGGCGATTCGGCCAGTCGTAGGGAATGCGGTTGATATTGCTCATTCTGGATCTTTTCGCCTTTTCTTACCTAAATATCAGGGTTTTCACTTAGTCATCTTGCATTGACCTAGTTTGCCAGGATGTCTATATTCTGAAGAATATAAGTGTAAATATTTTTTTACACTTTTGAAAATTTCAGAATGTGAGGGCGTCATGACGGCAAATACAGATCTACTTAAAAAAATTGAACGTAGCCTGCATGATGCACTGCTTATGGGGGAGGCTAAAAATTCTCCGCCCACCCTGCAAAAAGCAATCCAGCATGCGGTCTTCCCTGGTGGCGCGCGAATTCGTCCGCAACTATGCTTAGCAGTCGCTTCGGCTTGCGGAAATGATGATGCCAATTTATCGAAAGCTGCCGCTACTGCCATTGAGCTGTTACATTGCGCATCCTTAGTGCACGATGATTTACCTTGTTTTGATAATGCCGCAACTCGTCGTGGCCTACCTTCGGTGCATGCGCAATATGGCGAACGGATTGCTGTACTGACGGGAGATGCCTTGATTGTGATGGCGTTTCAATTTTTAGCTTCTTCTGGTACACGTTCACCTTTGCGTTTAGCTCCTTTGATTAAAACGATTGCCGCTAGTGTCGGCGCTCCGCATGGAATTGTTGCAGGGCAAGCTTGGGAATGCGAAAGTAAAGTAGTTTTAAAACAATATCAAAAAGAAAAAACCGGCGCCTTATTCGAAGCCGCTACTGCCGCTGGTGCTCAAGCCGCTGGTGCTGACGCTGCTACTTGGCGACCTTTGGGCGAATGGTTGGGCGAGGCGTATCAAGTAGCGGATGATATTCGCGATGTATTAGCGGATCAGAAATTATTAGGCAAACCAATTGGTCAAGATATCGCGCATGACCGGCCAAGTTCAGCAAAAGATTTAGGCTTGGTGGGAGCCGTTCAACATTTTGACGAGTTAGTTTTTAAAGCAATTCATTCCATCCCAGCTTGTAAGGGAGAAAAAATCTTACGCGCTTTAGTTGCTAAAGAAGCTAATCGTTTAATTCCTGAAGCTTGGTTTGCCGATACCGAAAGACCTTTGCATCATTTTGCCGCAGTCTAATCGGTTGATTTTCTGAAATACGATATGACTATCGATCTATCCGATAAATTATCAAGTAAAGTTTTACCCGAATCTATTTCGCAAACTAAATCTTCTTCCTTATTCGATCAATTTGCCGATTGGCGCAATCGTGTTATCGCCTCTGCCAAGTTTCAACGTTGGGCTGCACGTTTTCCATTAACTCGTTGGATTGTTCGTCGTCAGGCTTCTGCTTTATTTGATTTAATGGCCGGGTTTGTTTATTCGCAAGTTCTGCTTGCTTGTGTGCAAATCAAGCTATTTGATTTATTAGGAAGTGGCCCAATCGCGTTCTCTGATTTGCAAAAAAAAATTGATTTACCTGAGTCAGGATTAAAAAGATTATTAAGCGCTGCGGTAGCGATTCGTTTACTTGAAAAAAGACCCAATGAATTTTATGCATTAGGCATGTTGGGGGCACCTTTAGTAGGCAATCGCGCATTGACCGATATGATTTTGCATCACAGCGATTTTTATAAGGATTTGTCTGATCCGATTGCGTTACTGCGTGGCGATGCGGAGCGCGCTCACTTGGCCGAGTATTGGCCTTATATTTCAAATCAGAAGCAAGAAGCACCAGAAGCCTTATCAGCACAACGGGTTGCTAATTATTCTGAATTAATGGCGCACACTCAAGCTTTGGTCACTGCCGAAGTTTTAGATGCCTATTCATTTAATAAACATCATCGTTTATTGGATATCGGCGGCGGGCAAGGTGCTTTTGTGAGTGAATTAGCTAAACGCTATCCCAAACTGAAATGCACGATTTTTGATTTACCAGGTGTTGCCGAGTTAGCGAATGTTTATTTCAAGAGCGCCCAGTTAGATTCCCAGTTGAACGCTCAGGGGGGTAATTTTTTTCAAGACCCGATTCCTAGGGGATTTGATATGGCCACTCTAATTCGGGTGATATTTGATCACGATGACGTCCGGGTGAGATTGTTGCTGGCTAATATTTATAAGGCACTAGAGCCTGGTGCTAGCTTACTTTTAGCAGAGCCAATGGCTGGAACCCCTGGTCAAGCGGCGATGGGCGACGCGTATTTTGGCTTTTATCTTCTGGCAATGGGTCGAGGCCGACCCCGCACCCAACACGAGATTAGTCAAATGTTGGCTGATAGTGGGTTTGAAGAAATACGCTTATTACCCTCAGCAATTCCTCTGAACGCTCAAATCCTACACTGTAAAAAACCAATATATTCAGTGACTTAGAGATTTCTTAGCAAAACAGTCCTCCCCCTCCTGAAAAGCTTTAAAAAAATTAGTGAAAACCCCTAGATTTATTAAGGGGAATTTAGATAAACTAGCAATGTGTAAATATTTATTTACATATTTAATGTAAAGAAAAAATGACAATATGACTCAAATTCATCAAGCTAGGGCGGTTGTACTTGAAAAGCCCGAAAGTATTGTATTAAGCGAGTTGCCATTGTCTCCCGTGACTGAAACGGATGTCGTAGTTGAGATCGAATGGAGTGGCATTAGCTCGGGCACAGAAAAATTGTTATGGAATGGTCGCATGCCTAACTTTCCTGGAATGGGTTATCCGCTAGTTCCTGGATATGAATCAGTTGGTAAGGTATCTCAGGCTGGACTGCGTTCGGGTTATTTGCCGGGCCAAACTGTATTTGTTCCAGGGGCGAGATGTTTCGGAGATGTCAAAGGATTGTTTGGTGGAGCCGCATCCCGTTTAGTTGTACCTGCAAGTCGAGTAATGCGGGTAGATGAAAAGTTGGGTAATGAAGCGGTCTTACTTGCGCTTGCAGCCACTGCGCACCATGTTACTTCAGGGCAAGGCAATGAACAGCCCGATTTAATCGTGGGCCATGGTGTGTTGGGCCGTTTAATTGCACGCATAGCAGTCTTGGCTGGAAAAAATCCAGTAGTTTGGGAGACCAATCCCAATCGACGCAATGGAAATTTTGATTACGAGGTGATTGATCCTAGCGCCGATAAAAAGCGTTATTACAAAACGATTGTCGATGTTAGTGGTGATGCAAGCTTGCTGGATCTTTTAATTTCGTGTTTATCGCCTAGTGGCGAGATTGTATTGGCAGGGTTTTATGACTCTGCTATGACATTTTCATTTCCTCAGGCATTTATGCGTGAGGCAAAAATTCGTATCGCTGCGCAGTGGCAACCCTACGATTTGTTAGCAGTAAAAAATTTAGCGGAATCAGGCCGTTTATCGTTAGATGGATTAATTACACACTATGCATCGCCACTAGAGGCCGATAAAGCATACCGTACAGCTTTTAGTGACGTGAATTGTTTAAAGATGGTACTTGATTGGAGAACGTTGCAATGAGCTTAACTAATCCCAAAATGGATATGAAACGCAACAACACCCCTGCAGAAGCCACCGTGCAGTTTGTGAATTTGAAAAAAGAGGCTGCGATAGAGCCCGATCCAGTGCATAAAGGCCCCGTCACAAAAGAAACTCAAATTATTGCTATTTATGGCAAAGGCGGAATTGGAAAAAGTTTTACCTTGGCCAATTTGTCTTACATGATGGCGCAACAAGGAAAGAAAGTTTTGTTGATTGGTTGCGACCCCAAAAGTGATACCACCTCCTTATTGTTCGGCGGCAAAGCCTGCCCAACGATTATTGAAACTTCTTCAAAGAAAAAATTATCGGGTGATGCAGTTTCAATTAGCGACGTTTGTTTTAAACGCGACGGTGTATTTGCGATGGAATTAGGCGGCCCTGAAGTGGGGCGCGGTTGTGGCGGTCGCGGAATTATTCATGGTTTTGAGACTTTAGAGAAATTAGGTTTTCATGATTGGGGTTTTGATTATGTTTTGCTCGATTTTTTAGGCGATGTCGTTTGCGGTGGATTTGGTTTACCGATTGCACGCGATATGTGCCAAAAAGTGATTGTGGTGGCAAGCAATGATTTGCAATCCTTGTATGTTGCAAACAATGTGTGTTCTGCAGTCGAATACTTCCGCAAGTTAGGTGGTAACGTTGGCGTTGCAGGGATGGTAATTAATAAAGACGATAGCACTGGAGAGGCGCAAGCGTTTGCTGAGAAAGTAGGCATTCCAATTTTGGCGGCGATTCCTGCGCACGAGGATATTCGTCGCAAGAGTGCGAGTTACGAAATCATTGGACGCCCTGGTACGCAATGGGGTCCTTTATTTGAAGAATTAGCAAGCAATGTTGGCGCTGCTCCGCCAGTTCGACCAAAACCGCTCAGCCAAGATGAGTTGCTTGGATTGTTTTCATCTGATATTACAGGTCGCGATTATGTCTTACAGCCTGCAACGGTGATGGACATGATGGGCAAAGATGCGGTCGAGAAGAAAACCTTAGAAGTGGTGTACGACAAAGTCTAAATCGATATTCGTCAACAGCATGAGTCAAAAAACTATTATCCCAATCGTGCCAGAGCCAATGGCAGTCGATCCCAAGCAAGGCGATGGACTGGGTTGTCATGCCGGCGAAAAACAAATGCTCGCTGCCGCAAAGACCGCAGGCAAGGGAGAAATTTTGCGGCGCTATGAGCAAGATTATCCTAAGGGTCCGCACGATCAACCCCAGAGTATGTGTCCTGCATTTGGTTCTTTACGGGTAGGCTTGCGGATGCGTCGTACTGCAACGATTTTGTCGGGCTCAGCATGCTGTGTTTATGGCTTAACTTTTACTTCCCATTTTTATGGCGCACGTCGTAGCGTGGGGTATGTGCCATTTAATTCAGAAACATTAGTCACTGGAAAATTGTTTGAAGACATTCGTGACGCGGTTCATAAAGAAGCTGATCCTGCTAAATACGATGCGATCGTGATTATTAATTTATGCGTTCCCACAGCGAGTGGTGTGCCATTGCAGTTATTGCCCAAAGAAATTAATGGCGTACGCATTATCGGTATCGATGTGCCTGGTTTTGGTGTGCCAACGCATGCGGAAGCAAAAGACGTTTTGACTGGTGCGATGTTGCAATATGCACGGAATGAAATTTTGGCTGGACCTGTATCAGCTCCCAGAGCAGGTATTCAAAGCAAACCCACCATCACTTTGTTGGGCGAGATGTTTCCAGCTGATCCTGCGGTGATTGGCGGTTTAATCGAGCCAATGGACTTGGCAGTAGGAGCGACTGTGCCAACACGAGAATGGCGCGAACTCTATCAAGCTATGGATTGTTCGGTAGTAGCGGCGATTCATCCTTTTTATACTGCCAGTATTCGTGAGTTTGAAGCAGCCGGTCGCCCGATTGTGGGATCTGCGCCAGTGGGATATGAGGGGACAGCAACATGGCTAGAGGCAATTGGTAAAGCAAGCAATACGCCGCAAGAAAAAATAGCCGCAGCACAAAATAAAATTTTGCCTGCCATTAAAGCGGTTCTTGGCGCCACGCCGATTAAAGGTCGGATTACCTTAAGTGGTTATGAGGGTTCCGAACTTTTAGTGGCTCGTTTGTTAATTGAAAGCGGAGCCGATGTGCGTTACGTTGGTTCTGCTTGCCCACGAACCGCATGGAGCGATGTCGATCGTGAATGGCTTGAAGCCAAAGGTGTACAAGTTCAATTCCGCGCCTCTTTAGAGCAAGATCTAGCAGCCATGGCTGAATATCAGCCCGATTTAGCCATCGGTACAACCCCAGTAGTACAAGCAGCTAAGCAAGCCTCAGTTCCCAGTTTGTATTTCACCAATTTAATTTCAGCGCGTCCCTTAATGGGTCCTGCAGGAGCTGGATCATTGGCACAAGTGATTAATGCAGCGATTGGAAATCAGGCGCGTTTCGATGAAATGAAAGCCTTCTTTGGTGACGTTGGAAGTGCCCATAACTCAGGAGTATGGGAGGAAGTTCCAGTAGATCGCCCAGAATTTAGAGCCGAGACCCGTCGTAAGTTAGAAAAGAAAATGAAAAAACGTAAAGCCGAGGAGATGATCTGATGTTTGTGATTGATCATGATCGGGCTGGTGGTTATTGGGGTGCAGTATATGTATTTACCGCGATTAAAGGTTTGCAGGTTGTGATTGATGGACCGGTGGGGTGTGAAAATTTACCCGTGACATCGGTGTTGCACTATACCGACGCTTTACCTCCACACGAGTTACCGATTGTGGTTACCGGTTTGGCTGAAGAACAATTGGGTCGTGAAGGAACCGAAGGTTCGATGAAGCGCGCTCATGCAACCTTAGACCCTGATCTTCCAGCGGTAGTCGTGACCGGCTCGATCGCTGAAATGATTGGTGGCGGCGTTACTCCAGAAGGTACGGCAATTGCTCGCTTTTTGCCACGCACGATTGATGAAGATCAGTGGCAGTGTGCCAACCGTGCGATTTATTGGTTGTGGTCTGAGTACGGAATGGAAAATATTCCTGAACGTAAGCCTCGCAAAGAGGGCGAGAAACCCCGTGTCAATATTATCGGCCCCGCTTATGGCACCTTCAATATGCCAAGCGACCTAGCTGAAATTCGTCGTCTGGTTCAAGGTATCGGCGCTGAAATCAATATGGTATTTCCCTTAAGCAGTCATCTGGCTGATGTGTCTCGTTTGGTCGAGGCCGATGTGAATATTTGCATGTACCGTGAATTTGGGCGGATGTTGTGTGAGGCCTTAGAGCGGCCCTATTTACAAGCGCCGATCGGATTACATAGCACCACGAAGTTTTTAAGAACTTTGGGCGAGTTGTTGGGCTTAGATCCAGAGCCCTTTATTGAGAAAGAAAAGCACACCACCATTAAACCCATTTGGGATTTATGGCGCTCGGTGACACAAGATTTTTTTGGAACAGCGAGTTTTGCGGTAGTGGCTAACGAAACATACACGCGCGGCATTCGCAATTTCTTTGAAACCGAATTAGGCTTACCTTGCAGTTTTGCGGTAGCGCGTAAGCCAGGTCAAAAAACCGATAACGAGGCGATTCGCAAATTAGTAAAAGAAAAACCTCCATTGGTTTTATTTGGCAGTTACAACGAAAGAATGTACATGGCTGAAGCGGGTGGGCGCGGTATGTATATTCCCGCATCGTTTCCAGGTGCGGTGATCCGGCGCCATACTGGCACGCCTTTTATGGGGTATGCCGGAGCAACCTACTTAGTTCAAGAGTTTTGCAATGCTTTGTTCGATGCGCTGTTCCATATTTTGCCTTTAGGAACCGAGATGGACAAAGTCGATTCCACTTTGGTTCGGCAAAAACAAGCCAACTCATTTCAGTGGGATAGTGATGCGCAAAAAATGGTCGCCGACTACGTTCAAACTCAGCCGGTGTTAATCCAAATTTCAGCTGCTAAACAATTACGTGATCGAGTTGAGCGTGACACCGAGACAGCAGGTGAAAAACGCGTTACTGCCGAGCGTGTACGTATCTCTTGCCCAGAAATTTTATATGTTAGCGAAGCCAATCCGAAGGAGCTTGCTAAAACATGAAGTCGTTTTCATTAAATCAATTACAACGACACGAAGTCATCGTGTTGTTAACCGAATGTGATCGCATTATTGGGTCATGTGCCCTTGTCGCGCGGGCTTTGCGCGGTGATAGCCGAAAGGTTAATTTTGAAGGAGGGATCTCGAATGAGTGATCAAAGAGGCTCTATTTCTGGTCTTACCGACGACGAGGCGAAGGAATTTCACCAGTTTTATGTCCAAGGTTTGGTCGGGTTCACTGCAATCGCTGTCATTGCACACATTTTGGTGTGGGCATGGCGTCCTTGGTTCTATTGATTAGGTAAAAGGAAGAGAGAAATATATGAAAGACATCCATATGAATGATTCAATGCAAGAAATAGTCAAAAGCGATTCGTTGACGTTTAAGACGATTTTTGTCTTGAGCTTCATGGTTTGCTTCTTCATTTCAATCTTGGCACTATTTTTACCTGGTCGATGGAGAACCTGGTTTCCAGGTTCAGAGGAAAAGTCGATGATCGACGGCGTGAAGTCAGCTGTTTATAGCTTTATGTCGTATTTAACTTAGGAGAAAGACCATGTGGAGAATTTGGAAACTATATGACCCATTGAGGGCTATGGCGATTCAAGGAATCTTCTTGTTTGGTTTGGCGGCAATGATTCATTTGATTTTGCTAAGTTCTGTTCGCTTTAATTGGTTGGATGGTATGAGCCAAGCCCAATATAAAGCTAAAACAGGTAGCGGCGCAGGATCAGCAACACCGCCTGCAGCACCTGCAACAAAGTAGTTGGTTTTATGAAAACGACGGTAGATAAGACTTGATGATCTCAAGTCTTATCTACTCATTAATAGGAGATAGAAATGGCCATGCTCAGCTTTGAAAGAAAGTACCGAGTAAGAGGGGGTACCCTCGTTGGCGGAGATTTATTTGATTTTTGGGTCGGACCATTTTTTGTAGGATTTTTTGGCATTACTACAATCTTTTTTGCTTTCTTAGGAACCGCACTGATTTTGTGGGGTGCTTCGCAAGGAGGTACTTGGAATCCTTGGCAAATTAATATTGCTCCACCTGATTTGAAATATGGCCTTGGGGCTGCACCTTTAATGGAGGGCGGTCTTTGGCAACTGATTACGATTTGTGCGCTTGGTGCATTCGTCTCGTGGGCTTTGCGTGAAGTTGAAATTTGTCGCAAGTTAGGGATGGGTTTTCATGTACCCGCGGCTTACATGATGGCGGTTTTTGCTTACTTTACTTTAGTAGTGATTCGTCCGGTCTTGATGGGGGCTTGGGGGCACGGATTCCCCTATGGCATTTTGAGTCACCTCGATTGGGTATCGAATGTGGGTTATGAATACTTACATTTCCATTACAACCCAGCACATATGATTGCGGTGTCTTTATTTTTTACTACCGCATTAGCCTTGTCGATGCATGGCGCCTTAGTTTTATCTTCAGTAAATCCACAAAAAGGGGAAACCGTTAAGACGCCTGAGCACGAAGATACTTTCTTTCGGGATTTAATTGGTTATTCAGTCGGCACCTTAGGGATTCATCGCCTAGGATTATTTTTAGCATTGGCAGCGGTATTTTGGAGTGCGGTTTGTATCGTCATTAGTGGACCATTTTGGACTCGTGGTTGGCCAGAGTGGTGGGGTTGGTGGTTGAACTTACCCATTTGGCGTTAATTAAAAGTAAAACAATCTCAGGATCAGATCATGGATTACCAAAACTTATTTACTCAAGTGCAGGTGGTGTCTGAGCCGCATCATGGCATACCACTTCACCCTTATGAAGAACGTCAGCGCCTTGGCAAACCATTTTTAGTTCATTTATTTGGACGTTTGGGTAATGCTCAAATTGGTCCAATTTATTTAGGGCTTTTAGGAACTGCTGCAATTTTTTGTGGGGCTATTTGTTTTTTCATCATTGGATTAAATATGCTGGCATCGGTGAACTGGAATCCAGTTCAGTTTGTTCGCCAACTGTTCTGGTTGTCTTTAGATCCACCCTTACCGAAACACGGTTTGAAATTATTCATGCCGATGGCGGAGGGTGGTTGGTGGATGATGGCTGGTTTCTTCTTAACTACGGCAGTTTTACTATGGTGGCTAAGAACGTATCGGCGCGCAGTCGCTTTGGGTCAGGGAACCCACATCGCCTGGGCCTTCTTATCGGCTATTTGGCTTTTCTTGGTTCTCGGTTTCTTCCGCCCCTTGTTAGTGGGAAGTTGGAGTGAAGGCGTTCCTTTTGGGATTTTTTCGCACCTTGATTGGACTGCCGCTTTCTCTTTACGCTACGGTAATTTGTTTTATAACCCCTTCCATATGCTGTCGATTGTTTTCTTATATGGATCAGCGTTGTTGTTTGCGATGCACGGAGCCACTATTTTGGCGGTAGGGCGTTATGGTGGTGAGCGGGAAATTGAGCAAATTGTGGATCGCGGAACTGCCTCTGAACGCGCCGGATTATTTTGGAGATGGACCATGGGCTTTAATGCCACCATGGAATCTATCCACCGTTGGGCTTGGTGGTTTGCAGTATTGGTTACATTGACTGGCGGTATCGGTATTCTTTTAACTGGAACCGTTGTCGATAACTGGTACTTATGGGCAGTAAAGCATGGCGTTGCGCCAGCTTATCCCAATGTGTATGCCGTGCCGACGGTTGACCCTTCAGCGACCTTTGTTCCACCACCTGCACCCGTTTTGCAAGGAGTGAAGCCATGAAAAAGATGATTCGCTTAAGCGGCATATTGATCGTATTAGTCGGTTTATTTGGCTTGAGTGCCTGCGAACGCATTCCGGTTGAATCGGTTCAAAATGGGTATCGTGGTACGGGTATGGCTCAAATTTATAATCCACGGACTTTAGAAGAGCAGGCTGAAAAAAATGCGGTACCGCCCGCAATTCCTGCTTCTGCCGATGGCCCTAAGGCTGGTGCAGTTTATAAAAACGTCAAAGTATTAGGAAATTTAAGCGTTGCGCAATTCACCAGTTTTATGGTGACGATGACCAGCTGGGTTGCCCCAGAGCAAGGTTGTGCGTATTGCCATAATGTCGCTAACTTTGCTGAGGATGGTAATTACACCAAAGTAGTATCGCGTAATATGATTCAGATGACACAACGTATTAACGCCGAGTGGAAACCCCATGTGGCGAATACGGGAGTCACTTGTTATACCTGCCATCGCGGTAATAACATCCCCCAAAACGTTTGGTTTACCTCACCCGAATCGAAGCAAGGCATTGGCTTCATGGGAAATAAGGATCAACAAAATACCCCAGTTGCGGCTTTAGGTGGATCATCCCTGCCTTATGACCCATTTACACCTTATTTATTGAAGGATGAAAAAATCGGTGTGAATGGTGATACGGCTTTGCCGACAGGTAATAAAAATAATATTCGCCATACCGAGTGGACCTACGGCCTGATGATGCATTTTTCAAAATCATTGGGCGTGAACTGTACGTATTGCCATAACACGCGTGCGATGTCGAATTGGGAGCAGAGTCCGCCACAACGGATGACGGCTTGGTATGGAATTCGAATGGTGCGCGATATTAATAACAATCATATGACGCCGATTACCAAATTATTTCCCGAGCATCGTTTAGGCAGCATGGGCGATGTGGCAAAAGCAAATTGCGCAACCTGCCATCAGGGTGCTTACAAACCCTTGTATGGGGTTTCGATGTTGCAAGACTATCCTTTTTTAGTGGGGGTTCCTTCTGCTAAACCTGCGCCAAAAGCCGCCGATGGAGTGGTCGAGAAAAAAACAGTAGCAATGAAATAAGCATGAGTTAACCGGTAATTCAATGGCGTCCCAGTGGCGCCATTTTTTCTAAATAACGATATTTTTATTGAATGCTAAAGAAAACTGAATTTATCCACGATGATCGGCCCCTTGCGCTAGTAATAGGCAGTGGTTTTGGCGGTCTTGCTGCGGCAATTCGTTTATCGCACAAAGGTTATCGAGTGCGCGTTTTAGAAAAGTTGGATGCCCCCGGGGGTCGTGCTTATGTATTTAAACGTGATGGTTATACCTTTGACGCTGGCCCAACCATTATTACTGCCCCATTCTTGCTACAAGAGCTTTGGGAGTTATGTGGTGAAAAAATGGAGACCGACATCGACTTGCGCTTAATGGATCCGTATTATCGAATTCGTTTTGATGATGGAACGCACTTTGACTACAGCGGTGATATGGAACATATGCGCGGTGAGGTTGCACGTTTTTGCCCCGATGATTTGGCTGGTTATGAGCGCTTTCTAGAAGAAGCGGAAAAATGCTATCGATTGGGTTTTGAAGATCTCAGCGCGGTTGCTTTTGATTCTTTTAGTGATTTAATTGAAGCAATCCCTTCGATGTTCAAGATGAAGGCTTGGGAAAGTATTTACACTTTAGTCGCTCGTCATTTAAAGGATCCTAAATTACGGCAAGTGATGAGCTTTCATCCATTGTTGATCGGCGGCAACCCATTTTCTGTGACTGCGGTCTACGCCTTAATTAATTCATTAGAGCGACGTCATGGGGTCTTTTCTGCGATGGGGGGAACGGGTGCTTTGATTCGGGGTTTAGTTCGCCTACTCAATGATCGTGGAATAAGCATAGAGTGCAATTCAGAAGTCAAGCAAATCGAGGTTCGCCAAGGCAAGGTGGTTGGTGTTACTTTAGCGAATCACGAATTTATTCCTGCTGAGACGGTCATATCAAATGCAGATGTAGCTTGGACTTATCAAAAATTGATTGCTCCTGAACACCGACGTTTTTGGACCGATCGCAAAATTGAACGCAGCGATTATTCAATGAGTTTATTCGTTTGGTACTTTGGTTTAAATCGTCAATACACTGAAGTACCGCATCATATGATTTTGTTGGGTAAGCGCTATCGTGAGTTATTGGCCGATATCTTTAAACGGAAAGTGTTAGCCAAGGATTTCAGTTTGTATTTACATCGCCCGACTGCGACTGATCCCTCTTTGGCGCCAGAGGGGCACGATACCTTTTATGTTTTAGCGCCAGTACCCAATTTAGATAGTGGCACGGATTGGTCAAAAGAATTTGAGCGTTATCGTCAATCGATCGCCGATTATTTAGATCAAAGCGTTTTACCTGGTTTCCAACAACACGTCACGACTTCGTTTTGTATGACCCCACAAGATTTTCAGGATCGTCTACTTTCGCAAAAAGGGGCAGCCTTTGGTTTTGAGCCCCTGTTATTACAAAGTGCTTGGTTTAGACCCCATAACCGTAGTGAGGATGTAAAGGGTTTATATATGGTGGGCGCTGGAACGCATCCAGGAGCTGGAATACCAGGGGTTCTGTCCTCAGCCAAGGCTTTGATGTCAGTCGTACCTCATCCGATTAATGCTATTCAGGAAAGCAAATGATGAACCATGCAATGCATACCGTGACAAGCTCTAAAAATCAATTCGATCAAGACTTATCGGCTTGCATTGAAACCATGCGCGATGGCTCAAAATCGTTTTTTGCTGCCTCACGGGTTTTACCAAGTCGGATTCGTAATCCAGCTACTGCTTTATATGCCTTTTGTCGGATTACCGACGATGTGGCTGATGCAGCTGATGCTACTGCTCAATCGATTGCGGATCTGTATGTGCGTTTAAATCAAATTTATTCTGGTGAGCCGCTAGATATTCCCGCCGATCGAGCTTTGGCGCAAGTGGTTAAAACCTTCGATATTCCCAAAGCCTTGCCTTTGGCTTTGATTGAAGGCTATGAATGGGATACCGAATATCGAACCTACGAAACCTATGAGGATTTATTGGATTATTGTTCGCGTGTAGCGGGTACGGTTGGTGCCATGATGTGTTTGATTATGGGAAAACGTGAGCCCGAAACTCTAGCAAGAGCGTGTGAATTAGGTTTGGCCATGCAATTGACCAATATTGCTCGTGATGTGGGTGAGGATGCCTTAAACGGGCGGATTTATTTGCCGCTTACTTGGTTGCGTGAGGCGGGGCTTGATCCAAAGCAATGGCTGACGAAACCTGAATTTAATGATGCGATTGCTGTAGTAGTGGCTAGATTATTAAAGGCAGCCGATGTTTTATATAAGCAGGCTGAGATGGGAATTGGTGATTTACCTTGGGATTGTCGTCCTGGAATTCAAGCGGCTCGTTTAATTTACGCTGAAATTGGTCGCAAACTAGAAGAGCATCAATTAAATTCGGTGGCAGTACGGGCAGTGGTTTCTAAGCAGCGCAAAATTATCTTGTTAACACAAGCTGTTTCAGCGATCGTTTCTAAATTTGCCATGCAACGTGAAAACCCACAAGCGCAAAGGGCGATTCAATACTTATTAGATGCGGTAGCAGCAACCCCTCATATCCGGCATTATGGCGGCACGATCTATGAACGATTAACTTGGGTAGTCGATTTGTTAGAGCGGGTAGAGGAGCGTCGTCGGCAATCTGAGGAAAGTAATTCGACCAATCAATTACAAGCTGGATAGCAGGCTTTTAGCGCACACGGGGCATTCGCCACGGCAGCATGAATTGCACAGCCG
>JAEMSI010000070.1 GCA_016462905.1 Polynucleobacter sp. | reverse complement strand
TCGAGTGGAGAGGTGGCAGAGTGGTCGAATGTACCTGACTCGAAATCAGGCGTAGACGCAAGTCTACCGTGGGTTCGAATCCCACCCTCTCCGCCAACTGCAAAGATGGATTTCTCTAGGTGTTTGGGTTTGGCTACCAAGACAGAGTTAAATTCACCATCCAGACATCGCATCATACGATCTAATCTTGCATGATTTAAATCGGGTACGATTGGCGCATGAAGCTTCTTCTGTCGATCTACTTCTTTATATTTGCGGCGATACAACTTGGCTTGTTGATTGGCATTTCTCATTACATCGGCCCTAAGAGTCGCTCTAAACCTAATGCCTACTGGCTAGCCGCTCTTGTCGTTAACGTTAGTGGACTTTTATTATTTGCCATTGGTATTTTATTCACTGCAGATATTCAGAAACCGCCGGGGATATTTACGGTTGCCAATACATTTTTTTATGCAGCAGCAATTTTTCAGGGGGCCTTCTTTTATTCTCTAAATAAGGAGCTATCCGGACAGCTCCGATGGCCTCTTTTCATATCGATCATCGTGTATGGACTGATTTTTGAGTACCTGAGACTTTATGCCAGTTTTGAGGCCCGAACCATATTCGCGGTCTTAGTTTATGCCTTAGTGTTTGCTTGGCAAATTCGGGAAGCATTTCTATTTAATCGCAAATTGCAATTACAGCAATTACGATATTTTCAGTATGCAGCTATCGGCGAAGCCCTTTTCTTAGTTCCCCGATTAATCATATTGCTAAGTTCTGACCATCCCATTCGCTCAATGGATGAGTTACCTCTTTTACTGATCCTCTTTACTTTAGGGCAAATCCTAATGAACACCATATCCTTTATTGCTATTTGGGGATATTGGTCTGAGCGTTTGGCTTTTGATGGTCGACAGACGGAATCAGAAAATGAGACTTTCAAAAAATTGCTGACGGAGCGCGAGACCTTGATTGCCTCATTATTAAAGGCTAATAAAACAAGCTCTACAGGCGCTTTATCAGCCTCCATTGCGCATGAGATCAATCAGCCTTTGGGGGCGATACAAATTAACAGCGAGTTTTTGCAGAAGAAGTTGCAGGCTGAGAACTTGGATCGTGAGCTTATTACGCGAATTGCCAACGATATTGCTAAAGATAATATGCGTGCCGCACGGATTATCCAAACGCTAAAAGCGATCTTTGCAGAAAAATACGATGCAATTCCTGATTTCGTCTCTGTTAGAGAGGTCATTGACGCTGTCTTACTCTTGTCTCAATCTGATCTCAATCAGAAGCAAATCCATGTAGAGATGGACATAGAAAAAAATCTGCAAATCCCCATGAGTTTTGGGGAGGCGCAGCAATTGTTCATCAATCTATTAAACAATTCAGTTCAGGCTCTAGATAGCTCGAAGCCATCTTCCAAAACCATTCGCATAGTTGGAAAGCAAAAAGGGGAGATCACCGAAATTCAGTTTGAGGATAACGGCTTAGGCGTGCCAGTTGATCAGCAGAAATACTTGTTTGAGCTCTTTACAGGCACTAAGCGCGAGGGGATGGGTTTGGGCCTATGGTTGTGTAATTACATTGTGACGCGCCATGGTGGCCGGATTCAGTATGACAGTCTGCAAAATACTGGTGCAGTGTTCAAGATTACATTTACAGCCCCGGTCTAGATGGGCGCCCGAGGAGGGCGCCCTAGGAAGCTTAATTAGTTTTCTTATAGCGCGTAATACCACTCAGTGATTCTTCGGACTCAAAGTCTAATTTAAAGATACTATTTTTATCGAATAGATAGGAACGATAGATGCCAGCACTCCAACTCATTTTTAAACGAATGATTCGATACGAGCCATCACTTAAATCATCCAAAATCTTTTTAGATTGCTCAATCTGATTCTTTTGCTCATCGCTAGGATTGGCGATGCCGTTGGTATATTTCTCAAAGTTGCTTAATAAATTCGCTTTACTGACAGTCTTGCCGTAATAGAAAATTGGCTCCATTGGATTTTCCGATGGTTCACTACCAAGCCATCTGAAAGGTACCTCCGTCTTTGTTTCTAAATTAGTCATCACCAAGGACTCCTCAGTAACGCCAATTTGAGTATTGCCATCAACCCATTTTCCAAGCCAACGTTTATTAATTGGTTCCGTGGCAACTAAAGTCGGTTTGGTAATGGCCGAAGCGGGACTACTGCTATCTGCACTCGCTTGAGATTTGTTTGTTTGTTCCGTAACCTCACTTGGGTTTTGCTTGACGTAATAAATTGCAGCTCCAATTAGTCCGATCACAATCAAAATAAGCGTAATTAGGCGATGGTTGGTATCGGATGGTTTTGGTGCTGTTGTCCGCGTCGGACTTGATTTTTCTGGGGCGGTGAGCTTGGCAGGAGTGACAGGGGGCGGCGGCGCAAAGGGCGGGGGTGCAGTTGGCGATGCCACCGAGGCTGGCATGGCTGGGGCG
>JAEMSI010000048.1 GCA_016462905.1 Polynucleobacter sp. | reverse complement strand
CCCCCTCTGCTTACGAGGCCGGTTTTACTTCAATCATGCACGATGATCAGGTGATGAATGAGGTTTTTGCTGCCGCCAAGCAATCATTTGCCAAACTGTAGTTTTTTAAATATGAGAATAGGTTTTGATGCGGCGACCTTTACTCATCGAGGCACCCATGTCGCTATGTTTGATTATGCAATTTACAATCAAAGTCTGCTAGGTAATCAGTCAATCATTTTTTATCAAGGCAATTCAATACAACATGCCAAAGGCGTATTGGAAAAATTTCAGCAGCATTTACAATTAATTCCTTATACAGACTTAAATGATCTCGATCGACTTGCTGAAAAAAATAAGATAGACCGCTTTTATTTTTTAAAGTCAGGCGAGAAAGATCATTATTTACTTCCATCGCTTCCCAATTTAATTCATGCCGTTTTTCCAAAGCCCATGTCAGAAGCGCATGGTTCTATTTATGCCTACGTTTCAGCATGGTTAGCCGAAGAGTGTTCGAATCATCGTTTTCCTTTTGTGCCTCATATCATCACCATGCCTGATGTTCAGGGTGATCTACGCTCTGAGTTGAACATCCCTCAGGAAGCCAAAGTATTTGCCTATTATGGCGGTTCAGATAGCTTTAATATTCTCTTCGTCAAAAACCTGATTCAAAAAATGGTTCAGCAGCAAAATACAATTTATTTTATTTTTATGAATACCCCTGCATTTATTCAACATCATCAAGTCATTTTTTTAGAGGGTAATTCTGATTTAAGCTATAAAACCAAGTTCATTCAAACAGCGGATGCCATGATCCATGCGCGCGGTATAGGCGAGAGTTTTGGGCTCGCTTGCGGCGAGTTTTCGCTAAAAAACAAACCAGTGATTACCTATGCACTTTCCCCGCAGCGTAACCATCTTAAGGCCCTTGGCGATAAGGCACTTTTATATCGAGGGCCTAAAGAGCTTTCCAGAATATTTTTAGAATTTGACCCTATCTGGTCTAGACAGCAAAACTGGGATTGTTATTCATCCTTATTTTCTCCAGCCGAAGTAATGAAAAAATTTGATGCCGTTTTTCTTCAGTCGGATTTATCAAGACCCCTACCAAAACCTTCGCTGCTTGATGAATTCGTGGTGCAGGCATATCGCTTTCCAAAAAAAATACGCAATCTATCGCGAAAATACTATATAAAAAATTATTAATTGGATTGAACAGTTTTTACATGCGCATGGGGTGATCGTAACCTGCAACCTGAATCGTTTTGATTTGATTTTTTTCAAGGGCATTTAAATCAAGCGCAGTGAGAGTTCCGCCCCATACGCAACCCGTATCAATCCCCACAACATTATCCTGATTGAGCAACCCCAATGTTGACCAGTGACCAAACACAATCGGGATACGTTTAGTCTTTCTTTTTTCTATGGAGAACCAAGGCATATACCCTGGGGGCCCACTTTTGATACCTTCTTTGCTAGTAAATTCCATTTCACCATTCGGCCGACAAAAGCGCAAACGGGTAAGCGCATTGGTGATCACACGCAGCCGATCAAACCCTCTCAGAGAATCATGCCAAGCGCTTGGAGCATTTCCATACATTTGAGATAAAAAGGATTGGTAGTTCTTTTTACGAAGAGCCTGTTCTACTTCCTTGGCTAATACTAAGGTTTTCTTTAAATTCCATTGGGGCAATACACCGGCGTGCACTAACAGGACTTTGCCATTGGAAAGAGCTAAGGGACGATGACGCAACCAATCGATTAATTCTTTACGGTCAGGCGCTTTTAAAATAGCATCTACTGTATCTAGTGCTTTGGTTTGCCGAATCCCTGCTTCAACCGCCAGAAGATTGAGGTCATGATTGCCGAGGATGCATTCAGCCCGACCTTGTTCTTGTAGTTTTTTTAGTTTGCGTAAGACTCCAAGCGAATCAGGACCGCGGTTGACCAAATCTCCTAGGCAAATCATTTTTGATTGACTAGGTAATTTTTTAATTAAACGAATCAGCTGATCTGCGCACCCCTGTATATCGCCAATTAAAAAGAGCTTTGCCATTCGATTAATTCTTTTTTACCACGTTATAGCGAATCAAAGTCTTTTTGCGAGCCTCATCGTGGTCAACAACCGGCAGGGGGTAATCGCGGCCTAATATAATTCCGGCTGCCTCTAACTCGAGTTTGCTTGCCAGCCAAGGGGCATGAATTGATTTATTAGAGAGTTTTTCTAGGGCTGGCAAATAGCGACGAATAAATTTACCCTCTGAATCAAAGCGTTCTGATTGCTTTATGGGATTAAAAATACGAAAGTAGGGCTGTGCATCGCAACCAGATGAAGAGGCCCATTGCCAACCTCCATTATTCGAAGCGAGCTCAAAATCATTAAGATACTTAGCAAAATAGTCCTCGCCCCAGCGCCAATCAATTCCTAAATCTTTGGTCAGAAAACTGGCAACGACCATACGCAAACGATTGTGCATATAACCACTTTGATTTAATTGGTGCATCGCTGCATCGACCAATGGGTAGCCTGTTTTTCCATCGCACCAGGCTTTAAATAATTTTTGTGCTGGCGCACCTTTTTCCCATTCAATTTTTTCGTAATCCACTTTAAATGCGGCTCCCGAGGCAAGCCTGGGATGGTTTGATAGGATCATGAAATAAAAATCACGCCAAATCAATTCATTAAGCCAGGTCGTCGCGCCAAGGCTACCGGAAAGCATACGACGATGGGCTTCACGAGCCAAGCCTCGAATGGAAATAGTCCCAAAACGCAAGTGAGTTGATAAATAACTGACTCCCTTAATCGCAGGAAAATCTCTGCCAATATTGTATTGATCGATTCGTTTTAAAAAGTCCTTTAAAAAAAACTCTGCCCCTGTACTTCCTGCGGGAAGGTAGTGTTCAATCCCGGTACTTTTAAAGCCCATCGATTCAAGCGATGGTATGCCATGGTCTAAGGACTTGGGGATCGTCACAAATCGACCTTTGATTTTTTTATTCTTAGCAATATCACAATCGAATAAATCAATATAGTTAGGCTGAAGCTTTTTTAACCAAGCATTTTTATAGGGTGTAAAGATAGAAAAAACCGTATTTGAATTGGTTAATATCTCAGTCTTTTCAAAAATAACGTGGTCCTTAAAATCGTGTAATTGAACCTTGTTTTTTTCTAATTTATTTTTTACTTGCTGATCCCGTTCAATTGCACTAGGCTCATAGTCTCGATTAATAAAAACGCTGTCAATCTTGAGTTGGTTTGCAAGATTCGGAATGTGTTCAATTGGATTACCGTACCGAATCATTAAGCCACCCCCAAGTGAGCGTAGATGGCTATCGAGCTCTTGTAAGCATTGCCAAATGAAGTCGACTCGACGATCATGAACTAAGCCTTTTTTGATGAGCGCTTCTAATATAGCGCTATCAAAAATAAAAACTACCCAAACTTGAGCATGCGATGCGAGGGCATGATGCAGGGCGGCGTGATCGTGTAGACGCAAATCACGGCGCAACCAAACTAGGGCATTATTCATAGACTCTATCTTAGCGGGTTTCGTGTCATTTTGAGCAATATAAAAGATTGGTATCCTCGCTAAATCAATGGATAATTAGGCTCATGGAAACCGTATTTTTTCTTAGCTCTAAACTAGTTCAGTGGCTAATTGAGCCTTTAAACCTAGTATTTTTATTGACTCTTGTTTCGCTGCTTTTCATTTATTTGAGAAAAGAGCACATTGCCAAGCAAATACTTTTTGGGATTTTGGTGATTTATTGTCTTATTGGATATGCGCCAAGCTCAGAGTCATTGGCTCGGATTTTGGAAGAAGCGGTTCCTAAAGCGGACTTATCGCAAATACCTCAAGAGCAAATTGCAGGAATAATTATTTTAGGTGGGGCTATTAGCGGGGAGGATTTTCCAGCTGATCGAGGAGAAGTTCAGATTGGGAGCGCTGCTGAGCGAGTTACTAAGGCAATCGAGTTGATTCGAAAATATCCAAATCTACCTTTTATTTTTTCAGGGTTCTCGGGCAAAGTGTCACCGACTGGAATGTCAGAAGCGGATGCCTTTAAACAATTGCTTGCGGAGCAGGGCTTGGCTGAGCAAACCCAAGCCACCGCTTTTTATGAAAATCAATCGCGCAATACCTATGAGAATGCTGTGTATTCTAAAAAAATCATTCAACTATTGCAGGATACGAATTCACCAAATTTTCAGGAAAAAAAGTGGATTTTGATTACGTCGGCAACACATATGTACCGCTCCTGGCTAATTTTTAAAAAACAAGATATTTCAGTGATTGCTTTGCCAGTCGATTATCAAACAACCCAAACACTAAACTGGCGTGAATTTAATGTAACTGGTGGTGCCATTTTATGGAATAACCTCTTACATGAATTCGTAGGTATCCTTGCCTATTGGCTGACAGGCAAACTGTAAATATGGGGATGGCTTGGGTAAAATAAGCAGATGAGTACCAAATCACCAACTAAGCCATCATCTACCAAGACGGCTTCATTAGATCCTTCGTCTGGGCGTGAAAAAAAATCACAATACCAAGCTGATTTTTTAGCCAATCAGTTTTTGCTGGCGATGCCAGGGATGTTGGATAGCCAATTTTCAGGTTCATTAATCTATCTTTTTGAGCATACCGAGCAGGGGGCGATGGGATTGGTGGTTAATCGTCCTACTGAGTTGGTGTTATCAACGCTTTTTGACAAAATTGAACTCAAACTTGAAATAGCTCCTTTATTAGATCAACCCGTTTATTTTGGCGGCCCCGTTCAAGTTGAGCGTGGATTTGTTTTGCATAAGCCCGAAGACGAGTCCTATTCATCATCCATTACGGTGCCCGGCGGTTTATCGATGACCACTTCCAAAGATGTATTAGAAGCGCTTGCAAAAGGAGGGGGACCGAAAAAATTTATTCTTACCTTAGGTTATTCAGGATGGGGCGCAGGCCAATTAGAAGAAGAAATAGCTTTAAATGGCTGGATCAATGCCGCCTTGTCCCGCGAACAAATGGCTCAGATCATTTTCGATACGCCTTACTCTGAGCGCTATGAAAGAACCCTGAAGTTATTGGGATTCGATATTGCCAGTCTTTCTGGTCAAGCGGGACATGCCTGAAGTAATACCGATTACCCTAATCGCCTTTGACTATGGGGCAGTGCGAATTGGTGTTGCGGTTGGTAATTCATTGACCCAAACGACTCAGGCTTTAAAGGTGATTGAGAATAAAAATGTGCAGTGGCGCATCCATGCTATTACGCAATTATTCGAACAGTGGCGGCCCGATCATCTGGTGGTGGGCTTACCTTTGCATCCTGATGGTGCTGAGCATCCCATGACAAAAGCAGCTCGCCGTTTTGGTAATCAACTCAAAAGCCACTTTCATTTACCGATGAGTTTTGTTGATGAACGCTACACCTCGGCCGTATTGGAGGGTGATCCTGAATACAGCGGATCAATTGATTCTGACTCAGCGCGCTTGATTTTGGGGCAATTTTTTAGTGAAAATCCGAATGGCGCTAAAAATGAGGGAAAATAGACGCTATGAATCTGAACGCTGAAGACCTTTACGCCAAGCTTCTGAAGCAACTCAGGGCTGAAATAAAAGCCCCTCAGGGGGCGATCTATTTGGCAGGACTGGCTGTAGGTGGTGCCTGGATAGCGGAACGCCTCGCAAAAGATCTTGGCCTGCCATCGTTTGGAACGGTTAATGTTTCATTTCATCGCGACGATTATGCTGAGAAGGGCTTAGCTGCAATTAGTAGCGCAGGCTCTATGCCAACCCAACTTTCATTTGATGTCAATGGGGCTCATCTTGTTTTAATTGATGATGTTTTGCATACAGGGCGAACCGTGCGCGCAGCACTCAATGAATTGTTTGATTTTGGCAGACCTTCTAAAGTTTCCTTAATGGTTTTAGTTGATCGTCAAAAAAGAGACCTGCCCATCACGGCTGATTTTGCTGCTGATACCGTTGAACTAGCCGATCATCAAATATTGGTTTTAAATAAAGATCAACACGGTCAATTTAGCTTTCAATTGGAAAAAAGATCATGAGCCTCTCGAGTCCGAAGGTAAATCAATCTAATTCCGAGGGCGGCTTAACTCACTTACTAACCCTGGAAGACATGCCAAGGGAGCAAATTATCCATATTTTGGATACGGCCCAACAATTTGTCAGCGTATCCAATCCAAACCGCGAGGTTAAAAAAGTTCCGCTTCTCAGGGGAAAAAGTGTCTTCAATCTTTTTTTTGAAAACTCAACCCGAACCAGAACGACCTTTGAAATTGCTGCAAATCGTCTCTCCGCAGACATTATTAATTTAGATATACCGACTTCATCAACTTCCAAAGGCGAGAGCTTGATCGATACGATCGATAATTTAATTGCGATGCAAGCCGATATTTTTGTGGTTAGACATAATATATCGAGGGCGCCGATTGAGATTGCGCAACATGTTCCTGATTATGTCCACGTGATTAATGCTGGGGATGGCAGTCATCAGCATCCTACTCAGGGCTTGCTAGATGTCTTTACGATGCGGCATTTCAAAAAAGATTTTTCTAAACTAAAGGTAGCCATTATTGGTGATATTTTGCATAGTCGAGTGGCAAAATCGAATATTCATGCTTTATCTACCTTGGGCTGCACTGATATTCGGGCGATTGGCCCAGAAAGTTTATTGCCAAACGATCTTGCGAGTGAATTAAGTAAATTTGGCGTAAAAACCTTTCATCAGGTTGAAGACGGAATTAGGGATGCGGACGTGGTGATGACTTTACGAATTCAAAAAGAACGCATGGAGCAAGGTCAAGTTCCAGAGGGCGATGCTTTTTTTAAACAGTTTGGTTTAACTTCAAGCCGTCTAGCGATGGCGAAGTCAGATGCCATAGTAATGCATCCGGGCCCTATGAATCGGGGGGTTGAGATAGATTCTGCGGTGGCGGATGGGCCGCAATCCGTGATCTTGAATCAAGTTACCTTTGGCATTGCGATTCGTATGGCTGTGATGTCGATTGTGGCAGGCAACTGATCAGCTCCATCCAATTTCTGAGCGCTAAATGAGTGCGATTCCAGAAAAGAGCCCAGCTAAACAATGGCTTATTCTCTCGCATGGTTTCAATATGGATGGGCGCGCTTCTAGCCAAACCATCACCGATAAAATCCCCTATTTTTTAAATCAAGGCATTCAGTTACAGGTTGTCAGCGCGATTACGGGTATTCAAGATCAGCGTTTCCCGCATCGACAGTTAATCGCATGGGGGCCAGCCGCGTTTCGCTTTGATTTTCGCCATTGGATCTCGAACCGCTTTGGACGTGGGTTGATTTATCAGATTTTTACACCCTTGGTTTCACTGCTTTTATCGCCATTGATTTTGCTTGAAAAGTGGGTGCTGGGGTATTCCAGTCAATGGTCTTGGGCGATGCCAGCCTATTTTTATGGCCTGCAATTAATTCGCTCTGGCAAGGTGAATTTAATTTATTCAACTGGAGGTGCCTGGTCGGCTCATTTGGCAGGACTATGGCTAAAGAAAAAAACGGGACTTCCCTGGATCGTAGAAATTCACGATCCTCTCGTAATGCGCAAAGACCCTGATGATATTGGCTTACAAAAACCAAAACATCGCGATGCAGCGTTTCGTTTTTGGCTGGAGAAACAAATTTGTCAATATGCCGATTTAGCTTGGTGGTTTACCGATGGCGCAGTTCATTATGCCAAGTTAAGAAATCCAAATTTAGATCACGCTAACAATGCAAAAAGTATCATGGTGATACCTGGGGCGGAGCCTCCCGCAGCACACTTTAAGACCCCATCTTTACAAAATCATAAATATACCGACACATTAAATTTATATCATTTTGGATCTTTGGCAAATGACCGCTCTTTATCGCAAGTATTAAAGGTGTTACCTGAGTTTTTATTGAAGCATCCAGAAGCAAAAGAAAAAATAAAAATTCATGCTTACGGGGCGGCTTTAGATTCGCTAACCAAGTCTAGTATTGAAGAATTGAATTTAACGCGATATGTGATTGCACATGGACGCTTGGAAAAAGATCCTGTGACGGGAGCTAGCGGTCGAGAGCAAATTGCTCACAAAATGCAAGAAGCGGATATTTTGCTCTTACTTCATGGTAATACCGAGTGGTGCTCAGAGTATATTCCGTCTAAAATGTATGAATATTTTTGGGTGCCACGACCGATCTGGGGAATTACCCATCGCAATCCACAAATGGACCAATTTCTTCAAGAGCGTCAGCATTATTTAAGCGAGGCTTCAAATCCCAAATCCATTATGCAAACTTT
>JAEMSI010000047.1 GCA_016462905.1 Polynucleobacter sp. | reverse complement strand
TTATCAATTCCCATGGACTTCGCTTGCGTGTAAAACGCAACCGATAAGGATCCAAAGAAGATCGAGAACAAAACTTCTGTGTCTGCCGGAACTTGCGTTAAGTAGGGGACTAAATCTTTGGCATCGAGGGGAACGGGTATTCCTTTTAAATAGGTGCCACCAAGACGCTCAACGACCGCTTTGGCCTCGGCATTATGACTCTGACCCCATGCGTAATCGGCGTAAATGACTGACCATTTCTTGCCAAGGTTCTCAAGCGCCCACGGTACGCCCGCTGCGGATAGGGAGTACGTATCCCCGCCGGTACGAAAGCTATAGCGTGTCCCGCGAGAGCCAGTGGCCTCGGTCGCCTCGCCTTGCGAAAAGTAAATGGTTTTGAGTTCTGTAGCAATCGGAATCGATGCGAGCATCACGCCCGAATGAACAGAGCCCACGACGAATTCGGCATTGGCACGTTGGATTAGATTGCGTAGTTTGCGCGCACCTGCGGCAGGGTTTGATTCTGTGTCCTCGGTTACTAGCTCCACTTTTCGTTTTGCAATACCGCCACCTGCATTAATTAGATCAACAGCTTTTTTGGCACAAATATCATGCCAATGGCCCCACGAGGCAAAGCCCCCCGTAATTTCAGCATGATGACCAATCACAATCGGACCGCTTGATTGCGCATACAAATCTTTCATGATGGTCATATTGGCAAAACCTGCTGCTACCCCACCTTTTAGCGCATAACTCATTAAGCTACGGCGGGTAGGACTTACTAGTAAATCTTTCTTTTTTAGATCATTCATAGCAATGTGCTCCTTTGGGTGGTTAAACAACTAAATCTTAATTTCTAAGTGCTGCGATAAAGCACTTGGATTCGCGCGAATAGATTCGGAACTCGCTTCAAAAACAATTTTTCCTTTATCCATCACAAGAATACGGCTACATAGCTCAAGAGCAGTTTTGACATTTTGCTCGACTAGCAAAATAGTAATCCCTTGAGCGTTAATGCGTTTAATTTCGGCACGAATATCGTGCACTAATTTGGGCATGATGCCTTCGGTTGGCTCATCCAAAATTAATAACTTCGGTTCCATGATTAAACAGCGTGCAATCGAGAGCATCTGTTGTTCACCGCCAGAAAGGGTGCCGCCCAATTGAGTGAGACGCTCTTGCAACCTTGGAAAGCGATGAAAAATAGAATCCACCACGGCTTGCGAAACAGTCCGTTTAGCACCGAGGTACAGATTCTCTTTGACCGATAAATTAGGAAAAATACCACGTCCTTGAGGGACGTAGCCAATTCCTAAGTGGGGAATTTGATGGGGGGCTAAGGTATTTAAGGTATTTCCAAAAAATGAAACCGAGCCATGTTGACAGGGCAACAAACCCATAATGGTTTTTAAGGTGGTTGTTTTTCCGACCCCATTACGACCGAGGATACCAACCGATTCACCCTCATTCACATGAAAGGAAAGATCTTGCAAAACATTCACCCGACCATAGGAGGATGAAACCTGATGCAGTTCTAAAAAGTGATTTTTAGTCATGCATCAACCTCATCGGTCCCAAAATAAACTTCTTTAACCTGTTGATTGCTCCCAATCTCCTGAGGTGTACCAGAAGCTAATTTACTACCAAAGGCGAGTACTGCGATTTCATCAGCCATTTTGAAGACCACATCCATGTCATGTTCAATAATGACAATATGTGTTTGTGCAGCTAGCGACGTAATTTTGGAGACCACTTTCTCGGTTTCTGCAGGGCTCATACCGCACACCGGCTCATCAAAGAGGATCATTTTGGGCTTTGTGATGATCGCCATCCCGATCTCCAGTAACGCCACATCCCCGTAAGAAAGGGCGCCGGCAGGCGTATTTTGAAAGCGGCCAAGATCAAGCTGTTCGATTACTTCTTCAACCCGTTTTTGGATATCAGGGTAGCGGGCAATCGGCTTAAACGGGTTCAGGTTTCCTTGCTGAGCGGATAGCGTGATCCATAAATTCTCATACACCGTCATCGAGTTAAAGACACTCTTAATTTGAAGGGTACGTTTTATGCCCATTCGTGAGATAGCATGAATGGGCAAATGGGTTAGTTCGACATCATCAAAAAAAATTTTTCCGGAGTCTGGCTTGATAAAGCCCGTGATTAAATTAAATAAGGTGGTTTTTCCAGCACCATTCGGTCCAATAATGGCATTGATGCGATTTGGGAATAGGGATAAAGAGAGATCATTGACGGCTTTGACCCCGCCAAAGGACTTCGAGAGATGTTCAATGCGCATAAAAGGTTTCATGAGCGCAGACGATGCCTTATTTTTTTCCACAAACCAACAATTCCTTCTGGGGCAAAAATAACAATGCAGATCGCAAAGGCACCTACGATCAGTGCATGATGTTGCCAATGGGTAGAGACAACCTCACGAATCAGTATAAAAATACCAGTACCAATTGCGGGGCCCATGAGAGTACCTACGCCACCAACAATTGCCCATACCACCCCCTCACCGGAGACGTGATAGAACATATAGGAGGCCGACGCATATCGTCCAAATAAGGCAAACAGAGCACCAGAGACCCCAGCTAAAAAACCAGCGATCACAAAGGCGCTTAATCTAAGACGGTAAACGTTAATACCAATGAGTGAGGCCCTGACATCGTTATCACGAATGGCAATCAAAGAGCGTCCGTAGGCACTGGCCATGACAATTTTAATAAGCCAAAAACATAACACTACGACCGATAAAGTAAATAAATATTGGGTGGTTGTATTGGTTAAGGATAGTTTGTAGCCCAGCAGATTAAAAAGATCTGGCATGCTAAAGTTAATCCCATCGTCACCCCCAGTAACCGACTTTAAGGTTAGGGCTAAGAAATAAAAGATTAAAGAAAAGACCACAGTGATGATGGCAAAGTAGTGCCACGTGAGCCTCACAGCAAAAATTCCAGTAATCAGTGCCATGACCGTGGCGCTAAAGGGGCCGAGAAAAAAGGCTGGCCAAAAAGAGAGTTGAAAGGCGCTGATCCCCAGTGCGACACCATACATCCCAAAACCAAAAAAAAGTGCTTGACCAAATGACAATAAACCCACGTAGCCAAACAAAAAATTGATGCTGGCGGCAAAACAAGACCAAATAATAATTTCGGTTAGCACGCTTAACCAAAATGCATCGCCAATGATAGGAACTATCCAAGGTGCCAGGACCAAGACAAGAAGTAGGCCTAAGTAGGGTAGGCGAGCGCTCATTTCGTGAGCCCTTTAAAGAGTCCTTGGGGTCTAATCAAGAGAACGCTACTCATAAGAACTAGTGAAAAAATACGTGCGATGGTGGGCGTTGCAAAACCGGATATAACCCCTTCTAAGAAGGCCAGCAAAACAGCCGCCGCTACTGTGCCAGGTAAATTTCCAAGACCGCCAATAATAACGGCCATAAAACAAAAGGGCAGAATATCAACACCGGTACGAAAGTCCACTGTTGTAATCGGTGCAGCAATCACACCGCCAATAGCGGCCATAGCAAAACCAATGCCAAAGGTAAAGAGGTAAATCTGTTGGGTGGGAATACCCATGGTTGTTGCGGTATCACGATCATGGCGCACGGCGCGCATCCAAACCCCAAGCTTGGTCGACTTTAGAAAAATAAAAAATGAGCCAATCGCAATAATCGAGGCAATCGCGGCAAAGATGCGATACCACTCGTATTCAATTCCAAACATTCCAAAAGTTCCTGAAATTGGCGGCATGATGCGTTTGGGGGCAGCACCAAAGGTCATCCGTACAACTTCTTGAATAATCATCGATAGGCCAAAAGTTGCCACAATCGATAAGGCTGCATTATTTTTAATACGTTGAATAATGGAAAATTGAATGAGTGCACCGAGAGCAAAACCAATTAAAGGCGCTATCAGCAATGCCGGCCAATAATATCCAAGGCTAGCGAGTGTGGTGTAAGCGATTACGGTGCCCACCATAAAAAAATCACCGTGGGAAAGATTAATAATATCTAGCAGTCCAAAAATAATGGATAGGCCCAAGGCAATCAAAGCAACGATTAGTCCAAAGACAATGCCGTTAATAGCAAGCGCAATAATTGTTTGGCTCATAGTGTTGTCGGTGTAATCATTTCCTTAAGTCTAACGATAGGGCAGGAAAGTTCAACCCCTAATTTTGCAAGTCAAGATGCAAAATAGTGCTCATTAGGGCTGATTTAAGTATTTATGGTCGCTCATAAAGACCCCATTAATAAAGCTTTTAACTTTAAGAATACGTTCCACATTCAGTAAATCAGATGGAGCACTAATAAAGACATCCCGTTTTACCCTAACCTCATCTTTTAAGATTGGCACCAAATTGGTGTCTTTAGGAATGGAAAACTTGGGTAATAGGACGATGCCCGCACCCGAAGAGGCAAGGGCAATTTGAGCCACCATACTGCTAGAACTCACACTAACATTGGGGTTTTTAATCACTTCCGCTAGCCAGCGTACTGTATCAATTTGGATTAAATCATCAATGTAGGTCACAAAGTGGTGCTGGCTTAAGTCGGACTTGGAATTGGGTTTACCAAATTTTTTGAAATAAGCCTGACTGGCATACAGGAACAGGGAGAACTCGCCAATCCGTTCGCAGGTAATGCCTTTGCTCGCCAGCTTGAAAAAGCTTAAAAATAAATCCGCTTCACGATAACCAACCCGTACAAAATTAGGGGAGGTGACTAACTCGATTTTTATATTAGGATTGTCATGAAAGAAAGGGGCAAATTTATGTGCTAAGTACAACGATCCGATTCCTTCCATCATCGCAATTCGCACAGTACCGCTAATATTTTTTTCGTGCGTCACAATTTCATTTAAACCATCAATCCCTAACTCGACTTTTGTGAGTTGATTGATGATCTCTTGGGCAAATTTAGTCTGGATCATGCCATTGCGGGTGCGCTCAAATAGTTTGCTCCCTAGATACACTTCAAGTTGTGCAATACGTCGACTGATGGTGGAGTCATCTAGCTTTAGTTTTTTTGCAGCCCCAGCAATATTGCCCGCCCGATAGACCGTTAAAAAGATTTTGAGGTCTTCCCAGTTCAGTTGTCGCGTTTTGGTATTGGCAGTCATTTTTATAGATATCTGTAAATTTGCAATCAATCTTGCAAATATATCGACTTGTTTTGGATAAATTCAAGTATAGAATCGAAGCATATAAAAAGGGGGAGAATTTATGACTCATTCCGTAACCAAAGTTGCTGCAGCCCATATTGCTCCGGTCTTTTTAGATAAAAAAGCGACGACAGCCAAAGCTATATCGTGGATTGAGGAAGCCGCCAAACAGGGTGCACAGCTCGTGGTTTTCCCCGAATCATTTCTCCCTGGATTTCCGATTTGGGCGGCCTTGTGGGCGCCTTTGAATAATCACGATCTATTTCAGCAATTTGTTGAAAATAGTCTGTTTGTTGACGGCCCAGAAGTACAGGCGATTGCAAAGCAGGCGAAGAAATCACAAGTTTTTGTCTCGTTTGGTTTTAGTGAGGCAAGTCATGCGAGTGTTGGGTGTTTGTGGAATTCGAATTTATTGATTTCCAATGAGGGTGAAATTTTGGTTCATCATCGCAAACTAGTCCCTACCTTCTTTGAAAAATTAATTTGGGCACCCGGTGACGGTGCCGGTTTGCGGGTTGCACATACCTCGATTGGTAATATCGGTGGATTAATTTGTGGCGAAAACACGAACCCCTTAGCCCGCTTTACCCTAATGACTCAAAAAGAGCAGATTCATATATCGAGTTGGCCACCAATTTGGCCCACGCGAAATCCTACCGGGTCGGGTAACTACAATAATTTAGAAGCAAATCGCATCCGTGCATCAGCCCATTCTTTTGAAGCCAAATGCTTTGGTATTGTATGCGCAGGGTTTATGGACAAACCCATGTTTGATTTCTTAGTAAAACGTGATCCAGCGGTTGCTCCAATCCTCGAAAAGACTCCAGGTGCTGAATCCTTCTTTGTAAATCCGACTGGCGCGCAATTTGGGCAGACTTTACAAAAATCAGAAGGCATCATTTATGCTGACTTTGATTTGAACCAGTGCATCGAGCCCAAACAATTTCATGATGTTGTCGGTTATTACAATCGTTTTGATGTGTTTGATTTGCGGGTGGATGCCCGTCGTATTGAGCCAGTAACCTGGACGAACCTTGAGCCAAGAAAGACAAATTAAGTCAAATGATGACGCGCGCTAATGTAATTCGGGTAGCGCAGTTAGGCGGCCCGGAAATGATGCACCTGGTGCAGGAAAATCTTCCACCCCCAGGTTTGGGACAGGTGCAAATTCGCCACACCGCGATTGGTTTTAATTACATCGATATTTACCAACGCTCCGGGATTTATCCTTTGGAGTTACCCACTGGCTTAGGCCATGAGGCAGCAGGTATCGTAGAAGCAATTGGCGATGTGGTGCAGGGTTTGGCTGTGGGCGATCGCGTTGTCTATATGAATGCAGGAATCGGCGCATATGCAAGTCATCGCAATCTCGCTGCGGATAAGTTAATTCAGTTACCTGAATTCCTTGGCGATGAATTAGCAGCCGCAATCTTTTTTAAGGCGATGACTGCTCAGTATCTAGTGAAAAAAACCTATCGCGTAAAAAGTGGTGACACAGTATTAATTCATGCGGCCGCTGGCGGAGTAGGGCAAATTCTTGCGGCATGGACAAAATCGCTTGGCGCCACTGTGATTGGCACAGTTGGTGGTAAAGCAAAGTTTGATGCAGCTAAACAAGCAGGTTGTGATGTTGTTGTTGATTATTCGGAAGCGAATTGGGTTGATCAAGTCATTGAAGCCTCGCATGGAAAAAAGGTGCAGGTCGTTTATGACTCGGTTGCAAAGGATACCTTTATGGGCTCTTTAGATTGTGCTGCACCTTTTGGCACGGTGGTGCTGTATGGAGCAGCATCGGGTCCGGCACCCGCAATTGCTCCGGAGATTTTGAATAAAAAGGGGTGTTTGTACTTAACGCGTCCGTCAGTTTTTCCGCATAACGCTACCCCGCAATTACTTCGAGAGAATGCAGCAGATGTCATGGCGGCAATTCAAGCAGGCCATATCAAAATTAATATTGGTGCGCGTTTCGCTTTAAGTGAAATTGTTTCTGCCCATCAATTAGCAGAAAGTCGAAAATTGCTTGGGGCAATGATTATTACCCCGTAATTTTTTACTAAATCGACTTCACCAAAATGGCCATCCCGTTCTCAAGACGAATCTTGCCTTGCGACTGCAGAGCATAAATCGACTCTAAGATGCGGCGTTTACCGGCCTCAGTTAGGCGACTCTTCCCTAAATTGAGGGATACATTTTTGATTAAAACATCAATCAATAGTCGCCCTTGATGCGCTTGCAAAACGGTCATAATCGCATCGAGATCAGCCGGTCCTTTGACCAAACGATGCAGTGTCATCGCAACGGCAGGTTTATTAAGCGCTGGACTAAGCACATCCACTTTTTGTGGCAAGGCCTTCGCTGCCATGCGTTTGTGGACGTAATTGCAGTAGTCACAATCGTGCGATGCTTCTGGTGCAAAAGAACTCGCGAGGCATTCCATTAAGCGATCTAAGGTCGGCTCAATCCACGATGCATCGCCATCGTAGGAAAGGAGTTTAGTTTTAAAGGCTAATTGATCATCAAAGGAACTATCGCCTTTAATGCCATTAGCGTACACAAACCACGCTTGATTGGAGACCTCTAAATCATTACCTCGCAAGAGCCATTGATAAAACTCCACTTGACGCTTATAGGCAATTTGCCAATCAGCATCTAAGCTCACTTCATCGGCTTTACTCGTGGCCTTGTAATCCACCACATAGTGCACTCCAAACATGTCGTGCCAAAGATCATCAATCGCCCCAAAGAACTCGATCCCTCTATATTGACGTGTTACCCCTTTAAAGTTCTCCCGCCAACGGGATAGTAAGGGATGGTTAGTGGGTACAAAGGATAGCTTCTCACGGGCTAAGCGCTCCGGGATGTCTTTGCCGCGCGACTCGTCAAACTCATTTTTGAGAAGATGATCGACTGCAATGTTCAGACTAAAGGGCGGACCCGAAGGACGCTTGACTTTACTCTTTTGATCTAGCCAAAAGCACAGGGGACATTGGATGAAGAGATCGACCTTGGAGCGGGAGAGGCGCATTACTTTAAGACATTCTTGAGCCAAGCTCCTACTTTCTTGCCATGCTCATAGGTAGTGTTCTCAGTGGGGTTCTCAGTGGTGTTCTCAGTAGGAAGGGGCTGCGGAGTCTCTACAGTAGGTTGAACAGCCTGCTCGAGTTCGGTGTTGCTAATTCCAAACTGATCTTGCAAGCGCGCTATTTCGCGTCGCATCTGCAAAATTTCCTGAATGGCTTGGTTTTTATCCAGCGTATTGAAAGAGAGGTCATTGGTCATGGGTCGCTTCTCCGTTCATAAAAGAATTACAAATTAATATACCTGAGACCCCGAAGGACGCTTGACTTTACTCTTTTGATCTAGCCAAAAGCACAGGGGACATT
>JAEMSI010000021.1 GCA_016462905.1 Polynucleobacter sp. | reverse complement strand
TACTTATATTCAATTCATATTCAATTTAAATTCACACATTTTTTTAATATCCATTTTAATTTATTAGGAGTTATCACTCGTTATGAGTTCGTATAAAGAATTGCTTGCGCAGCGCGAAAAATTAGACAATCAAATTCAAGCATTAATGCTTCGCGAAAAAGCAGAGGGCATTACCAAGGCAAAGTCGATTATTCAGCAATATGATTTAAGCGTGGCAGATGTATTTGGCTCCAAGGCAAGTAAAGGTAAGCGGGGTCGTCCCGCTAAATCCCTAGGCAAAAAGGGTAGACCGTCAAAAAAAGCAGGTTTAGGTCGTGGCAAGTCGGGTCCTCGTGGCAAAGTAGCGGCTAAATATCTAAACCCAAGCACGGGGGAAAAGTGGACTGGTCGTGGTATCGCTCCAAAATGGATTGCCGGTAAAGATCGCAATAAATTTTTAATTAAGTAAATTAGTATTTTGATACGATTAAGAAAAGTCCCAGATGGGACTTTTCTTTTTTTAACAAGGACTTGTTCGTTTTAAATTACACCATTTGAGTATTTTGTGTATTTGGCATTTCTTCAATTTCCTCAAACGGTCTACCGAGCGCTTTATAAAATAGCTTCTCTAATTTAGAAAATCGATAGTGACTCGGGTAGGCAATGATCATACGATTCTGTTCGAGCGCTATTTGATTATGTGCGTCATTCATTTCGCCTACCTGACTTAAAACACCACAATTTTCTCCGGCCAATTGAATTACTTTGGGATGTAAGTCAATAAAACTTTGATCAATCAAAATGGGTATTTTTTGAGTTACTTTATTTTTACTTAAATAATGAATCAGATGTACCTGTTCTATTGGCGGAATTAATGCATCTAAATAAATCAGATCAGGGGCAATTGAAACTGCCTGCATTAAGGCCTCAAGCGTGTCCATCGAATGAACTAATTGAATACGCAATTGCCATGCCTCACTGCGCTCTTTTAATTCATGGTAGTTTTCAATCCGTTTAAAAATACCCAGGGTTAGGCATTGTTTTTTTGAGCGCTGTTCTGCGGAAAAACGGCGGCGTTGTAATTGCTGTTCTAAGGAGCTGTAAAGAATACGGCGATGACCACCGCGGGTTTTCCATGCGGCTAACTCGCCCAGTTCAACCATTTTTTGCACGGTTCCGAGTGAAACTTGCAAAATTTTGGCACTTTGTCGGGTGCTTAGATATTGGGTATCAGGGATTTCTACTTTAGACATCAATAAACTCCTAAGGGTTGCAATGGAGTAAGCATAAAAAGCAATTCGAAGGAAATCTGTCAGAAAGAATTGATTTTGAAGTAGGAAATTTCCTATACGACTCGATTGAAAGGCTCTTTGCTGTTGGTAAAATCCCCAAACCTTCATTTTTTATAGGGTTTTTTCTAGCTCAGCGTGGTATCCTATAAGGGTAGTAAGGTTTTATGCTGTGAGCAATCTACTAATCGGTGAAGCCGTGTCGTAGATGGTTTTAACCACACAATTTTTTTCGGGAAACCCGTTGAAAGGTGAGCAATATGATGCAGTCCTCTAGAGGTACTTCGTATCTCTTTGGCGGTAATGCGCCCTATGTAGAAGAACTCTACGAATCCTATTTATTAGATCCCACCTCCGTTGCGGCCCATTGGCGCGATTATTTTGATAGTGTTACCCGTGTTCCTGCCGTCAATGGAACCAATGACCGTGACATTGCCCACGCCCCAATTGTTGCTTCCTTTGCAGAGCGTGCCAAGAACGGTCCGATTCGAATTATTCAGGATTCAGCCGATTCTGAGATGGGAAGAAAACGCGTTGCCGCTCAACAGTTAATTGCGGCATATCGCAATGTGGGTAATCGCTGGGCTAATTTAGATCCGTTAAAGCGGACTGAGCGTCCCGATATTCCTGAGTTGGACCCCAGTTTTTACGGTTTTAGTGATGGCGATATGGATATCGTCTTCAACACAAGTAATACTTTTTTTGGCAAGACCCATATGTCTTTGCGCGATTTATTGCAGGCTTTACGCGAAACGTATTGCGGTACGATCGGCGCTGAGTACATGTACATTGCCGATCAAAAGATTAAGAAATGGTGGCAGGAAAAGTTGGAATCGGTCCGGTCGACCCCGCGTTTTAATGTAGAGCAGCAGATTCAAATCTTAGACCGTGTAACTGCTGCTGAAGGACTTGAGCGCTACTTAAGCGCTAAATACGTAGGTCAGAAACGCTTCTCTTTGGAAGGCGGGGAGAGTTTTATTGCCTCGATGGACGAGTTGGTTCGCCAAGCTGGTAGTCGTGGTATTCAAGAGATTGTGATTGGGATGGCGCATCGAGGTCGCTTAAATGTGTTGGTGAACGTCTTAGGTAAATCACCCAAAGATTTGTTTGCTGAGTTTGAACATACAGCAGTAGAGGATTTACCTTCAGGTGATGTGAAGTATCACCAAGGATTCTCTAGTGATATTTCTACGCCAGCTGGCCCGGTTCATCTTTCCTTGGCTTTTAACCCTTCGCATTTGGAGATTGTCAATCCAGTAGTAGAGGGCTCTGCACGAGCTCGCATGGAGCGACGCAACGATCCCAATGGCGATCAAGTCTTACCCGTTTTGGTTCATGGCGATGCTGCAATAGCGGGTCAGGGAGTAGTACAAGAAACTTTAGCCATGGCAGAGGTACGTGGTTATTCGACTGGTGGCACGATTCATATTGTGATTAATAACCAAATTGGTTTTACGACTTCAGACCCGCGTGATTTGCGGTCGAGTTTGTATTGCACCGACATCATGAAGGTAATTGATGCGCCAATTTTGCATGTGAATGGCGATGATCCTGAGGCAGTTGTTTTGGCAACCCAATTAGCAATTGAGTTTAGAACCTTATTTAAGAAAGACGTTGCAATCGATATTGTCTGTTTTAGAAAATTAGGCCATAACGAACAAGATTCGCCTGCAATGACTCAACCGTTGATGTACAAAATTATTGGTGCTCATCCTGGAACCCGAAAGTTATTTGCTGATCAGTTAGAGGCGCAAGGTGTGATTGCGCCCGGTCAAGGCGATTTGATGGTGAAAGAATATCGCGCCTCAATGGATCAGGGGAAAAGTACCTGCGATCCCGTCTTGAGTAACTTTAAAGGTAAATTCGCTGTTGATTGGGCGCCCTTTTTAAATAAAAAGTGGACGGATAACGCGGATACCGCAATCCCATTAGCAGAGTGGAAAAGAATTGCCCAAAAAACCACCACCATACCGCCCGAGTTTAAGACGCATGCTCTGGTTGAGAAAGTCTATCTTGATCGGGCAGCCATGGGCCGTGGCGAAATCAATGTGGATTGGGGCATGGGCGAGCATATGGCCTTTGCCACATTATTAGCAAGCGGTTACCCAGTGCGCCTATCGGGTGAGGATAGTGGACGCGGTACGTTTAGTCATCGACACGCCGTTTTGCATGATCAAAACCGAGTTAAATGGGACGATGCGATTTATATTCCGTTGCAACATGTTGCCAAAGATCAAGCCCCCTTTACAGTGATTGATTCGATTCTTTCCGAAGAAGCAGTATTGGGATTTGAATATGGTTATGCTGCCGCCGAGCCGAATACCTTGACGATTTGGGAGGCTCAATTTGGCGATTTTGCCAATGGCGCTCAAGTCGTTATCGATCAATTTATTGCTTCCGGTGAAGTGAAGTGGGGTCGAGTGAATGGCTTGGTTCTGATGTTGCCCCATGGTTATGAAGGGCAGGGACCCGAACACTCTTCTGCGCGTTTAGAGCGGTTTATGCAGTTGTGCGCGGATACGAATATGCAAGTGGTTCAGCCAACCACTGCTGCACAGATTTTTCATCTGTTACGTCGTCAAATGATCCGTCAATTCCGTAAGCCTTTAGTCATCATGACGCCAAAATCCTTGCTGCGGAATAAAGATGCTTCATCGCCTTTAACTGAATTCACCAAAGGCGAATTTCAGACGGTGATTCCTGAGCTAGATGCCCATATTGATCCAGCCAAGGTAACGCGTTTGATTGTTTGCTCTGGAAAAGTGTATTACGATTTAGTGAAAGCACGGGCTGATAAGAAAATAAGCGATATGGCGATTGTGCGGATTGAGCAACTCTATCCTTTTCCTCATAAAGCCATTGGTCAAGTGTTTAAGACCTATCCTAAATTAGATGAGGTTCTATGGTGTCAGGATGAACCGCAGAATCAAGGCGCCTGGTTTTTTGTACAACATAATTTGCATGAGAATATGTCGGAAGGTGCGCGCTTGGGTTATGCAGGGCGTCCTGCATCAGCTTCGCCAGCGGTTGGCTACTCCCATTTACATATTGAGCAACAGAAAGCATTAATTAATGCTGCTTTTGCAAAAATGAAAGGGTATATCTTAACTAAGTAGAGTTTGTGTATTTCTATTTAGCGAATCTAATTACCCATTTAATATTGAATCAATCTATTATTTTTTAAGGACACATCATGGCCTTGTTTGAAGTTAAAGTTCCCCAACTCTCCGAGTCGGTTGCTGAAGCAACTTTATTGCAGTGGAAAAAGAAAGTGGGCGAAGCGGTTGCTCAGGATGAAATCTTGATTGAGATTGAGACCGATAAAGTAGTTCTAGAGGTGCCATCCCCTTCGGCTGGCGTGTTAACCGAAATACTGGTTGATGATGGCGGGACCGTGATGGCGGAGCAGTTAATTGCCAAAATTGATAGCGCTGCTAAAGCTAGTGTTACTTCAGCCGCTGTTGATACAGGGTCGAAAACTCCCGTTGTCACCAAATCCTTGCCCACATCGAAGGCGAGTGGAGGGGTTGTTGCATCACCCACTGCCAGCAAAATCATGGCTGAAAATAACGTCTCATCGAATCAGATCTCTGGTTCGGGTCGTGATGGACGCATTACCAAGGGCGATGTTTTAGAGTCGATGTCGGGTGGAGGTAGTTCAGCGCCTAAAAAATCAAATCAGGCACCGTTGCCAACGGTTAATTTCCCCTTGGGCGATCGACCAGAAGAGCGCGTGCCAATGAGTCGTTTGCGAGCAAGAATTGCAGAGCGTCTATTGGAGTCACAGGCGAATAATGCAATTTTGACCACCTTTAATGAGGTCAATATGGCGCCTGTGATTGCGATGCGTACCAAATACAAAGATATTTTTGAAAAGACCCATGGAGTTAAGTTGGGCTTCATGTCCTTTTTCGTGAAAGCGGTAACCCATGCCTTAAAGCGTTATCCCATTCTGAATGCATCGGTGGACGGTAATGATATTGTTTATCACGGGTATTTTGATATTGGTATTGCCGTGAGCTCACCCCGCGGATTGGTCGTTCCGATTTTGCGCGATGTTGACCAAATGACATTGGCGGATATTGAGAAACAAATTGCTGATTATGGAAATAAGGCGCGCGACGGCAAGCTTTCAATCGAAGAGTTAACTGGCGGCACCTTTTCTATTTCGAATGGTGGGGTATTTGGCTCGATGTTATCTACCCCCATTATCAATCCGCCACAATCCGCAATTTTGGGTATTCATGCCACCAAGGATCGGCCCGTGGTCGAAAATGGTGAAATTGTGATTCGTCCAATTAATTATTTAGCCATGTCTTACGACCATCGCATCATTGATGGGCGTGAAGCGGTGCTTGGTTTAGTTGCTATGAAAGAAGCGCTTGAGGATCCATCGCGACTCTTATTAGACCTTTAATTTAATTCGTTTATGAAGGAAAAAAATGAGTCAAGTATTTGATGTACTGGTGATCGGTGCCGGACCAGGCGGCTACATTGCTGCAATTCGCGCCGCCCAATTAGGTTTTCAGGTTGCCTGTGCTGAATCCAGCTCCTATGATGATCCCAAGGGTGAGCCGCGCTTGGGTGGAACTTGTTTAAATGTCGGCTGCATTCCTTCCAAAGCGCTTTTATCGTCTTCTGAAGAATATGAAAAAATAACTCATGCTGCTGAACACGGTATTCAAGTGGGCTCTGTGAGCGTCGACATCAAGAAGATGTTGCAAAGAAAAGATGAGATTGTGACGAAGATGACTGGTGGTATTCAATTTTTATTTCGAAAAAATAAAATTACGACTTTGAAAGGCCATGCATCCTTTTTAGGTAAAACTGCCGATGGGTTTCAGATCAAGATTGCAGGAAAAACAAACGAAACCGTGATGGCCAAGCAGGTCATTATTGCAACTGGTTCAAAAGCGCGTCATTTACCTGGTATTAAAGTCGACAACCTTTTAGTGTGTGACAACGAAGGCGCCTTGAAGTTCGATTCTTTGCCCAAACGCTTGGGTGTGATTGGTGCCGGTGTGATTGGTCTTGAGTTAGGCTCGGTTTGGCGTCGAGTGGGTGCAAAAGTGACGGTCTTGGAAGCCTTACCTCAATTTTTGGGGGCAGTTGATCAAGGCGTTGCAAAAGAGGCTCAAAAGATCTTTACCAAGCAAGGTCTTGATATACAGATGGGAGTGAAGATTGAGTCTGTTAAGACCGATAAAAAAGGTGTACAAGTTCACTATTTAGATAGTACTGGCAAGGCTCAAACATTGGAATGCGATCGATTAATCGTTTCGGTCGGGCGCGTACCCAATACCGATGGTTTGGGTTTAGCCGCGATTGGATTAAAGCCAGACGAGCGAGGTTTTATTCCCATCGATGAGCATACGTGTGCAACTGCAGTAGCTGGTGTTTATGCGATTGGCGATGTGGTGCGGGGACCGATGTTGGCACATAAAGCCGAAGACGAAGGTGTTTTAGTGGCCGAATTAATGGCTGGGCAAAAACCGCATATCGATTACAACTGCATACCTTGGGTTATTTATACCGACCCAGAAATTGCTTGGGTGGGCAAGACAGAAGAGCAACTAAAAAGTGCTGGACGAAGCTATAAAGTTGGTCAATTTCCGTTTGCAGCCAATGGGCGTGCATTGGGAATGGCACGGGGAGATGGTTTTATAAAAATTCTTGCTGATGAAAAAACCGATGAAATTTTAGCTGTGCATATTGTGGGTGCTAATGCCTCGGATTTAATTGCTGAGGCAGTGGTGGCCATGGAATTTAAGGCTGCTGCGGAAGATTTAGCGAGGATCTGTCATCCACACCCCAGCTTGTCTGAGGTGATGCGAGAAGCCGCACTTGCCACTGATAAACGTGCCCTCAATATGTAATGCAGGTTGTAAAAAATAACTCCATCGAACTAGGTCTGTGAAGGTTATCGATTACTACCATCTGGAGTGTATCCAGCGCGGCTATCAAACTGACCCTGCTCAAGAACGCGCTATTGAGCGTTTACAGATGTGTGAAGATGAATGGATCTCTTATAAAGAGAAGCGTAGTAATGCGATTGCTAAAAAATTATTTCATCCCGAATTACCGCGGGGAGTTTATTTGTGGGGCGGGGTTGGGCGCGGCAAATCCTTTTTAATGGATTGTTTTTACGAAGTTTCGCCAGTCACAAAAAAAATACGCATTCATTTTCATGAATTTATGCGCGAGGTGCATCGGGAGTTGCATGAAATTTCAGGAAAAGCAGATCCGCTAGATGAGCTTGCCCTAAGAATATCCGAGCGGTATCGTTTAATTTGTTTCGATGAGTTTCATATTAATGATATTGCTGACGCAATGATCATGTACCGTTTGTTAACCGCGTTATTTGCGGATCGGGTGCAATTTATTATGACTTCGAACTATCATCCCGATCAACTTTATCCGAATGGCTTGCATCGGGATCGCTTATTACCTGCGATTCAGTTATTAAAAGATAAATTGGACATTTTAAATGTCGATGATGGTCATGATTATCGGCAATTACAAATGAAACAAATTCAGGCCTATGTATATCCACTGACCCCTGAAAATAATCAATTATTAATGAAAGCTTTTTTAAACTTAATTGGCAAAAAACCCGAGATTAGCGATCGTGTGTTACGAATTGAGGCGCGAGAAATTAGACCTTTACATATGTTTGAAGGGGTAGTGTGGTTTGATTTTCAAACGCTGTGTGGTGGTCCCCGCTCGCAAAATGATTATCTCGAAATTACCAAATTATTTCATACTGTTATTTTGTCTGATGTACCTTACATGCCACCTCGCATGACCAATGAAGCCCGCCGATTTATTTGGCTGATTGATGTTTTGTATGATCATCGAATTAAATTAATTATTTCGGCCGAAGTGGCGCCAGATCAGTTGTATACCGAAGGCCCAGTGGAGGCTGAATTTACCCGAACCGAATCACGCTTAATTGAAATGCAGTCGCGCGAATATATTGAGTCTCCACGTCGTTTGATCGACCCCCATTTGACTTGATTGCTGCAGGTAAAGCCTCAGCATTACGATGTCGGAATAAAACGAGTATTTAGCCTAAAATAGAGAAATGAGCATTTCTTCTGCGTCTGAAAAGCACGCCTTTAAAACCTCGATAGCTGCCATTAATGCGGATTTGCATTGTCACTCGGTTATTTCGGATGGCACGCTTACCCCCGAAGAGTTGGCGCAACGTGCTTTTAATAATGGCGTTCGTTTATGGTCTTTAACTGATCACGATGTTCTAGGTGGTCAAGCACGCGCCCGAAAAGCCGCAGAAAATTTAGGCATGAATTATTTGGGCGGAGTTGAAATTTCGATTACCTGGATGGGGCAAACTGTTCATATTGTTGGCCTAGGGATTGATGAGCAAAATCCCATTTTGTCTCATGGTTTAATTGAGACGCGGCAAGGTCGTGAAAAACGGGCTCAACAAATTTCTGACCAATTGAATCAGGCTGGTATTCCCAATGCATATCAAGGCGCTTTGCATTTTGCTGGTAATCCCGATTTAATTTCGCGTACCCATTTTGCTCGGTATTTAGTTGAGCAGGGTATTTGTTCTGATATAGAAAATGTTTTTAAGAATTATTTAGTTAGCGGTAAGCCTGGTTATGTTTCTCATCGTTGGGCCTCATTAGAAGAGGCGGTCCATTGGATTCAATCTGCGGGAGGGAAGGCGGTGATTGCCCACCCTGGTCGTTATAACTTAAATGCCCTGCAAATGGATGAACTCTATGAACGCTTTAAAGACTATGGCGGTGCTGCAATTGAAGTCATTACAGGTAGCCACAGTCCTGATCAGTACATTAGTTTTGCTAAAGTAGCCCAGCACTATGGTTTCATGGCCTCCCGTGGATCTGATTTTCATGATCCCAAGGAGAGCGATGTCGACCTAGGAATGTTGCCTAATTTGCCTGATCATTTAAAACCCATTTGGACTGCATTTCATTAATGATGTTTGCTGAACGCGTTCTATCCGGTATGCGCCCTACAGGCGCTTTGCATTTAGGACACTATCATGGTGTTTTAAAAAATTGGGTACGTTTACAGTCCGAATACCCCTGTTTCTTTTTTGTGGCGGATTGGCATGCCCTAACGACCCATTATGAAACTCCCGAAGTGATTCAAGACTCAGTTTGGGAAATGGTGATTGATTGGTTAGCTGCTGGAGTAGATCCCAATCAGGCGACTTTATTTATTCAAAGTCGTGTTCCCGAACATGCTGAACTATTTTTGCTCTTAGCAATGGGTACCCCTTTGGGCTGGTTGGAGCGTGTTCCTACCTATAAAGATCAAATTGAAAAATTAAAAGAAAAAGATTTGCAAACCTATGGATTCTTAGGCTATCCCTTACTACAGGCGGCTGATATTTTAATTTATCGGGCGCAGCATGTTCCTGTCGGAGAGGATCAGGTTCCCCATGTCGAGATGACCCGTGAAGTAGCCCGTCGTTTTAATTACTTATATGGACGCGAACTTGGGTTTGAGGAGAAAGCCCTCGAGGCTGTCAAAAAATTAGGCAGTAAGCGCGCCAAAATGTATGCGGAGTTACGCATTGCGTTTCAGGAGCGTGGCGACGAGGAAGCTTTGTTGCAAGCCCAAGCTTTATTACAAGAAGCACAAAGCCTTTCAATGGCAGATCGCGAACGTTTATTTGGTTTTCTAGAAGGTTCGCGCAAAATTATTTTAGTTGAGCCTCAGGCCCTGTTGACTGAGGCGGCTCGTATGCCAGGTTTGGATGGACAAAAGATGTCCAAGTCCTATGGCAACACAATCAGTATTCGTCAGGATCCCGAAGAAATTACCCGTTTAGTAAAAACCATGCCTACCGATCCAGCGCGTGTACGGCGTACCGATCCAGGTGATCCTGCACGGTGTCCTCTGTGGCAGTTTCATTTGGTTTATTCGGATCCATCGACTCAAGAGTGGGTTAAAACAGGCTGTCAATCTGCTGGTATTGGCTGTTTGGAATGCAAGCAACCGGTTATTGATGCTATCTTGAAAGAACAGCAACCCATGTTCGAGCGTGCTCAACAATATTTGGATGATCCCAGTTTAGTAAAAGCGATTATTGCTGACGGTTGCGATAAAGCCCGCAAAGTTGCGCAAGAAACTATGCGTGATGTGCGTGAGGTAATGGGCCTTGATTTTGACTAAGGGCTAATGCAGCATTCTGAGTTAAGTGAACCCTCGGGTTGGATTAAAGCGTATTTGCCATTGATTTCCCAAAATGGCAGAGTTTTGGATTTGGCTTGCGGCTCAGGTCGACACAGTCTTTTGCTGGCGAAAGCAGCCTATTCTGTTTTGGCGGTGGATCGTGATACCCATACCTTAGATTTATTAAAGCAAGCTGCACAGCAAGCCAAGTTGGTGCTTGAGACCCAAGTGCTTGATTTGGAAACCTCGCAATGGCCCTTTTCTCCATCACAAGATCGGCAATTTGATGGGATTGTGGTCACCAACTATTTGCACAGACCGATCATGCCTAATTTAGTGAAATTATTAAAAGAAGGTGGGGTTTTGTTATATGAAACTTTTGCCCACGGCAATGCCGAGTTCGGTAAGCCTTCAAACCCTAATTTTCTTTTGCAGGCTGGGGAATTATTGGAATTTGCCCAACAAAACCAGCTTTATGTGATTGCTTATCAAGATGGGTATACCGATACCCCTAAGCCTGCTAGGGTACAAAGGCTTTGTGCCAGCTTGGGCATTCCCAAGCGGGGGCTAAAAAGCCCGCTTCCGTTACAATTTGCGGGATGAGTTCACCGAGCGTACAACCCAGTAAAGCGCAGCAGCATGCTATGTCAGGCAGCATGGTTGCGATTGTTACGCCGATGTTCGAGGATGGGAGTCTGGATTACCCCGCTTTAAAAACTCTTCTCGATTGGCACGTGGCGCAAGCTACCGATGCCATTGTGATCGTTGGCACTAGTGGCGAGTCGCCCACCGTATCCGTAGAAGAGCATTGTGAATTAATTCGCTTTGCTGTTGAAAAAATTGCTGGGCGCATTCCCGTGATTGCCGGAACCGGTGGAAACTCCACTCGTGAAGCCATTGAATTAACCGAATACGCAAAAAAGGTTGGCGCAACTGCTAGTTTGCAAGTAGTACCTTACTACAATAAGCCGACACAAGAGGGTATGTATTTGCATTTCAAAACGATTGCAGAGAAAGTCGATTTACCGCTTATTTTGTATAATGTCCCGGGCAGAACTGTGGCCGATTTAAGCAACGAGACTGTCTTAAGACTGGCTAATGTTCCTGGAATTATTGGTATTAAAGATGCAACTGGTAATTTGGAGCGCGGTTCATTATTAATTTCTGATTTATGCGCTGCGGGCCATGGGCATTTTTCGGTTTACTCCGGAGATGATTTAACCGCTTTATATCTAATGATGATGGGCGGCAAAGGAAATATTTCAGTTACAGCGAATGTGGCTCCACGACTAATGAGTGATTTATGCAAGGCCGCTATTGCAGGCGATGCAATCAAAGCGCGTTCGATCCAGTTTCAATTACTAGCTACTCATAAAATGATGTTTATTGAAGCAAACCCCATTCCTGTGAAGTGGGCATTAAAAGAAATGGGGATGATTCAATCTGGTATTCGTTTGCCATTAACTCCTCTCAGCCCTGCTTTACGCGAACCATTAAGAAAAGTGCTTCAAGAAGTTGGTTTGTTATGAGGATCAGCCGCTTGCAATTGTCCACCCCTTTAATTGCCATACTTGCACTCACGCTAGTTGGTTGCGGTACATTCTCAAACGATAAGGTTGACTATAAAACGGGTAGAAGCTCTAAAACAGGACCTGACTTAACCATTCCTCCTGATTTGGTGACAGCACAGGCGGACCGCCGCTATATTGTTCAGGATGGTACGGCAACCATGTCTGAATACAACCAAGCGATTAAAAAAGTAGATCAAAGTAAAACCAACGTGTTAACTGGGATTCCAGGAATGCGTATTGAGCGAGATGGAGAAAGACGCTGGTTGGTGGTTGATAAGCCCGCGAAAGATTTATATCCTCAAATTAAAGATTTTTGGCAAGAGAATGGATTTCTTTTGCTAGTCGATTCGCCCTCGACTGGAATTATGGAAACCGATTGGGCTGAAAATCGCGCTAAGATCCCACAGGATTTTATTCGTCAAATGCTGGGTAAGGTAATTGATTCTTTGTACGACACCGGGGAACGTGATAAATACAGAACTCGTCTAGAGCCGAATTCAAGCGGTGGTACCGAAGTTTATATTACGCAAAAAGGGGCGGTGGAGAAATGCGCGCGCGATGGCGATGGTAGTTGTAACTTCACCGTGTGGCAGGCTCGGCCCAATGACCCTGAATTAGAGGCTGTTTTTTTAGCTCGACTCATGGAGCGTCTTGGTTTAACCCAAGAACAAGCTAAAGCTCAAGTGGCCAATGCGACCGTTATTAAGACACCTAAAGCCCAATTAGTGGAGGAGGGTTCGGTTACCCGGATCGATATGAATCAAAGTTTTGATCGTGCTTGGCGGGATGTAGGTTTAGCTCTCGACCGCTCTAACTTTACCGTAGAGGATCGTGATCGCTCCAAGGGTATTTATTATGTGCGTTACGTTAACCAAAAAGATACCGGCGAAAAGAAGGGCTGGTTCTCACGTACTTTTGGTAGTGATGATGAGACTACCAAGAAAGCGAAGTTATATCGAATTTATATCCAACGTATGGATGAAAACAAAGTACAAATATTTGTGCAAGATGCGGATGGCAAACCTGAAAATACCTCCATTGGCAATCAAGTTTTAACTACTCTAGACCGTCAGTTAATTCGTTAATTTAGTTGACAGTGCATTAAAAGAAGATAGAAATAATAAGAAGAGTAATAAAAAAAGCCGCTGCGTTTTTCAACCAGCGGCCTTTTTATTGACTAAAAATTACTTCTTAGCTGGATCGGCAGCAGGTGCGGCTGGTGCAGCAGCAGGAGCAGCAGCAGGAGCAGCAGCAGGAGCAGCAGCATCAGCAGGAGCAGCAGGAGCAGCAGCGGGTTTAGCTTCTTCTTTTTTACCGCAAGCAGCCAAAGCAACAGCCAACATAGCAGCCAATAATAGTGACTTCTTCATTGTTCAATTTCCTTATTAATTAAAAAATATTTACAGCAATTACCGGTAATTGTTGTAGGACTGAGTAAAACCCAATACCAACGATAATTATAGCGAGGATTTGGGATCTTTCTCAAATCGTAGCCATCCTGCCAAATAAGCCCCGTATAGGGTATTTGTTTCTTTGGCTCTGATGGACTGGTTTGGTTTTATTCTTTTTTGCCGGCCTAGTTGCCGCCATAAATTGCAGATCGTGACACTTTGATCTTGGCTTACTTCCTCGCCATTACAAAAAATGAATTTCCCTTGAGTCAAAATTCGGGTTTGGGGATGAATCACGAGGGCATCGCTTTCTAGTTGACGCAAGAATAACTCCAAACTGAGCATTTTTTTGGGGGGGTAAAAAAAGGCCTGTGGTTTGGGTTCGCTTAAATACTGAGCGATTGCCTTTTCCCAAAAATCATTCACCCCCCTTTTTTCTTTGTCTTGGATGGATTGTAAAAATAATGCTTTTACTTGTTTTGCCATCTGACTTGGAAACTCAGATGGATCGCTTGAGGCGATCTGGTCTGGATCGGCGTAGCGATTCTCTAAATGAGGATCTTCTTCAAGCGTTTCGGCTAATTGCCACAAACCTTCTTGAAGAAGTTCGCGGAAGGAGGGCGATCGAAACCCAACTGACCAAGTTTGGCAAGCAGGATCAAGTGCGATTCCCTCGTGGGCAATGTGAGGCGGCAAATAAAGTAAATCGCCCGGTTCAAGATCCCAAGAGGTTTCTGGTTTAAAACGCGACAAAATTTTCAGAGGCAATTTGGGGTTTAAAGATAAATCGGATTGTTGCGATATTGTCCAGCGACGACGACCTGACATTTGAATCAGAAAAACATCGTAGGAATCGAAATGGGGTCCAACGCCGCCGCCCACTCCTGCAATGCTAATCATGAGGTCATCCAAACGGGCGTCGGGAATAAAACGAAACCAAGATAAGACTTTTGCTGCTGCTGAATGCCTTACTTCCACCCCCTGAATTAGGAGTGTCCAGTTTTTGTCCGTGAGTTTTGGCAAGGCTTTTGCCGAAAAAGGACCCGTATCGAATCTCCAAGGTTGGGCTTGAATGAGGCGGGACTCGCTTTTACCATCGCAGGCCATTTTAAAAAGACTTTCGGGCTGAATTGGGCTATCTAGAGGACGTTTAGCCGCTTTAGCAAGGGAGAAGGCTGGAATCGCATTGCGGACCAAAAGGGGCTGTTTGTGCCAATATCGGCGCATGAATTCCTTCGGGCTATTCCCTCCCAAAAGGGCCCATGGCTGGTTTAGGGGCAATGGGTAGGGTGGCTCTGGGGGTAAATAAAACCGCGAGCTTACAGGTTTCAATTTCGGTTTTTTGCTGGTCAAGTAAAATATCCCATTCTGCTGGCGTCGATTAAAAATCTACTTATTTTATGAAGATTGAAAAAAATACCGTTGTTTCCTTGCGTTACAAATTAACCGATGCTCAAAACAATACCATTGAAGAACCCAATTCCCTGATGGTATACCTGCATGGTGGTTATGCTGGAACCTTTCCCAAGATTGAATCCCTATTGGACGGCAAGGATATTGGTTTTGAAACCACCGTCCAGTTAGAGCCACAAGATGCATTTGGTGACTACGATCCAGAGTTATTGAAGATAGAGCCGCGCGAACGCTTTCCTGAGCCATTAGAGATCGGTATGCAATTTGAGGGATTGCCTGATGATGCTGCCGAGGAAGAAGCGGATCTATCCGATGATGATGAGCTTGACCCCTTGATTTATACCGTCACTGATGTGGCGGATCAACAAGTTGTGTTGGACGGCAATCATCCATTAGCCGGTATGGCCTTGCGTTTTTGGTTGCAGGTGACAGAGGTTCGCGCTGCAACTGAAGAGGAAATTATGAGACGTTACCCTCAGGGCGACGATCATTTTGGATTCAATGTCAATAATCCCGAGGACGATACGGATGAAGATGGTGGGATTAATCTAGGCGAATCGTTGCGCCGTGGTTCAAACCCAAATACCCTGCATTAATTTAAGGCAAGTGGATTGCCTATTCCTTTAAAAACTGCTTCATAGCGTCTAGGCCGCGTTTCGTTTCATCATTAGACAGCGTTTGATCTGGTTCAATCGTTTTTCCACTCAAATTATTTAAGGCTTTTTCTAAGGCCTCAATTTTTTCTTCTTGTTCTAGCGTGGCATCAATCAGGCCTTTGAGTACCAGAGAAACCGGATCATCTACATTGGGGGTAATTCCATAAGCCGAAAAACTAGCTTTACTTTCTTTGCTCCCAGCAATCGGCATATCAGGGTGCAAAATTCGGGCGGGAACCCCAACCGCAGTGGCTCCCGGCGGAATTTCTTTTAAGACGACTGCATTAGAACCCACTCGCGCTCCATCGCCAACCGTGAACCCACCAAGTACTTTTGCGCCTGCGCTAATAACGACCCCTTTCCCGATCGTGGGGTGCCGTTTAGCACCTTTGTAAAGCGAGGTACCGCCTAGCGTTACTCCTTGATAGATGGTGCAATCATCGCCAATCTCAGCGGTCTCGCCAATCACAATACCAAGACCATGATCCAGAAACACGCGTCGACCAATTTGGGCGCCAGGATGAATTTCAATCGAAGTAATCCAGCGCGACACCATCGAGAGAAATCTTGCAGGCCATTTCAATCCGAGCTTCCAAAGTGCATGATTAATTCGATGTAACCAAATCGCATGCAAACCGGGGTAGCAGGTAATCACCTCGAGGCGATTACGTGCCGCAGGGTCTCGACTAATGATGGAATCGATTTCGTCAAATAGGAAAGAAGGCATACCCTTAGTTTACTGTCTAGAGCTACTTCTTGAGGAGCATTTGCTTGGCAATGCCGCGTAAGAGATCAATTTCTTCTTTATGTAAGCCTGACCGAGCGAATAGAGCCTGCAAGCGAGGCATGAGCTTTTTGGGGTTATTGGGGTCCAAATACCCAATGGCAATCAGGCCCTCTTGCCAATGCTCTAGCATGGCTAAAACTGCAGCAGGATCCGCTAAGTCATGGTTTGTAAGTCGATTATTGGGCGTCGCAGACTGATTTTCAAGAACCTGACCGGACCCCTTTAAAAGAAGTTGCTGACGTAAGCTATAGGCGCAAACCATGACAGCTTGGGCTAAATTTAAGGAGGGGTATTCTGGATTTGCCTCTAAGCAAACTCGATGAGTACATAAAGCAAGATGATCATTGCTAAGGCCAGTCCGCTCAGGACCAAACATTAGGGAAGTTGGCTTGTTTTCAGAGCTGGCTTCGACGATCAGGTGAAGCGCTTCATCCCAAGATAAAGCGGGAGGACCAAACTCGCGATCACGGCTGGTTAAACCCAGGACTAGGCTCGATTGGCTCACGGCATCGCGCAAATTTAGGTACTCATGAACCCCCGCCAAGACATCGCTTGCACCACTTGCCAAGGCAATGGCTTCAGCGTCTGAGGCCATATTGGGTCTTCGGGGCTTTACTAAAGCAAGTTGATTAAAGCCCATGGTTTTAAGGGCGCGGGCTGCAGATCCTAGGTTGCCTGGATGACTGGTTTCCACCAAGATCCAGTGGATTAATGCGTAAGAGGAGTGGTCTGTAGTCTTCATCGATTAAAATAAGATATTCGCTTGAGTTTATTACCGATTGATGTGGGTGGATAAACGATGGCCTGTTCTTATTTAATTTGTCCACTGAGATTGAACTTATGCACCCCATGATGAATGTGGCCATTAAGGCCGCGCGCCGTGCTGGCAGTATTATTAATCGCGCCTCTCTCAATTTAGAGCGCTTACAGGTTGATCGCAAACAGCACAATGATTTTGTGACTGAAGTGGACAAGACTGCCGAGGCGGCAATTATTGAAACCTTATCCGAGGCTTATCCCAGGCATGGTTTTCTAGCCGAAGAAAGCGGTGAGCAGAATATCGGCTCTGACCATATTTGGATTATTGATCCTTTAGATGGAACCACGAATTTTATTCATGGTTTTCCGCAATACGCAATTTCAATCGCACTTTCACATAACGGCGTTTTGCAACAAGCCGTTGTGTATGACCCCAGTCGCGATGAACTATTTACAGCCAGCAAAGGAAGTGGCGCCTATTTAAATCAGCGGCGTTTAAGAGTCACTGGACAGAAGCAGCTTGATCAATCCCTGATTGGCACTGGCTTTCCCTATCGGGCTGATCAAGATTTAGAACGCTATATGAAAATATTTGCCGAAATGACCCGTTCTTGTGCTGGCTTACGTCGACCTGGCGCTGCTTCGCTCGATTTAGCTTACGTGGCTGCAGGTCGCTACGACGGTTTTTTTGAGGGTGAACTAAAGCCTTGGGACATGGCGGCCGGGGCCCTACTAATAACCGAGGCAGGTGGCTTAGTCGGTAATTTTCGAGGCGAGGAAGGGTTTTTGCAAAGCGGAGAAATTATGGCTGCTAGTCCCCGTATCTTCGCGCAACTAGTAACTATTTTAGGGCCTCATTCAGGCCACACAGGTCGCCCCTAGAGGTAATCGTTTGATCTAAGCCTTAATTAAGTCAATGTAGCGAGTGCCATTGGCATCAATTTGCAGAGCACTTGCTTTAGGCAAAATGGTTTCAGGATGGTCCAAGTCCCAATCGGATAAAACCCACCGTTGCCAATTTTGCGAACCTTTGCTTTCATGATGGCGCGCAGGTAAATGAGTGTGGCCATGAATCAGGCGCTCAGCATTCTGTAAGCGCATTAAATTGGCACAAGCTTCTAAAGTAACATCCCCCTTTATTTTTGTGCTATCCGGCATGAAACGTAGGGCTTGATCGTATTTGGCGGTGCTATTACTACGTAATTGTTTCGCAATACGGCGTCTAAATTCGATAGGCAACTTTAGAAACAGGTTTTGAATCCAAGATTGCCGCACCACCTTACGAAAGGTTTGATATTGGCTATCGGCTGTACACAAGGCATCACCGTGGCTTAAAACCCAATTATCCCCTGCTAATTTACATAAACTAGGGTCGGATAATAGAGTTAAGCCAGCGCGTTTTAGAAAACTCGGGCCAATCAAAAAATCACGATTGCCATGCATGTAATATGTTTTAGTGCGGGTTGATAGGCGTGCTAGCGTATGCAAAACTTCTTGATGAAAAGGGGAGTGTGTAATGACATCATCCCCAACCCAATATTCAAATAAATCACCCAATATAAATACGGACTCGCTACCTTGAGTTTGTTTTTCACAAAAATCAAAGAAGCGCTGCGCCGTGACCGGCATCGAGGGCGTTAAATGCAAATCTGAAATCAAAAGAGCACTAGCGTGCTCGGGAATCCTCATTCGGAAAGTACGCTAGCTTTCAATATCGTGACATCGTCTTTGGGTACATCTTGATGAAACCCCGAGTTGCCAGTGGGTAATTGGCGAATTTTATCAACTACATCCATGCCAGCACTAACGGCCCCAAATACAGCATATCCCCATCCTTGTGGGGTTGGTGCGCTGTGGTTCAGAAAATCATTGTCGTTCACGTTAATAAAGAATTGCGCAGTAGCTGAATGCGGTTCGCTGGTGCGCGCCATCGCTACCGAGCCGCGTACGTTTTTTAAGCCATTATTGGCTTCATTTTCAATTTCATTTAGGGTTGATTTCTGTTTCATACCAGCAGTCATACCGCCGCCTTGAATCATAAAGTTATCAATCACGCGATGGAAAATGGTGTTGTCGTAATGACCGCTTTTCACATAGGCTAAAAAGTTAGCAACTGATTTCGGTGCTTTTTGCGAGTCTAATTCCAATGTGATGTCGCCGTGATTTGTTTTTAATAGAACGGAAGCCATAATTACTTTCTTAAGGTTTAGGTGGGGTTGGGTTAGGGGTGGTAGAAGGGGTTTTCGCTTTTGCTGGCAAGGGATTGATTATTTCATTAATTGCTTTAGCGCGCGTGCCATATTCACGAACATTCGGTTGTATCTTGGCAGCAGATTCGTAGTTATTAAGACTTAATTGTAAATAAACAGCCGCTAAGTTGCCGCGTGCGGTTGCATAATCTGGACGTAATTTAATTGCTAATTCCAGATAGTCGCGCGCTTCAATCCATTTTTTTTCATTCGCTGCTAATGCCGCTAAATTATTATAGGGTTCTGGTAGTTCGGGAAATTGTTGGGTTATTTCAATTAAGGTTTGGCGCGCTGGCTCGACTTGTTTTAGTTCGAGTTGCAAACGGGTTTTGACAAAGCGCAACTGAACATTGCGCGGGGATTTTTTAAGTGCTTCGTCAATAGCGGTAATCGCCTCAGCGTATTTTTTTTCTTTGATGAGTTTTTCAATTGCTGTTGGGATTCCATTTTTAACAACCGGGTCGGGTTCAATAATCAAAAAGGAAAGAAAAGGAACTGCAATCGATTCAGCCAATTGATTACCCATCAAGTCATTTGCCTGATTGGGCGTAAAACGAGGCGCTTCAGTAGGCCCATAACCCCCCGCATAGGGTTCTTTGGGGGTTGGAGTGATACCTGCTACCAAGGGAGTTGGGCTTGAGCCGGTGGGCGTAGGATTATTTGCGCAAGCACTTAAAATACTGATTGCCAGACTGAAGCAAAAAAGGCTTAAAACTGGACGAAATTGGCCAAAATTAGCGACATGACGAAGGAGGGGAAAAGGATGCGACAGGTTCATTCGATATACTCAGCCCTCAGTCTAACAAATCTAGGCTTACCTTACCTGAATCGGTTGAATGTTGATTTTTAAAAATGCTGCAAATTTATAACACCTTAAGTCGCTCTAAAGAAGTCTTTAAGCCTCTCGTTGCTGGCGAAATAAAGATGTATGTATGTGGAATGACTGTGTATGACTATTGTCATTTGGGTCATGCACGCGTGATGATTGTGTTTGACATGGTGGCGCGCTGGTTGCGTGCTAGTGATTACAAAGTGACTTACGTGCGCAACATTACCGATATTGATGACAAAATTATCCAGCGTGCTTTAGACAATAAAGAACCCATTGCCGCCTTAACCCAACGCTTTATTAATGCGATGCATGCTGATTCTGAGCTTCTTCATTTACTTCCACCCGATCACGAGCCGCGCGCTACTCACTATATTCAGCAGATGCAGGGCATGATTGGCCGCTTGCTTGAGCGCGAGATGGCGTATCAGTCTGAGGATGGTGATGTTAATTTTGCGGTTCGGCAATTTCCTAAGTACGGGGCTTTGTCAGGTAAGGATATCGACGAATTAAATCCCGGTGAGCGCGTTGCAGTTATCGGCGGAAAGCGCGATCCACTGGATTTTGTTTTGTGGAAAAAAGCCAAGCCTGAAGAGCCTGCGGATACGCGTTGGCAATCGCCTTGGGGCGAAGGGCGTCCGGGTTGGCATATTGAGTGCTCGGCGATGTCCTGTGATTTATTGGGCCAACAATTTGATATTCATGGTGGCGGCGCAGATTTACAGTTTCCCCATCACGAAAATGAAATCGCTCAAAGCGAGGGCGCCAATGGCAAGCCCTTTGTAAATTATTGGATGCATAACGGACATATTCGTGTAAATCAAGAGAAGATGTCGAAGTCTTTGGGTAATTTTTTCTTAATTCGGGATGTGCTTAAGGAATTTGATCCAGAGGTGGTTCGTTTCTTTATGTTGAGAGCGCATTATCGCAGTCCAATCAATTACACCGACGCCCAGTTACAGGAAGCGCGTTCTGGATTAATTCGTTTGTATCGTGCTTTGGCTGAGACAGTCGGTTATGAGCATCCCCAAACCAGCAATTCGGTAATGAAATTAGAAATGATAGATGCTTGGAAAGAGCGCTTTGCTGTAGCCATGAACGATGACTTCAATACGCCTGAGGCGATTGCAGTCTTATTTGATTTAACTAGCGAAATCAATCGGCTCGGAGCAGAAAATCCTCCTTTACGTTTGCAGTTGGCTCATACTTTATGTGCTTTGGCAGCCACGCTCGGATTTTTACAGCGCAATCCAAATTCATTTTTACAGTCTGGGGATGGTGTAGGTGAGGCTGCAATTGATATTCAAATTGCAGCTCGTCAAGCCGCTAAGCAGGCCAAAGATTTTAAGCAGGCCGACGCCATTCGCCAACATTTATTAGAGCAGGGAATTCTTTTAGAAGACAAACCCGGCGGCCTTACCATTTGGAAACGCGTATGAGCCCAGCAAAAGTAATGTGTCCTGATTATTGGGAAGATGCCTGCAAGGGTTTAATGAAACAGGATCGCATCATGCGAAAATTGATCCCCAAATTTGGGGATGGTTTTTTAACCACGCGTGGCGACCCCTTTAATACATTAGCGCGTTCGATTGTTGGGCAACAAATTTCAGTTGCAGCGGCTCAAGCAGTTTGGGATAGAACGGTTCACACGTTAAAAAATAAAGTAACACCTGCGCGTGTTTTAGCATGCGAAGTCGAGCAGCTTCGGGCCGCAGGCTTATCGATGCGCAAGGTGGAATACATTCGCGATTTAGCGGATCATTTTGAAAATGATCGGATTCATCCCAAAAAATGGCACGCCATGAGCGACGAAGAGGTTATCAAAGAATTAACCGACATTCGTGGAATTGGGCGGTGGACGGCTGAAATGTTTTTGATTTTTAATATGATGCGCCCCGATATTTTGCCTTTGGATGACATCGGTTTATTACGCGCAATTTCTAGTAATTACTTTAGTGGGGAGCCGGTAACCCGTCATGAAGCTAGAGAGGTTGGAGCCAACTGGGCTCCCTGGCGGACTGTAGCAACTTGGTATATGTGGCGTAGTATTGACCCGATTCCCGTCGAATATTAGGGAGACATTAAAATACCCTTATGAAGACCACTTTTCTTGATTTCGAGCAATCGGTTGCTGAGCTAGAAACAAAGATTGAAGAACTCCGCTTTGTTCAAGAAGAATCAGCTGTTGATATCTCGGAAGAATTAAAAACCCTCTCCGAAAAAAGCATGCAACTCACTAAAGAGTTGTATGCTAATTTATCGCCTTGGCAAGTGTCTCAGGTAGCGCGTCATCCGCAACGTCCTTACACCTTGGATTACATCAATAGTCTTTTTACTGATTTTCACGAGTTGCATGGCGATCGCGTCTTTGCAGATGATCAATCGATTGTGGCTGGCTTAGCTCGCTTTGAGGGACAGTCTTGCATGGTGATTGGTCATCAAAAGGGTCGCGATACTAAAGAACGTGCCATGCGTAATTTTGGAATGAGTCGTCCTGAGGGTTATCGTAAAGCAATGCGCTTGATGCGACTGGCTGAGAAATTTCATATTCCTGTTTTCACATTTGTTGATACCCCTGGCGCATTTCCTGGAATTGATGCTGAAGAACATAATCAGTCTGAAGCAATTGGACGCAATTTATATACTCAGGCAGAATTAACAGTCCCGATTATTACGACCATTATTGGTGAAGGTGGTTCTGGTGGTGCTTTAGCAATTGCGCAGGGGGACATCGTGATGATGTTGCAATACGCCACCTATTCTGTAATCTCGCCTGAAGGATGCGCCTCCATTTTGTGGAAGACCGCGGAGAAGGCGCCAGAAGCGGCTGAACAATTAGCACTAACGGCGCAGCGTTTAAAAACGTTGGGTTTAATTGATCGGATTGTGAGCGAGCCAACTGGTGGAGCGCATCGTGATTATGAAGGCACGATGAATCATTTACGGAAGGCTTTAATCGAATCCATGAAAGTGGTCGAAGGGCTTGATAGTGATGCCTTGCTCGAGCGCCGCCATGAACGCTTTATGAGCTATGGCAAATTTAAAGAAACCGTCGAAAAATCCTAAGCGAATTGCGGTTGCGCTGAGTGGCGGACTTGATTCGGTAGTTTTATTGCACGCGGTTGTTCATTCCTACCCCAACACCAGCATTTATGCTTTTCATATACACCATGGTTTGCAGGCAGGAGCAGATCGGTGGCTCGACTTTTCCGAAAAATACGCTCAGCAACTGAGGGTTCAGTTTGATTTTCGTTTGCTGCATTTAAAGTCTTCTAGCAATATCGAGGCGCAAGCTCGGGCTGCGCGTTATGAATCTTTATTTGATTTATGTGATCAGCACAGCATTACCGATTTATTATTAGCGCACCATCAAAACGATCAAGTTGAAACGGTGTTATTGCAATTGCTGCGCGGATCCGGTGTTGCAGGTTTGTCTGCCATGCCAGCACAACGCGAGGCAATCAGCCCTCAGGGTTTGCGAATTCGTGTATGGCGTCCATTGCTGGAAGAAAGCCGAGATTCTTTACTGGCTTACGCAAAAAAACAGCGCTTAAAGTGGGTTGAGGACCCGAGCAATTTGGATATGAAATACCGTCGTAATGCGATTCGAAATGATATTGTTCCGAAGCTCGTGGCCATTCAACCGGGTGCACTGGCCAATATAGCTCGTAGTGCACGAGTTCTCAGTGAGGCTCAATATTTATTAAATCAGTTGGCCGAAATCCATCTAAAGGCGATCGAAAAACACGAAGGCTTATTCATTAGCCCTTTATTGCAACTAAAAACAAAAGATACGGCTGCGGCTAATAATGTACTTCGGTATTGGTTAAAAAAGAATAATCTAGCGATGCCAACACAAGAACGCCTGCAAGCGTGGTGGGCGGACTTAGAAAAAATAAAAACTCAATCCAAAGCAAACTCACAATTGGTTTGGCATCACGATCGAAATCATATTCGTTTATGGCGCAATCGTTTGAGGCTTGTTAAGCCAAGCTCTCAGTCTGTTGATCTGGATTCGAATACGGTACGTGGTCAGTGGCATTTCAGGCCGATTCCCTTAGCAAGCAAACAATTGGGAATCCCCTTGGTTTTGTATCGCCAGGCAGTGGCTAATCGGACTCTTGAGTTTCGTATGCGCAGTGGTGGTGAGCGCTTCAAAATTAAACCGAAAGGACCTTCACGTAGTTTAAAAAATTTATACCAAGAATGCGCCGTGCCGCCTTGGCAAAGACATATTCCCTTGTTGTATTTGGACGGTCAGTTACTGGCGGTAGAGGGGGTTGGGGTAAGTTGTGATTTTTTAGTGAATCAGGGTCAACGGGTTTGGCCCCATTGGGAATAAGACCTTGCCGGATAGGAAGCTAGAATAGAATTCAGGTATGACGCCTTATTTAAGCGAACTTAACCCACAAGCCACCCCTTACAGCGCCCCTTTACTAGAGCGTGTTTATCAACAAAACACCAACACGCACTTTTCTAATTGGCTAAGGGAATTTCTGGTGCACTCACCTTGGCAACAACTTGATTTTGAGAATAATTCTGTGAAATCGCTATGCCTTGATTTGGCCGATGAAGTCTATCAATATAATCGCGCCTTGAATCAAGAGCCTGCTTTTCATAATCTATCGCACTTTACCGATGTTTGTTTGAGTATGAGTATTTTGCTAAGCCAGCGAGAACAGGTGAATCAATCGAAAGCCACTTCTTCAGCTTGGCACCTCTCCGAACAAGACGCTTGGCTTTTATTATTTTGTGCAATTGGTCACGATTTTGGCCACAACGGTGAAATGAATCATGTGCCATTTGAGATTGAAAAAAAATCAACCGAGTTAATACGACTTTTTTTAACTCGTAAATTAGGCCAGCACGATGCTGAATTAATGATGCAAAAAATTGAGCCGATTGTTTGGAGCACCGATCCAAAGGATTACCCTAATTTGTATCGCCGGATTCAAGGGGCAGGTCAATATCCCCAAAAGAATGATTGTTTAGCGGCCTTATTGGTAGAGTCTGATTTAATGGGTAGCATCTTGCCAAAGCGCGGCGAGGATCTGGGTTTGCGTTTGGCTAAGGAGTGGAGCATACACAGCCCAGTCGCATCCAAAAACGTAGCTAGCTCTGCTGGGCGCTTACAATTTTTAAAAATTGTCCACTTTTTAAGCCCCCATTCGTGTTTGGTGGGCATGGATTTGATCCTTGCGGACTCGATTTCTCAATTAGCATGATAATCTTTTGATAATTCAACTGGCTCACTAATTCATTTCAATATATGGTTCTAAAGCACGAGAAAGTTTTCGCATTACCTAAATGGGCATTGATTCTTTTAATCGTGCTAAATCTTGTCGTTGCTGGCTACGCCTACACATTGGGAAATATTTTCGCGTTTGTTGAGGCTGATATATCGGACGGCTTCGAATTCTCGGTGATTGACATTACTGCAGTTGTGCAAATTTTGCTCATAGCGCTAACGGTTGATACTGCTTTTAGACGCACCATTATTAATTTAAATCGCATCAACCCCGAAAAAAGAATCCCCACCATTATCGTTTCGGCTGGCTCGTTGATTATTTATTCTTTAATTGGTTTGGGTGGTTTTATTCTTCTCTATGACCATGAATTGTCGGGATTATTAGCAGCATCGGGTGGTTTGGGTTTGGGTTTGGGGTATGTGTTTAGGGACCGAATTGCAGACATTGTTGCCAGTGTTTCTTTGCAGGTTGACGGCCTAGCTGCCTTGGGGGATTACATTGTCATTTTTGAAGGTGACGAACGAATTCCGGAAACTTATGAAGTGATTCAGATGGAGCATCGTTTGATTACTCTTAAGGGAACCACCTATGGGTTGATTAAAAAGTTTTATAACAATAAATTCTTAGAACTTGACTATATCAATGTTACCAAGCAGGAGCCCAATCGCGGCTTTCGGCGCCACCTCACTATTTCTCTGGGTTCGCATTGTGATAGCGAGAAGGTGACTGAAATTTTGAATTTAGCAATGGAGTGTGTGATATCAAAAAATACGTTTTTTCGTAAATGGTATCTATGTGGTCCTACCGAATTAGAGGGTGGCCATGTTGAATATATGGTCCGCTACGAAAGTGATCCAAGCCTTGAATACCCGAAGGATTTAACAAACCGCATAGTTTTAAACACGATCATGCGGTTTTTAAAGGCGGGCGCCATCGACTTTACTGATATACCAAGCGAGGCTGGTGCTCAGCTTGATTTAAAAAATCGCTTAACTGCCTTCGCCTCACTTGGGTTCTTGGTGGTTTTAAATGAAGAAGATTTAACGCATCTTGCTCAACATGCTCATTTTGTTCGCACCTCGGTTGGCGAGCAATTAATCACCAAGGGGCAAGAGGCATACAGTATGTATTTGCTTTTGGAAGGGCGCTTGGAAGTGAAGGTTCCCAATGCGGAAGGTAAATCAATTACCGTTGCTTCGATTTGGCCTGGAGATATTGTCGGTGAGATGTCTTTATTAACTGGTGCACCGCGTTCTGCCGATGTTTTTTCAGCTAGTTCAGCGTTGATGATTGAAATTGAAAAAGACGATATTTATCCCATCCTAGAGCGTCGTCCTCAATTAATTCAGAATATTTCTGATGTATTAGCGCAGCGTGCAGCCCATAATGAGCGTGTCAAGAGTGGCGCCGATCAAGATAAAAGCACATCCGAAAACAGTAAGAATATTGCTAAGAAGATATTGAAATTCTTTTTCAATAAGTAGTCAAGCTGGCGATTTGTTAACAAGCCATCAAACCATCAAGCAAGCCATTACGTTTTGCGTGATAAGTTGATTGATTCAATCTTTTTCTTTAAAGAGGCATGATCATTGGCTAGGCGATGAAAGTCGTGTAAATCTAAAGCCATTAAACGAGTGGCACGAATCGTTCTGATGGTGGCGTTACGTTTGCGATTTTCTAATAATCCTGCCTCACCAAATACATCGCCTTTTTTCAAGATAATCGGCGAGGGAGGTCTAGGATGAATTTGTACCTCAACCGCACCATCGGCAATAAAGTAAATCGCATCGGGGCTTGAGTTTTTCTTAAAGACAACGGTATTTTTTGGCAGGACGATTGATCTTAAGTGCCGCGTAATATCGGCTATACAGTTGCTATCAAGGTCACGAGTTAATTCTAAATTAGAGATAATTTGCCAATTATTGATTTGTTCGCGATGTCTTAATTCTTCTGCAAAGCCGCTCGCTAAAATACCCGCAGGGATTGCCAGCATGGCAATACCGCCTAACATGGCTAATCCGCCTAATATTCGCCCGATTGAAGTTACTGGGGTTATGTCACCATAGCCCGTCGTAGTCATGGTAACGATGCCCCACCATAAAGCGGTGGGAATATTTTTGAAAACATCGGGTTGTGCATTGCGTTCTGCTAAATAAAGCGCGGTCGACAAAATAACAACTAATAATCCCAAAGAGAGCAAGGAGGCAGTGAGAATTTGCCGCTCTTTTTTTACTACTGCTCCGACAATTTCAATTCCGGGGATATAGCGACTTAATTTGAATAAACCCAAAACAAGGACATAATTTGGCCAAGAATTGAGGTCTACGCCGATGAGGTTGTGAAGAATGCTGAGGATGACTAAAAGATCAATGATCCCCAAGAATGAAATTACATAATAGAAGCGATAGTGGTGATCGGCTACGTACTCTCTGAAATCGTCAGTTTCTTCTGGTAAGTCGGTGCAATTTTCTGGGGCAGACCAAAGTCGCCCAAGGTATTCGGTAGTAAAAATGGATAGCAATAGGATGAGCAGAATTTTTTCAAGATTAGGCAGACCGGTTAGTTCCCAAAGTTGACCTTCTAAAATTCGGAAGATGGTCATGGAGAGGATGGCTACTGTAATGATCTGCGCTACTAATTTACCTAACTTTCCGTATTGATTGGTAATACGCGCGGCAAAACTATAGTTACTGTCGTAAGCCGGAAGGGAGTTATTGAGTGCGTAATAGGTAATCTGACGCGGACTAAGTCGGATTGGCGGGGATTGGCTAATTGAGATATTCATAGGCTTGCTTAGATCAATCGGATCATTTTAGCGATAAATCCCTGAGATAAAGGCTCTTCTGTGGTTTTTGTCGCTGCTTGAGGTATTTAGGAAAAGTACCTAAAGTGCTGTAAAATAAAGGGTTTTCTGAGTAAGCTCCTTTTAATTACCTACTATTCATTGATTTCGCATGGCAATTATTGTTCATAAATACGGTGGCACGTCGATGGGCTCAACCGAGCGCATTCAAAACGTGGCTAAGCGCGTTGCCAAATGGATGCGCGCCGGTCACCAAATCGTGGTGGTGCCGTCGGCCATGTCGGGTGAGACGAATCGTTTGTTGGCCCTGGCCAAAGAAATTGCGCCCAACCCAAGCCCTCGAGAGTTAGATCAGATTGCTGCTACAGGCGAACAAGTCAGTTCGGGCTTATTAGCGATCGCTTTGCAAGAGCAGGGCATTGATTCAATTAGTTATGCTGGATGGCAGGTGATGGTTCGAACTGATTCCGCCTTTACTAAAGCCCGCATCATGGAAATTGACGATAGCAAAATTTTGGCTGATTTAAATGCGGGCAAGGCTGTGGTGATTACAGGCTTTCAGGGCGTTGATCCGGATGGCAATATCACGACTTTAGGTCGCGGTGGTTCAGATACTTCGGCGGTGGCTGTGGCCGCTGCATTAAAAGCCGATGAATGTCTAATTTATACCGATGTCGACGGGGTCTATACCACCGATCCGCGCGTCTGCGAAGATGCACGCCGTCTTGACCATATTACGTTTGAAGAAATGCTGGAAATGGCCAGCTTGGGCTCAAAAGTATTGCAAATTCGCTCGGTTGAATTTGCTGGAAAGTACAAAGTGAAGACTAGGGTGCTGTCTTCACTAACGGATCCGATGATCCCGCTTGAGCAAGAAATGAAGTCGGGTACCCTAATTACGTTTGAAGAGGACAGTACTATGGAAGCCGCAGTGATCTCAGGCATCGCCTTTAATCGCGATGAAGCTAAAATTACCATAATCGATGTTCCCGATCGTCCTGGAATTGCCTATCAAATTTTAGGACCGATTGCCGAAGCGAATATTGACGTTGATATGATTATTCAAAATCAATCGGTGGATTCAAAAACCGACTTTACGTTTACAGTACCCCGTGCGGAGTATCAAAAAGCACTTGATTTATTAAAAAATAGCGTACAGAAACATATTGGCGCGAAAGAGATTTTGGGTGACGCTAAAGTCTCCAAAGTTTCGGTGGTGGGCGTTGGTATGCGCTCGCACGTGGGGGTCGCCAGCAAGATGTTTAGAACCTTATCGGAAGAAGGGATCAATATTTTGATGATTTCGACTAGCGAGATTAAGATCTCGGTGGTGATCGATGAGAAATACATGGAATTGGCGGTTAGGGCGCTCCATAAAGTGTTTGAGCTGGATCAGAAGTAAAATAGTCGTAGTTGTATTTGTAATTGAAGTGGCAGTAGAAGTGGTATTAAAAACGGAGACGTGGCCGAGCTGGTCGAAGGCACTCCCCTGCTAAGGGAGCATCTGTG
>JAEMSI010000069.1 GCA_016462905.1 Polynucleobacter sp. | reverse complement strand
CACTAGAATTTTCTTTTAATAAATAATTAAAAATTAGAGATATTGATATGCGCACCTTCTTTGCTTGCCTCGCGACCTCCTTATTATTGGGTGCTTGTTCGCCATCTTCCAATCATGCCCCAGTCGATCTTAGTAAGGCTAAGTGGATCGACCTTTCCCATGCGTATGATCAATCCACTTTATATTGGCCTAATAATAAAAAAGGGTTTGAGCATACTGAGGAATTTAAAGGTCTCACACCAGGTAATTATTTTTATTCCTCCTATTCGATTAGCACCCCTGAACATGGCGGCACTCATCTCGATGCTCCAATCCATTTTTCTAAAGACGGCTGGACTCTGGATCAAATTCCGTTGGGTTCATTGATTGGAAATGCTGTTGTGATCGATGTTAGTGCTAAGGCTGTTTTAGATTCTGATTATCAAATTAAAGATAAGGATATCGTGGAATGGGAGGGTCTTCATGGAAAGATCCCGATGGGTAGCATCATTTTGTTTCACACAGGGCATAGTAAATACTATCCAGATCGAAAAAAATATTTTGGCACTGACAAGAAAGGACTTGAGGCAATTCCAGAATTGCATTTCCCCGGAATTTCGCCATCAGCTAGCCGTTGGTTAGTAGAGCAACGGAAACCCAAAGCGGTCGGAATTGATACAGCCAGTATTGATTATGGCCAATCGACCGATTTTCAGACCCACCGAATTTTGCTGGGGAATAATGTTCCGGGGTTTGAAAATTTAACCAATCTAGATACGTTACCGGCAACGGGGGTTTATGTCATCGCTTTGCCGATGAAAATTGGAGGCGGTAGCGGTGGTCCTTTGCGAATTGTTGCAGCAGTCTCTGGTAAATAAAATTTACATAGATGAGTCATATTCCTTTGTTATTATCCGTGCATGAAAAAATATAATATTTTATTTTTATGTACTCATAATTCAGCGCGTTCGATTTTGGGTGAGGCTTTAGCTTCAACCCATCCCAGCGAAAAGTTTGTTGGCTATTCGGCCGGATCCTCTCCCGGTTCGTCGGTAAACCCGATTGCAAAAGAATTGGCACTGGCAATGGGTTATTCCGAATTGAAATTGAGAAGCAAAAGTTGGGATGAGTTTGCTTTACCAAACGCCCCCAAGATGGATTTTATTATTACGGTTTGCGATAACGCTGCTGGCGAAGTTTGCCCTTATTGGCCTGGTAGACCAGCTACAGCGCATTGGGGCTTTCCTGATCCATCCCAAGTTCAAGGAACTGATAGTGAGAAAAAAGTAGCCTTTATCCAAGTTATGAATGGTTTAAAAAATCGCCTCGATACGCTTGCTGCAATGCCTTTGGATCGGTTGGATTCGATGGCTCTTAATGCGATACATAAAAAATGAAACCGTATATAGCCGAGTTTATTGGAAGCGCTTTGTTATTGGCAATCGTAGCTGGCTCTGGTTATATGGGTGAAATATTAGGCAGTGGAAATGCGGCAGTTGCTTTATTGGGCAATAGCATTGCTACAGGCGTTGGTCTTTATGTATTAATCGTTTTACTAGGACCCATTTCAGGCGCCCATTTAAATCCAGTAGTTAGTCTCATGTTTTGGAGGTTGGGGCATTTAGATTTTAAGAAATTAGTTACTTATTGGGCATGTCAATTTTCTGGTGCAATGGCAGGTATTTATCTGACTCATTTGATGTTTAGTTTGCCAATCCTTCAGACCTCAACCAAGCCTAGAACTGGTTTAGGTATTTGGGTCAGTGAATTAGTATCGACATTGATATTACTAGCCGTTATTCGCATTGGAGACAAAGAGGCGAAAGAGCGTATTCCGATGCTGGTGGCGTGTACCGTTACAGCAGGTTATTGGTTTACTTCATCCACTTTCTTTGCCAACCCCGCAGTGGCGGTTGCTAGAAGCATGACCAATACTTTCGTTGGTATTGCACCAGCAGATGTATTTGGGTTTGTACTGGCCGAGATATTAGCGGGGTTAATAATGCTGCTAATTTTTTGCAGAAATAAATGATTTGCTGTGCATAATCAATTGATTGAAATCCAATTTAGATAGTCCCAGCGAAGCTTAATTAATCAACCGTAATTTTGGCGGCTTTAATAGCGATCTCGGTTTCTTTAATCTCTTTGTTTAACATTGCGGTCATGGCTACGGGTGGCAAGAAACGTAATTCAACTCCCGCTGAATCAGCCCGTTTTTTAGTTTCAGGAAGGTTCATCGCTTTTTCAACACTGTTAGATAGATATTGAACGGTTTCGGGTGGAGTTCCTGAGGGAGCGTATAAGGCAACCCAAGACTCTAATTCAAAATTAGTAATTCCAGCTTCAGCCACAGTGGGGATATCGGGCATCATCGGGTGACGCTTTTTGCTTGTAACTGCTAGGCCCCTTAGTTTTCCGGATTGCACATGTTGCATGAGTGAGGGCGGGGTACTAATAAATACTTGAACTTGACCAGAGAGAACATCGGCAATGGCGGCACCAGAGCCTTTATAGGGAACATGAACAATATTAATTCCAACCTTTTGTTTAAATATTT
>JAEMSI010000068.1 GCA_016462905.1 Polynucleobacter sp. | reverse complement strand
CCCCTTTTTAATACACCACTCTTTACTAAAAATATAGAGGCGGCTTATATTAAAATGATGGAGTTATATCAAGCAGACGAAAATCCAAAATTCATTCAGATCGATTGACTATTTGCTATTTAATTGAATTAAATCATATTGATCATGAATCCAGACTTACTGCCAATTCGTTTAATTTGTGCGACAAAACTTCCAAAAGATCAGTTTTTATCTCATTCTGCGACAGCGAAAAGTACATTTGCTCTAAAAAAAGCATGTGATGCAGAAGTCTCTTTTTTCCCAAGTAATACTTTAGGCCTTAGTCAGGTTTATAACAAAGCGATTAAAGAGGCCGCTAAGAAGCCAGCGATCCTGGTTTTCATTCATGATGATGTATTCATAGCCGATTTATTTTGGACGCATCGAATTCGAAATGGCTTGAAGCAGTTTGATATTGTGGGTTTGGCTGGCAACACGACGAGAATTGCAAAGCAAGCCAGCTGGATTTATTTGGATGCCGGCAAAAAGATGGCTAACAGCAAGCATTTTTCGGGATGCGTTGGACACGGCAATCAATTTCCACCTAAGGTTGTTAGTAATTATGGGCCAGTTGGTCTTGAGTGTAAATTGCTCGATGGTTTGCTTCTAGCGGTAAATAGTGAGACACTGCAGCGAACGGGTCTTCGATTTGATGAGCGGTTTAAATTTCATCTTTACGACACTGATTTTTGTCGAAGTGCAGAAGCTTTAAAATTAAAGATGGGAACTATTTCTTTGTCAGCGGTTCATCAAAGTGGCGGTAATTTTTCTTCAGATGAATTTAAACGTCAATATAAAGATTATTTATTGAAATGGGTTGACTAGTTATGCAACAAACTCCTGCACATGAAAGACATAACCCAGACCTATTGTCATTTATTCCACGAGATGCAAAATTTATTGTTGAGGTAGGCTGTTCCAGTGGCGCACTTGCTCGTGAATATAAAAAATTAAATTTACTAGACCATCGGTATATTGGAATTGAAATCGATCCTGAATTCGCAAAATTGGCTGAACGCCATTGCGACGAGGTTTTTTTAGGCAATATTGAAAACATAAATGAATCACTATGGGAACGTTTTTCGCATGCCGATTGCTGGATTTTTGGCGACACATTAGAGCACCTTCAAGATCCCTGGAAAATACTAAAAAAAATTAGGGAATCGATGGCTTCCCATGGAAATATAGTCTGTTGCGTTCCTAATTCACAGCATTGGAGTTTGCAGGTCAAAATGGCTATTGGTGATTTACGTTATCAAAAAAGTGGTTTATTAGATATCACCCATTTACGTTTTTTTACTAGACAAACCTTGCTTGAATTATTTGTAAATACAGGTTTTGAGGTAAAAAATATTCATCCAAGAATTTTTAATGAGGTGCGTCGAGATGAATTTCTGCCGACGATTAAAGAGTTAGCAAAAAAAGCGGGCGTTAATCCTGATGCAGCGGGGGCGGATGCGATTGCCCTGCAATATGTCATTTTGGCCAAACCCAGCCAAAATTCTTAATTTCTATGGAAATTAACCCATCCCGGGATTGGATTTTGGTTGATATTTAGAAATTTAGTATATAAGTACTATTTTTAGCCATTAATTAATAGTACTTAAGTTTGTTCAAAACAGTAGGTGAGGGGGGTCTTTTTAAACCCTAGAAAACCTATTATCTAGCAATGAAAAAAGGTAATTCGACCCAAACTGGCGTTCAACGTCGTGAGGCAAGCCGCGTGCAATCGAAGTTGCCTTTGACTATGAACGGTAAAAAAGGCATTACCCAAGATATCAGCGCTACTGGTTTATTTTTTGAATTTGATACGCATCACGAACCCGGCTCGAAAATCAATTTCGTCCTTGAGTTGGATTCACCAGGCGGGAAGATTGAAATGCAGTGCAGTGCAGAGGTAATTCGAGTTCAGAAGTTAGATGGAAAAGTTGGTATTGCAGCAAAAATTTTAAGCCAAGAAATTAAATCCCTTGGCGGTAGTGGAACGAATCAATCGGTAGTTTAATCAGACAATTTATACACAGTTAGGAAATATCATGACATCGAAAAATGACAACAAAGGCGCTAACTCAACTCCAGTTGTGCCCCCATCAGTTTCTTTGGTCGGTGGCGACTCGGTTAACGAAGGCGGCAAGCTTGAATTTTTCATTAAGCTCAGCGGTAAATCCAGCTCATCCACAACCGTTAAATACGAAATTGACGGTAAGGAATATACGGTTATTGTTCCTAAGGGCGAAACGTCTTACAAGATTGAATATAAAACGATTGATGACAAGACTTATGAAGGCGTTGATCAAACCGTTAACGCAGTTATTAAGACAGTTAGTTCCAATGCCGTACTGAATGGGACCCTCAAATCAGCCACAGGTACTGTACACGATAACGATGCCCCACCCCAAGTCTCTATTGGCGTTAGCCCAAAAGCGGTGAGCGAAGATGGCACTAGTAACCTGACCTACACAGTGAAGTTGGATCATGCTTCTGCTTATCCCACCGAAGTTTTCATTCAGTTATCAGGGAGCGCTAGTGGCGCAGATTATTCAGAGCTAGGGCTTACCCTGGTTAATGAGGATTTAGGCCTATAT
>JAEMSI010000004.1:46190-71286 GCA_016462905.1 Polynucleobacter sp. | reverse complement strand
GATTTCTTAAAAGCCCGATTCCAATCGTTGTTTAATTCATACATTGCGAATAAAACCCGTCGATGGACTGGTTTTAGGCCGTCGCGCACGTCTGGCAAGGCTCGGCCAACAATGACGCTCATCGCGTAGTCCAAATAGGACCGCCGCATTTCGTCTTCTAGGGATATTGGGAGGGTTTCTTTAGCGGCTTGTTCCATCTAAGAATAATATCATTTTCAACACCCCCAACCTGTGATAATATTTGGCAGGTTTGTAGGTTTTAACTGGTGGCTCACCCTAGGTAACAACACCCGTTTGATTTACGGTGAACCCCTATTAAATTTAACTTTTTTAAGCAATCTCGAGGAAAAAAATGAACAAAACTCTAAAAATGATGCTCGCTGTTGTTGGTCTTTCTTTGGCTAGCGCTGCTATTGCTCAGACTAAAAACAACGACAACTGGATGTCTGGCGGTGGTGCAGTGCCAGTTAAGAACGGTGACGGTACCTTGTGCTGGCGCGATGCAACTTGGACCCCAGCAACGGCTGCTGCCAATTGCGACGGCTGGTTAGCCCCCAAAGCAGCTGCTCCTGCTGCTGCTGCTCAAGCTAAGGTAACCCAAAGCAAAATTACTTTGCAAGCTGATGCCTTGTATGACTTTGATAAAGCCACCTTAAAACCGGAAGGCAAAGCCAAATTAGATGACGTGGTATCTAAGTTAGGTAGCATTCGCTTAGAAGTCATCATTGCTGTTGGTAATACCGATAGCGTTGGTTCGGATGCCTACAATATGAAGTTAGGTGATCGTCGTGCCAAAGCTGTTAAAGATTATCTCGTATCCAAAGGCGTAGAAGCAAATCGCATCTACACTGAAAGCAAAGGTAAGAGCAACCCTGTAGCTAGCAATGCTACCGAAGAAGGTCGTGCAAAAAATCGCCGCACCGATATCGAAGTGGTTGGAACTTCTGCCGTGAAGTAATTCCAGTAGGCTAGAACTAGCCTCTGAATAAAAGCCCGGTCATGCCGGGCTTTTTTATTTTGTCTATCATGGGACTATTAGGTTGTATTTTCTGTGGCATTTTCGGTTGTCATAAAGCGATATGGTATGAATGTAGATCAAGGTGAAATTAATAAATTTAGCGCCCTAGCGCATCGCTGGTGGGATCCCAATAGCGAATTTAAACCGCTACACGCGATCAACCCTTTGCGCCTAAATTGGATCGTCTCTCATGTCGATCTTCAAGGTAAAAAGGTTCTCGATATCGGTTGTGGTGGCGGGATACTCACTGAATCGCTAGATCAAGCCGGCGCCAATGTAAGTGGTATTGACCTATCTGAAAAAGCGCTCAAAGTGGCGGAGCTTCATCAATTAGAAAGTGGCACCCAAGTCAACTACCGAAAAATGGCTGCCGAGGAGTTGGCTCAACAAGAAGCCGGTCAATACGATGTGGTGACCTGCATGGAAATGCTTGAGCACGTGCCTGATCCGGCTTCCGTAGTGCAAGCTTGTGCCAGCTTATGCAAAACGGGTGGCACGCTATTTTTTAGCACTCTAAATCGCAATCCAAAATCGTATTTGTTTGCCATCATTGGCGCTGAATATATTTTGCAGTTACTCCCAAAAGGGACGCATGAATACGCTAAATTCATCAAACCTTCCGAGCTAGCGCAATTTACTCGGGCCGCTGGATTAAGTCTGCTTGATATCAAAGGCATGACTTATAACCCCATCACGCAAGTTTATAAATTGGGTGAGGATACAGATGTGAACTATATGATCGCCTGTCGTAAATGAATGTTTCTGTAAAACCCGTATTTGAAGCGATCTTATTTGATTTAGACGGTACCTTAGTTGATACTGCGCCTGATTTAGTCGCTGCAGCCAATCGCCTACTCCTGGCCCACGGGAAAAAAGCCTTGCCTTATGAAGAGCTTCGCCCTAGAGCCTCGGCTGGAGCTCGCGGCTTAATTGCAGGCGGTTTTGGAATCACGCCTGAACAAGCCGAATACATTCCCTTACGGGATGAATTTTTCCAGTACTACGAAAGCCATATTTGTGTTGATAGCGTTTTATTCAACGGCATGGAAGAGCTTTTGCACCATTTTGAAAAAGCCTCAATTCCCTGGGGAATTGTTACCAATAAGATGGAGCGCTTTACTAATCCCTTAATGCAGTTGATGGGGCTTAATCATCGCGCCTGTGTGATTGTTTCGGGCGACACCACTGCGCATGCCAAACCCCATCCGGAACCCCTACTTCATGCTGCCCGTTTAGCTGGAATTGACCCAAGCAAAACGCTCTATGTTGGTGATGATCATCGCGATATTATTGCCGGGCGTGAGGCTGGAATGAAAACCGTTACCGCCCTATACGGCTATCTGGGGAGTATTGAACCTGCTCACGCATGGGGAGCTGATTATGAAATCCAAGAACCCCTCGATCTACTGAAAATTGTCTTTCCAAAATAAGCTAAGCAATTAAAGCCAAAGAGTCGTAAAATATTGCTCCCATGCAATGAATTCGGGGTCGACATGGTTTCGACGGGGATTACAAAGCATCAAGGGCATACCGAGGACCCGTTATCTCGTAAATCAATGGGAATGTAATAACTGCTAACGACGAACGTTACGCACTAGCCGCTTAATTGCGGTTGCCCCTGAACTGATTCTCTCTTGGGTCAGGTAGCGCAAGCTACATCAGGGTCATATACAAGAGATAAGGCTATCTCGTGTCACGAGGGATAGGACGAAAATTAAGTGAATCGCCAACGTGAAACGTGTCAATCCGTGACTCGCTGGTTAAATCAAATGATATGACTAAGTATGTAGAACTTGTTGTGGAGGATTTTCGGACGCGGGTTCAATTCCCGCCGACTCCACCATTTAAAAACACCAACCATGAAAGTGGTTGGTGTTTTTTATTGTTGCGGTCGATCGCTTTACTTTTACTCAGCCTTAATCGGGGTTTGCTCTGCCTAAACGCCACAGAGTGGTTATCTCTGCCGAACGCGCCGCATACAGCGCATCGCTTTTATCGGCCGCCTTAGAATGCCGCGGCTTAATCGACTCCTGAGCTAAAACAACCAAACCCGCTTCGGCAATCCATGTCAGCAACTGAGCGCGTGAGCGCAAACCTAAATGCTCAGCCAGATCAGACAAAATCAACCATCCTTCGCCCGTGCTTTGCAAATGAGTCACAAGACCATTTAAAAATCCTCGCAACATCTGACTATCAGGATCATAGATCGCGCGCTCTAATGAAGAGCTTGGGCGAGCAGGTATCCAAGGTGGATTACACACAATTAAAGAGGCTTTGCCATCGGGAAATAAATTCGTTTCTACAAGCTGAATTTTTTCTGCATAACCCAGTTGCTGAATATTATCTTGCGCACATCGCAAGGCACGCGGATCGATCTCACTTGCCACAATTTCCTCAATACCTCGCACAGCCAAAATGGCTGCTAAAACACCGGTACCCGTACCAATATCAAAGGCGCGTGAATGTGCTTCAAGGGCTTGAGGTAATTTCGCTTTGCTGATCAAATCCAGGTACTCGCCGCGGATCGGAGAGAAAACCCCGTAATGCGGATAAATCCGTCGCTCTTCATCGGTCTTTAACGTATCAATCACCAGCCCTTTTTTACGCCACTCATGCGCACCGACCACGCCCAACATCTCCCTCAGGGGAATCACATAGTCTTCGCTCATTGGGCCAAAGGCTTCTTCTCCCGCAAGCCCCGTTTTCGGAGCACGCGCCAACTGAATTTGATGATGAGGGCCAATTGGAATTAAGAGTTGCGCTAAGGTACGAGAGCGTTGCGATTGTGCTAAGCGATAGGCATGAAATGCAGCACCTATCGAATCGGGAGTACTTCCATCTTGTACCGATGGCCTCTTGGCCTCTTGTGTTTTCGAAATCCGTTTTGGCTTTTTAGGCTTATCAATGCGTCTTGCCATTGCGTCTAGTAGTTGCCGCGCGTTTTGAAAATCACCGCGCCAAAGTAAGCCAATACCCTCGCAAGCCATGCGGTATGCCCTGTCGGCGGTTAAGGTGTCATCGACTACAAGCACTTTTTTGGGAGGCGATAAGCGACTTTCCGATTGCCAACGGGCGGTATGCGTTTGCTCACCCTCAAGCCAAGTGATGATTGGGCCAGTTGTAGATGCTTGAGTTGGAAGTGATGGGATAGAGTGCACCACTGATAGTAATGGTGATCAGGCACATTAGCAAACTATCCCTTACAAACCACTTAGGCTTTTAACCATAATCTGTTTAATGAGAATCATTCTTATTTAAAATATCTCTTCTATTTACGGAGGAGATCAATGAAAAAAAACAGCCCAATACATTCGTTACGACAAACCATTGCAACTGTGCTGATTGTCAGTCAAATTGGAATAGGCAATCTAGCTTTTGCTGGTGAAGGTAATTTTGGTTGGATTTACACCCTCGATTTGCAGCCCAAAGATAGTTGGGAATTTGAGCAACGTCTTCAACTTACTCAAGGACAAGCATCGGGAACGTATGATTTATGGTATTCGCGCTCAGAAATTGAATATGGTCTTACGAACGATTTGCAAATTGCAGGTTATCTAAATGCCTATCAAGTCAACGCCAATCAAAACTACACGAATCCTGAAGCATGCGACGAAAGCCCAACCTGCACCAGTGGGTATGGAGTTCCATCCACCCATGATCCCGCAACACCCTATAACAGAACTGGTCTAGACGGTGTTTCTTTAGAGGCAATTTATCGAATTAGCAATCCCGTAACATCGCCAATCGGTCTTGGTTTTTATATTGAACCTACTCTCGGTCGATTAAAAAATTCCTTAGCCACTCGAGTTTTGGTTCAATCAAATTTTTGGGATGATCGTCTGATCGTGGCAGGAAATTTAGTTTTAGAGTCCGAGCAACTTAAATTTTTGGGACCGACCGTTCCAGAATCGATGGCGGATATTTTGATTGGCGCTAGTTATCGATTTGCTCCAAAGTGGTCTGCCGGAATTGAAGGTCGCTATCACACCGATTATTCCACTTATGATTTTCGAGATCAAACCCAAGAAGCTACGTTTATCGGCCCTAACCTTCATTACGCCAGCAAAGATTGGTGGGCTACTGCAGCATGGAGATACCAGCTTGGTGGTAGTTGTATGGGCGAAGGAACGGCCGAGTGTTCGGGTGGCAAAGTTTGGGATAGCCATGGTCAAAATGAATTTATTCTCAAAGTTGGCTTTCCCTTTCACTAATTATTTTCATTCAAAATCGTGATCTGGAAACCCAATCCCGTTTGGACTTTAGCTGGGGCTACCCTAATCTCAAGCCCCATCTATGTTCAAGCCAAAATTTACGCATCGACCGAACAAGTACAAAAAATTATTTTTCCTGGTGCCGTATTTAAATCTCGGCCCCTTGTAATCGATGCTGACTTACAAAACAAAATGCGGCTTGCCTCTGGGGTACGTCACCCTTTCCGTGGTGAACGTATTTTTCAAGATTCAAAAGGAAATTGGCTGATTGTCGACGAGGTGGTCGGAAAACACGAAATGATCACCTATGCGGTGGGCCTAAATCATTCAGGCGAAATTCAAGGTATTGAGATTATGGAATATTCAGAATCTTATGGATATGAAGTAGCCAATGCAGACTGGCGCAGACAGTTCATAGGCAAAAAGGAGTCCGACCCCATCAAACTCAATCGTGATATTCAAAATATTTCTGGTGCGACGCTTTCTTGCAAACACATTACCGATGGGGTTAAGCGTGTTTTGGTTCTACATAAGTTAGCCCTTGAAAATAATTCCGGAAAAGAGAAATGACTCGCTGCAAACCTTTACTAGGTACTTATGTTGAGATTACCGCTAAAGCAAATCTTCAAAAAGGAATTAAAGAAAAAAATCTAAGTGCCATCATTGAAAAAGCATTTGATGGGATGAATCATATTGAAAAAGTAATGAGTTTTCATCGGCCCGATAGCGAACTTTCTGAAATAAATGCGATTTCCCACCTAAAACCAATCCGTATTAATCCGCTATTAAGACAGGTTCTCAAAATCGCCCAAGAGATTTATGTTTGGTCGGATGGTCTATTTAACTGCGGAATTGGTCAGCATTTACTGCACCCAAAATCACCTTGCATTCTATACGGCGGAATACAAGATATTCAATTTAACAAGGAACAAGCAGTCTATTCCTCAAAACCAATTTGCATTGATTTGGGTGGAATTGCCAAGGGTTTTGCGGTAGACCATGCGGTGAACACATTACAAGACTTCGGAATTGAATCGGGATGCGTGAATGCGGGAGGTGACTTAAAGGTCTTTGGTGATTTCACAAAACCAATCTATATTCGTTGTCCCCAAAGTCCAAAGGCTTTGATCGAAATGGGGGTTCTACAAAATGGCGCGATTGCTACTACAGGCTGCTATCCGTATTCAAGTCATTACCCTTCTTGTGGTCAGCTGATCAACCCCTTATCTGGAGAAAGAGCTTTGTCGATTGGATCCTTTTCAGTGATTGCGTGCGATTGCACCTATGCAGATGCACTCACTAAAGTGTTTACTCTATCCAAAAATAGAAATCACCCTTGTTTTAAACGTTTTCAAGCAGTGCCTATTTGGATTAATTAAGTAAAATTATGCCCTATTGGCAAAAAAAATTAAGTTACGCAGTTTTGCTGATGTGCTCAGGCAGCGGGCTAATTTATCTTATTGGTCATGAGTGGGGTATTTTTTATTCTTATTTTGCTCATCATCGAATTCTAATATGGCATGGAATTAGTGGCTATTTCATGATTTTTATTTTTGGCAGTCTTTTACCATCGCATATATTAAAAGGATTTAAATCCAAAAAAAATTGGGTTTCCGGAAATGGGTTGATCATCTCTTTGGTACTGCTAGTAATTTCTGGTTTAAATTTATATTACGGACCAGAATTTACAAGGGATTTCACTATCTCTCTGCATTGGTTTACGGGTCTTGTCTTTGTGGCAACAACTATTACTCACGTAATCCGATCAAAATTAATTAGAAAATTTATTCAGGCTTGATATTCGCAGTCTTAACTACAGCGCTCCATTTAGCCGCTTCTGCCTTCACTAAAGCCACAAAATCCGCTGGACTTCCTCCGCCAATTTCATTGCCTTGTGAGAGCATTAATTCACGTAATTGTGGATCTTTGAGTGCCTCGTTGGCTGCGGCATTCAGTTGATCGATGATTGCTTTGGGAGTGCCTTTGGGGGCAATGAGTCCTTGCCAATTAAGCACCTCTACTTTGGGATAACCCACCTCAGTAAAACTAGGAACATTGGGCAACAAGGGTGAACGCTTAGCGCTGGTAATCGCAAGCGGGCGAATTTTATCGGCTTTGATACTCGGCATAGCAGAATACATTTGGTCAAACATCAACGTCACATTATTAGCCATTAAATCAGTCAGCGCTGCCGAGCCACTCTTGTAAGGAACGTGAATTAAATCAATTCCTGCACTAATTTTAAATAACTCACCTGACAATTGATGGCTACCACCAATCCCCCCCGATGAAAAAGTAAGTGTGCCTGGTTTTGCTTTAGCCGCAGTGACCAGATCGGCAACCGATTTATAGGGGGAGCTGGGGTGAACCACTAGAACAAGTGGGCCTTTTTCAATCAGAATAATCGGTGCTAGATCCTTTTCAGGGTCGTAGCGCAGATTACCAAAGAGAGTTTTATTCACCGCCATCGGTGCAAAATTACCCATACCAATCGTATATCCATCGGGCGCAGCACGCGCAATCATCTCCGTGCCAATATTTCCGCCAGCGCCCGGTTTGTTATCCACCACAATCGGCTGCTTTAATATCACACTCATCTTTTGTGCCATTTGGCGGCTACGCGAATCGGATCCTCCACCAGCACCATACGGAACAATAAACAAAATGGGTTTGTTGGGATATGCAGTTTGAGCAAAAACTGCTCCCGAACTGAAGAAAGAATTAGCTAAACCAATGAATAACAAAACCCATTTTTGAGAAAATAATTGGGTCACTTGCATTAATCTTCCTTCATGCTTGCTTTACGAACAATCGGCTGTAATCGATTTTTTTCCTCTGCCAAAAACTTAGCAAAACTAGCCCTGCTTCCAGGGATTGGTTCAATGCCTTGAGGCGCTAAGCGTTTTTGAATTTCAGGAGACCTTAATGCTAGATCAATCGCTTTGTTCATTTTATCTAGGATGGGTTCTGGAGTTCCTTTAGGGGCAAAGATACCTGCCCAGTGACCAATAAAAATTTCTGGGTAACCCTCCTCTTTTGCAGTGGGAACCTCTGGTAAAGCTTCAATCCGTTTATTCCAAGTTGAGGCAATTGCACGTAATCGGCCGCCTTGGATCTGAGGAATTACCACGACACTGGCTTCAGAAGTGGCGTCGACCTGATTTGAAATAACGGCAACCTTGGCTTCTGATCCACTTTTATAGGGAACAATTTCATATTGGCCGCCCGCATGAACTTTGAGCATCTCCGCAACAAAATGAGGGGTGCTGCCCGTGCCTGCAGTAGCAAACAGAATTCCCTTCGATGCTTTTGCGCGAACTATCAAGTCTTTTAAAGACTTAACCGATGACTCTGCCGAAACCACAATCACCGATGGGCTGACTGACAACATCGCCACCGGGACTAAATCGCCCTCTTTATAAGGCATGGTCTTTTTGATCATCGGATTGGTAATAATCCCACCAGCACTCACAAAAAAGGTGTAGCCATCGGGTGTGCTTTTGGCTACTAAATCAGCGCCCAACACTGAGCCTGCTCCTGGTTTATTTTCAACTATCACCGCTTGACCCAATTGCTTGGATACTCCATCAGCAACAACTCGCGCAACGATGTCATTGGCCCCGCCCGGACCAAAACCTACTACGAATTTAATCGTGCGATTGGGCCATATTTCTTGCGCGTTAATCTGGGTTGAGCCAAGGGCGCAGATAAAAACTAATAATTGAACTGGTGTCTTAAATAGTATTCTCATACTAGACATAAAATCTCTATGTGCAATTTATGCAGGGGGATGATCCTCAGGATGGATATCTAAGGCGATTAAAAAACGCGAGACCATATTGTATGCAGCAATGACCCCTACTAACTCAACTAATTGAGTATTTCCCAGAGCCTCACGTAAACGACTAATTAAAGTATTGTCCACTTGAATATTTTGCGTTATTTGCAAGGTAAGCTCGATCACATCTAAATCTAAAGCATTGAAACAAGCCTGATTAAAATTGGGTTTACCAATATCTCGTAAAGCACTGACTTGTTCTTCGGTTCCCCCTGCTTTTCGAAACGGTGGAGCATGGTGAAAAAATTCGTATTCAGCGCCATTCAAAATGGCGACTCCACACATCCCTAGTTCACGAAATTTAGGATCCAAGGATAAATTTTCACGAACCTCACCAATAAATTGATTCCAGCCACGGGCAAAGGGAATGCTATGCAAAAGCATTCGATCTAGATTAATCAATTGACCACCACGTCGTTTGCGAATCGCTGCCACCAATTCAGCAGGCTCAGCTAAATCCAAGGGTTGATAAGGAACTAAGCGATTTTTAGTCATAAAATACGAGTTTACAAATAGTATCAATATAAATGAACGAAACCAATACTAAAGAGAATACTGCAAACTGGCCTATCTTAAATATTGCTGGCTACCAATTCGTTCGTCTTGATGGTCTATCCGAGTTACAAATTCATCTGCGCGAGCTAGCCAAAAGTCTTGAGTTAAAAGGTACGATCTTGCTCGCTGAAGAGGGTATTAATTTATTTTTGGCTGGTCTTGAGAGTTCGGTTAACGCATTTCTAAAAAAACTGCGTGAAAATCCTGCCTTTGCTAATTTCTCCACCAAGAACAGTTGGTCTGAACATCAACCATTTCAACGTTTATTGGTCAAAATTAAAAATGAAATTATTCGCATGAATCATCCCACGATTCAACCTGATAAAGGTCGAGCAAAATTCATTTCTCCTAAAAAATTAGAGGAATGGCTAAATCGCGGTAAAGATGATTTAGGTAGAGAAGTGGTATTAATTGATACACGCAATGATTTTGAAGTCGAATACGGTACTTTTCGCAACGCCCTTCACTTTAATATCAAAAAATTTAGTGAATTTCCTCAAGCGATTGAATCCGAACTTCAAAAACTAAGCGATAAAACCTTAGTTAGTTTTTGTACTGGCGGGATCCGTTGCGAAAAGTCAGGGCTCTATCTACGCGAGCGCGGATTAGAACATAGTTATCAACTTGATGGCGGCATCTTGCAATACTTTGAAGATGTCGGCGAAGCTCATTATGTCGGCAATTGTTTTGTCTTTGATGAACGCGAAACCTTAGAGCCTAATTTGACACCGAAGTCGATTAAACGGCCAATTAAAAACAAAGCCAAAAATGGCTAAGTCACTAGTTTGATTTACCGACTAAATTAAAGTGCTCCACTTGAGGTGGCTCTACAAAATAAGGCCCCACAATGCTTCGCCACTCCGTGAATGCTGGCGAGCCGCGAAAATCCACCATGTGATTTTCAAGCGTATCCCAATAAATCATTAATAAAAAACGGGCTGGCGTTTCAATGCTGTGATTTACTTTAAAGCCACGAAATCCTTTAGCGGGAGCGATTGCCGTATTTACTCCGCGTAAAATCGCTTCGCTAAATTCGGCTTGCTTAGCCGGATCAATCCGAATATCAACTAACTCTAAAATCATTTTATTTTCCTCTCAGATGGCGTAGTACTGGATGCATGAGAGTAGAATTATCACCTACAAAAGACAAAATTGCCTCATGAATACCAAACCCACCATTGCTATTTTAGGGGACTATGAAAAATGCCTACGGCGTTTTGCGGATTGGTCAACTTTAGAGCAAAAAGCGAATATCCAAATCCACCATGAGCCTCTTCAGGGTGAGGCATTATATGAGGTAATCAAGCATGCCGATGCCATTGCCATCGTTCGCGATCGAGCTCCTATCAATGCCGCCATGATTGAACGGCTCCCCAAATTACGCTTTGTGATGTTTACGGGTGCACGTAATAACACCTTAGATACGGCGGCATTAGCAACACGCCATATTCCAGTAGGAGTTACTGCCGGCGGCCCCTCAAAAGAAACCACTGCAGAATTAACTTGGGCCTTGATTTTAGCCGCCAGTAAAAACATCATTGATCAACAGGCTTTACTTCAAGAGGGACAATGGCGTAATTCCAATTCGGTTCTACCCATGCTCAACGGTGAGCGTCTTGGCATCATTGGTCTAGGTGCAATTGGTAGCAACGTTGCCAACGTTGGTCGCGCTTTTGGAATGGAAATAGTGACATGGAGTCCGAATATGACGCCAGAGCGCGCCGAAAAAGTAGGTGCCAAAGCAGTCTCGCTTGAGGAATTACTAAGCAGTTCTAAAATTGTGAGTCTGCACATCGTTGCTTCTCCGAGTACGCAAGGTTTAATCCATGCTGAAAATCTCAAGCTCATGCGTCCCGATTCATTGTTAGTCAATACCTCGCGTTCTGCACTGATTAAAACGGCTGATTTAATTCAAGCTCTCCAATTGGGCCGCCCAGGCAAGGCAGCAATTGATGTATTTGATATTGAACCGATTCCAAAAAATGATCCCTTAAGATCAACCCCCAATTTACTCATGACCCCTCATTTAGGTTTTATCGCAGAACCGATCTTTAAAGCATTTGCTCACGGCATCAATGAAACATTACTTGCGTGGACTGATGACAAACCTATCCCAAAACTTTTAAATACCGCAAACTAATCATCATTCCAAAGCCAATCCGTTGAACCAGCCCGTTACCAACCGAGAACTGTTTGTTACTTTTACCAAAATTGCTCTGTCTGGTTTTGGTGGAGTTCTACCCTGGATTCGAAGAGCGGTGGTTGAAAAAAAACATTGGCTGACTGCCGGTGAATTTAATTCGCTGATCGGTATTTGCCAGCTTGTTCCTGGGCCGAACGTGGTTAATTTGGCAATCTGTATTGGGGCCAGGTTTACTGGAGTAAGAGGATCCATATCGGCTGTGCTTGGCATGATGACTGCGCCGGTTGCTTTGGTGATATTGATTGCTTATCTTTACGATCACTACGGGCGGCTGCCTGAAATTCAGGGTTTACTAAGGGGCATCTGTGCTGTCGGGATTGGCTTAATTGCCAGCACAGGTTTCAAAATGTTAAAAAATGAATTAACCGATTGGCCGATGTTAGCAACTATAGCGGTTTGTATTCTAGCTTCTGCGGTATTGCATTTATCCCTATTAACCGTGGTTGCTATTACCCTTCCCCTTGGACTGATTGCAGGCTGGATCAAGGCAAAAAAATGAGTCTCTTGTTAAGCCTTTTTATTAAATTATCGATTTTTTCCATGGCTGCCTTTGGTGGTGTTACCGCCTTATTGCCGACCCTCTTTGAAATCTCCGTCAATCAAGAAGCTTGGATTGATGCTCAAACTTTTGCCAATTATTTTGCGATTGCGCAAGCAGCGCCAGGCCCTAATCTCATGACAGTCACTTTAATTGGCTGGAACGCAGGCGGTGTTCTCGGTGCCGTCTTAGCCACCGTGGCAGTGTGCTGGCCCTCATCCATCGTGATTTATTGGTTGCAACGTTTTTTACTAAACATGAAGAATATTCAATGGCAAAAAACGATTGAATTTGCTGCTGCTGGTCTTGCGGTGGGATTAACGCTCGCATCAGCATGGCAGATTTCAATCCAACTTGATTTAAGCATGGTTAATTACCTTGTCTCACTCGTGACTATTGCAATAGTTCTGACAACGCGTTTACATCCACTTTATTTGATCGCACTTGGAGGAATCCTAGGCATGCTCAATATCATCTAGCATTTATTTGATGATCTGATAGGTCCAAAAACCAATCATGGTTAATATCAAAGAACCTGCTAAATGACTGAAAGCTAAACCAGCTGCCCAAAGAAGCTGATTACGCTGAAGTAAATCAACTACCTCAACTGAGAAACTCGAAAAAGTAGTTAATCCTCCCAAAAAACCCGTAATAATCAATAAACGCCATTCAGGAGACAAGTTGGGGTTGGCTGTAAAAAATGCAACTGCTAAGCCCACTAAATAGCCTCCTAAGCAATTGGAGATGAGCGTTCCCAAGGGAATAAACTCACTAAAGCCCGCGGCCATTCCCGCTGTCATACCTTTACCCAATAAATTAAAACCATGACGCAGTAAAGCGCCAAAACCAGCTCCAATAAAGACTGCGACGAATGATAAATTCATGAATCGATTATCACGCAATTGCCGATAAACTCGGCCGATAGCTTCGATAGGTATCTTTCCGATGCCGTTTAGTTAAAACTAATTGCCACAACTGCCCCTGTCCAGAACGAAAAAAACCTGCGCAACAACACAAGTAATAACGCCACATTCGTGCAAAGCGGGGTTCGTAACGATCTTGTAGAGCCGGCCAGGCGCTCTCAAAGTTCGCAAGCCAAGCCATCAAAGTCTTATCGTAATCATGGCCAAAGTTATGCCAATCATCAATTTGAAAATACCGCTCTACCGACTTAGCCAATACGGATGCCGATGGTAAGTAGCCATTTCTGAAAATATAGCGATCAATCCACGCATCGGTCTTTTTTACTGTGACATAACTACCAATCGTATGTAATAAAAAAATACCTTCTGGATTCATGAGACGATTCACAACATTAAAAAAATCGGGGTAGTTTTTATATCCTACATGCTCAAACATGCCTACTGATACGACCTTATCAAATCGACCCCTTAAGTCCCGATAATCCATTAACTGAATCTCAATAGGTAAGCCTACACAGTTCTTTTCAGCTAAGGTTTTTTGTTCGCTTGAAATAGTAATTCCTAAAACCTGCACACCATAATGCGTGGCAGCATACTTTGCCAAACCACCCCAGCCGCAACCAATCTCCAATAAAGACTCGCCAGGTTTTAATTGCAACTTTTTACAGATCATATCCAACTTATTGATTTGGGCCTGAGCCAAATTAGTAGCACCATCCCAATAAGCGCACGAGTAAATCATCAAAGGGTCGAGCATTTTTTCAAACAGATCATTACCCACGTTGTAATGCATTTCACCTACTTGGAAGGCGCGTTCTTTTTTTTGTAAATTAAAGAGTTTGGCTCGAATCACCTCGGCTACGAGGCGTGTACGTGCCAAACCCTTTACTTGCTCGTCAATATCTTCTTTTAAAACACGATAAAAAAATTCATCCAGAGCAGCGCAATCCCAGTCACCGTCCATATACGATTCACCCAAGCCCAATGACCAGTCACGCAAAATGCGATTGCCAACTCGAGGGCTATGGATTTGCATATCCCAGGGATGATTGCCATTGACTTTAATCTGAGCCTTGGCCAATAAATCGTCAACGGTTTTTGAGCCTGATGTCGACATAATAAATGAGTGAAAATAGCTTAATCATTACCAATACGAATTACTGAATAATATAACTCAACATCCCCATCGAGCCCATTTCAATCCCGTCGACGATAATTTCTGCGCCTTCACCTTGGTCCTGCATTGCTAATGGGTATAGAGCGGGCCAGTAATGCTCTGGAGTAGGGACCGCTAATTGAGCAGCCTCCCCTTGATCCTGCCAATGCAATAAAGGTTGGTGTTGTTTTGCTAAAAGATGTTGCGCAAAAAATTGATTGAACGACTTTGCCCAAGGGTAAGGGATGGCATCTTCTGTTCTTTTTAATTGACTCAGGTTATGCACTACATTGCCGCTAGCAATAATCAAAACGTCTTCGTCACGTAAAGGTGCGATCTCTTTTGCCAAACGATAATGTCCGCTGGCATCCAAACTCGCATCCAAACTGAATTGCACCACAGGAATATCGGCATCGGGATAAATGTATTTCAATACCGACCACGCGCCATGATCGATACCCCATTCATTTTCTTCTAATATCACCGATGAGGAACGAACTAACTCTTGAACTCGATTAGCTAATGCAGGACTTCCTGGTGCGGGGTATTGAATATCAAAAAGTGCTTGAGGAAAGCCACCAAAATCATGAATCGTTTGTGGTGAACCCGAAGAGGTAAGCCAGATTCCACGGGTCAACCAATGAGCTGAAATCACCAAAATTGAACTAGGACGCCTAAGGCGCTCGCCTAAATCGCTCCACGCTTGGGTATACCGATTCGGCTGAAGAACATACATTGGGCTGCCATGCCCGAAAAATAAAACGGGGTGACGATCCACTCGGGAGCGCCTTATAAAACAGTATTACCCAAATACGTAACCAGAATGGGCCGCAACCAAAGCAAATAAAATAGCAAGACTGGTGGCTGCGGCAAGCATCACGATTAAAGTGATGATTTTCTTATTGACTTCGGCTTTACTTTGGTTTTGCCACTCGTTCATGGTATTTCCTTAGGGGAATGATTCAATAAAACCTCATTATCCACCATCTAAACTACCTACCACGTCCTGCTTTACGCATCATTCCCTTGCCCCCGCCAAAACCCTGTTGGGGTCGTCCGCCTAGCGCCTGAGGGCCTTTTGCTACGGGGGGCTTGGCAGGCGGCTTTGCCGTTTTTACTGGAATTTTGATTGCCGGTTTCTTTTCATCGGTCACAATGCTCTCCTATCGCTATCATGTTGCTATGTTTACTGAATATTCTATCCAAGCTATTGCTATTAATGCCATACCCTTGCTTTTTGCCATCACGATTCATGAGGCAGCGCACGGTTATGCGGCCAAACGATTGGGCGACAATACCGCTTTTGTTTTGGGTCGGGTAACGCTTAACCCATTAAAACACATCGATCCGATTGGCACCATCTTAATTCCCGCTCTATTGATTCTATCAAGCGCACCGTTCTTGGTGGGTTACGCTAAACCCGTTCCAGTTCGATTTGACCGTTTAAATAACCCCAAAATGGATATGGTTTGGGTTGCTTTAGCGGGTCCTGGCTCTAATTTTTTCCAAGCACTTCTTTGGGCTATATTTTGGATTGCGATTCAAAGTATGGGAATTCAAGAACCCTTTTTTCTCAAAATGGCTGAGGCAGGCGTTCTGTGGAATATTGGCTTGCTCGTTTTTAACTTATTTCCACTTCTTCCTTTGGATGGGGGCAGAATCGTTTCAGGACTATTGCCCTACCGCCAAGCCTTGGCATTTTCTAAAATAGAACCGTGGGGCTTTTTTATCGTATTGGGTCTAGTTTTTACAGGCTTCATCTCGCACTGGTGGATGAATCCTTTAAATGATTTCTTTTTAAATGTGATTCGCCTCATAACGATGCCAATTCGGCTCTTGCTGGGTCACTAAATCATAGGCCATTAAGATGCCAATCATCAATTTATGCCAGTGTCTGCAATCTAGTGTATGCTTTTTGAAAATCAATACCCCTTACTAATCGGAGGCCCAATGAAATCTACTTTTATTCGCACTACATCTTGCTTATTAACAGCCACAGCACTGACTTTTATTGCATTACCTGCAAACGCGCAATTTCAAAAACCCGAAGATGCAGTGAAGTTTCGTAAAAGCGCTCTTTCTTTAATCGGAACTTATATGGGTCGCATGGGCGCCGTTGTTAAAGGCGAAGCACCTTACAATAAAGATGATTTTGCAAAAAATGCTGCCCTCATCAATACCCTAGCAGGACTACCTTGGCAAGGTTTTGGCCCAGGCACCGAAAGTGAGCGAGCGCTCCCAGCAATTTGGTCTGATAACGCCAAATTTAAAGCTGCTTCTGAAAAATTTCAGACCGCAGCAGCTGAGTTAAATAAAGCGGCGCAATCGGGCAATATCGATACGATTAAAACTGCCTTTGCTGCAACTGGAAAAACCTGTTCAGCTTGTCATGATGACTTTAGAAAGAAATAAAAATCAGCACAATCAAACTAAACAAAATAGTGAAGCCAAGCACTCTTTGCAATAGCCCGTCTTTACTCTCAAACATCTGAATTTCCTGACCCTGCTCTGCAGGGTCAATTTTTTTGTCTCCCGTTAGCATTGGAGTAATTAAATCTTTCTTTTTAATCTGATAATAAATAATGGCCAGGACATGAAGCCCGATCAAGCCATAAATAAAGTATCGATTAAACCGATGTACCGAAGTGAGTAAAGCAACTAAATCATTTGAAACATATTTGCTAAGCGGCCCTTGAAACGCGATTTCATCATCAGCAAAGAGGCCAGTAAATGCTTGTAACAAGATTGAAAATAAAAGCGCTAAAACGGATAAGGCGCCTAAAGGATTATGGCCTAAACCCCCAAAACTATTTCCTCGCACATAAGCAAATAAAGCGCTTGGGCTTGGCACAAAGGAAGAAAAGCGTGCATGCTCCGAACCAATAAACCCCCAAATGATTCTAAATAAAACTAAAGCGAGCGCAAGATATCCACAATAGGCGTGCCAAACCATTGCCGAGCCACTCTGTTTGACAAAAATAATTCCACTAATGATAGTTATAGCAAGTAACCAATGAAAGACGCGTAGTGGTAAATCCCAAATTCGTATGACTTTTTTCATCCTTGAATCCTTGGCAATATCAAAACTCGCTAGAATAGTAATAGCATATTAAACCGATAGCCTAAAGTCCACTAATCGAAGTGGCCTTGAAGTATTGGATAATTAGCTGGTGATATCACCCAAGGCATCTGAATTGACTTCTAGAGCGGTCTACCTACCTCCCCTTGCAATCCAAACCAAACTGGTCACTTTACTGGCTTGTTTCATGATTTGCTCTTTTACGTTTGCGCAAACCAATAATCCAAGTAATAAGGCCCCTAGCTCTAGTAATACAACTCAATCAAAAGTTCAAGTTAACCAGCGCAACGGAATAAAAGCGCCCAAAAAAACGAATTCACAACAGTCTAATAAAGGTACTTTGGCCGATTCAAATAAAAAAGAATCTGCGCCCGATTACGGGGCAAATAATTATGAATTGCGCATCGAGCGTGGCTGTATTCGCAATAGCTTTGCTAACGATAAATTACCCAGCAATATTGGAATTGATAATGCCATCTTCTCTAATTATTTTAAAAATCAAACCAGCACTTTCTTTCGCAGAACCCAAGGTTTCTGCATCCCCTATGTCGTTGCTTATGGAAAAAATAACGCCTTAGAATCCTTAAGCATCATGAATGGATTTGTTCGTAATCAGAATTCTCAAATTCTGACTTTTACCCCCTCGGTTTTTGGTGGGTTTTTAACCCAAGAAACTAATCTGATCGATCAGATGAAAAAATGGGGTGAACTTTTTGTTCCCTTGCGGGATGTGCTCTATGAAACCCAAAGACTGAGCGATCGACTCCCAGTTGAATTGGCTTGGGAACTAAACTCCGTTGTTAGGCAAATTTATTCTGAGAAACCGAATACCAGTGATTTATCCGATATTGAGGTCAGGGTGATTGTTGATTTTGGTGATCGAGATCGCTGGGCACAAATTTGGGCAGTTGAATTAATTGATTCGAAAAACAAAGAGGTATTAGCTGATGCTTTTTGGCTGGATCGAAATGATATTCCGGGTGGATTTTTTACCTCCTCAGGCGAATCGCTAGAACGCTCTTTTTGGACCAATCCCCTGAGCTATCGTCGCATCTCAAGAGGGGTTGGAACCGCAACGGTCACCCGCAAAAAAACAACCATTGACCCTAATACCTCTGAGAAAGTAACGGTCAATGTAAAAAGTTACATCACCCATATTGGGATTGATTACGCCGCTCCGACGGGTACGCCTATTTTTAGTGTTGCCGATGGCAAGATAACCTATCTTGGCTATAACGGCGGTTATGGAAACCTGATTGTGATTGAACATCCTGGTAATTATCAAACTTACTATGCACACTTAAGTAGTTATAACGTTGAATTACAAAAAGGCGGGGAAATTCGGCGGGGGATGGAAATTGGCTACGTTGGCTCAACCGGAAGATCGACTGGACCCCACCTGCATTTTGAGCTAAGGAAAAATGGAATTTATATTGATCCATACAGTCCAAAAAATAATTTGGATTTATGGACTCTTCGAAATTCTGACGCTGGCAATTTCACACAAAACATATTGCTTTTAGGTAATATTCTTAAACCATAAAATCAAATAATCCATTGAATTTAAATCAAGCCTTAATTGCTAAAGAACTTACCTGCGTGCGCGGTGATACGGAGTTATTTCGTAATTTGTCGTTTGAAATTTCACCGGGTTCCATCTTGCAAATTACTGGGGGCAATGGCTCGGGTAAATCTAGTCTATTACGCATTCTCTGTGGTTTATTAAGCCCTCAAGATGGTCAGGTGTTATGGGGGCAAAACCCGATTCATGATGATCGTGATTACTTTCATTCCCAACTACTTTATTTAGGACATCAACCTGCACTTAAGGGTGATTTAACTGCGATTGAAAATCTAATTAGCCAGGCTGCATTATCCGGAATTGCCTTATCCACTCAAGAGGCAAAAAAAATAATTCTTGATTTGAATCTGCAAGGAGTGTCTGGGCGGCCGATTCGCACCCTTTCACAAGGCCAAAAACAACGCGTGGGGCTGGCAAAACTACTGATTCGACCCAAAAAAATGATTTGGATTTTAGATGAACCGTTAAATGCTTTAGATCAGGCAACTAGTGAGGCGATCGAAACAATGTTGCTTCGACATGCCTCAGAAAATGGAATCATCGTCTTTAGTAGTCATCTGCCACTTGCTTTGGCAACCCAATATTCGCAATACCGCACAATTGACTTAAACGCTAAGCCATGAATAGTCTGCTTACTTTTTGGGGATTAATCCAACGCGACCTTAGGCTCGCATTGAGGCGTAAAAGCGATACAGTTTCTTCTTTACTGTTTTTTGTTGTAGTAGCCAGTTTATTTCCTTTGGGCATTGGTCCTGAAACTAATTTATTACAACGTATTGCTCCTGGAATTCTTTGGATCGCCGCATTGCTTTCTGCGATGCTATCACTCCATCGTTTATTTTTTGAAGACTATCAAGATGGGACTCTTGATCAACTCATACTTTCTACTCTGCCATTGCCCATCGTATCCTTAGCAAAAATGATTGCGCATTGGCTTAGTTCTGGTTTACTGCTGACGCTGATTGCTCCATTATTAGCCCTGCAATTTAATTTAGATCTAGACAGTATCCAAATACTGTTTTTAACTCTTTTATTAGGCACCCCTTTGTTGAGTCTGATTGGCGCAATTGGGGCTGCCCTCACTTTAAGCGCCAGAGGTGGCGGTGTATTACTTTCCTTGATTATTTTACCGCTGGTGATTCCTGTTTTAATTTTTGGGGCTGGTGCGGTCGAATCCTATCAAGCGGGGCTTGATATTTCTGGAAACTTTTATTTACTCGGTGCGATGCTATTTGCCGCCTTATTTCTCGCCCCACTTGCTACTGCGGCTAGTTTACGAATTGCAATTGAATAATCAGCATAAAATTCAAATTATTCATAAAAATGACTACTTTCATTCCTTACAACATTAATTGGTTTAAATACGCGGCCCCAAGGCTATTCTTCGGCTTGGCTGGTAGGATGATTCCATTCTTTTTTATTGGCGCAGCTATCTTGACGGCGGTTGGTTTATTCATAGGTCTTTTAATCGCTCCCACAGATTTTCAACAGGGTGATTCGTATCGGATTATTTTTATTCATGTTCCAGCAGCATGGATGTCGATGCTCATTTATTTAGTCATGGCTTTTTGGGCTGCTATTGGTCTGATTTTCAATGCTCGCTTAGCAAGCATCTTGGCATTAGCCCTTGCCCCTACTGGTGCATTGATGACCTTTATTGCCCTATGGACTGGTGCCTTATGGGGTAAGCCGACATGGGGAACCTGGTGGGTGTGGGATGCCAGATTAACTTCTGAATTGATTTTACTTTTTCTTTATTTTGGCTTTATGTCGCTACACGCCTCAATTGACGATACACGGAAAGCCGATCGCAGTGCCGCTTTGCTTGCAATCGTTGGGGTGATTAATGTGCCGATTATCTATTTTTCAGTCAAGTGGTGGAATACCCTTCACCAAGGTGCATCTATTAGCATTAGCAAAGCGCCTACAATGGCAAGCCAAATGCTAACTGGAATGATGGTGATGGTTTTTGCTTTTTGGATGTATAGCATAGCTATTGCCCTGTATCGCTGTCGGACTTTGATTTTGCAACGCGATCGGCATACCGATTGGGTTAAAGCGCTAAAACGATGATGTATTGGAAAAACCTTAGTGATTTTATGGCTATGGGTGGATATGGCCTTTATGTTTGGGGCTCTTTTTTCCTCACGTTTGCCCTGATTTTGATTGAAATCCTATACGTCAAGAAAGCTCGACAGGCGACTCTAACAGCCTTAAAAAACGAAATTGATGAAGCAGCAAAAAATTAGGCAAAATAAGGGCTTATGAAACCCCGCACTAAACGCGGTCTAACGATCGCTATTGGTTTGGTCTGTTTAGGAATAGCTGCATATCTTGTTCTGAAAACTTTTCAAAGCAACCTAGTCTTCTTTTTTAGCCCTAGCCAAGTGGTTGCTCAGGAGGCTCCGCGCGATCGTCCTTTTCGCATTGGTGGATTAGTTGAGGAAGGAAGCGTGCAACGCGATCCCAATGGTTTAAAAGTGTCTTTTATCGTCACCGACTTAGCCAATAAAATTACTGTGAATTATCAGGGTATGCTCCCCGATCTATTTAAAGAAGGCAAAGGAGTAGTTGCTCAAGGAAAACTTCGTAGCGATGGTGTTTTTATTGCTGATCAAGTTCTGGCTAAACACGATGAAAACTATATGCCGCCCGAAGCTGCAGAAGCGTTAGCCAAAGCACGCTCAAAGAATCCGCAGACCGCCCCCACCTTAAGTCAGCCAGGGAGCCGCCCTTGATTCCAGAAATTGGTCAACTCGCATTAATTTTGGCTTTACTCAGTTCGCTAGTAATGGCCATTTTTCCATTAATCGGCTCAGAATCAAATCGCTTGCGGTATACCTTACTGGCTAGACCCGCTGCCTACGGTTTATTTATCTGGATACTCATTTCCTTTATATGCTTAACGACTGCGTTTATCCAAAACGATTTTACGGTTTTATATGTTGCGCAAAACTCAAATTCACAATTACCGCTAATTTATCGAATCTGTGCAGTTTGGGGTGGTCATGAAGGATCGATACTGTTGTGGGCATTCATGCTTTCTGCATGGGCTCTTGCAGTCGCTCTTTTTTCAAGAAATCTGCCTGTCAAAATGAGTGCGCGCATTCTCGGGGTTTTAGGAATCATTAGTGTCGGAGTAATCCTTTTCACACTGCTTACTTCCAATCCATTTGAACGATTATTGCCTGGTGCCCCTGAAGGGAAAGACTTAAACCCCCTTTTACAAGACCCTGGAATGATTATTCATCCCCCTTTCTTATATATGGGTTATGTGGGCTCAGCTGTTGGCTTTGCTTTTGCGATTGCCGCCCTTTTGTCAGGCCGACTGGATGCGGCATGGGCAAGATGGTCACGACCATGGGTGACCCTAGCATGGTGTTTTTTAACGATTGGAATTGCCTTAGGTAGTTCATGGGCCTACTATGAATTGGGATGGGGTGGTTGGTGGTTCTGGGACCCTGTAGAAAATGCCTCTTTTATGCCTTGGCTAGTTGGTACCGCACTGATTCACTCATTGGCAGTCACTGAAAAACGTGGCGGCTTCAAAATGTGGACCGCCCTTTTGGCTATATTTGCTTTTTCACTTTCTTTATTAGGCACTTTTTTAGTCCGCTCCGGTGTATTAACTTCTGTACATGCTTTTGCAACTGATCCTGAGCGAGGCATTTTTATCTTAGGTTTTCTAGCCATTATCATTGGCAGCTCATTACTTTTGTTTGCATGGCGCGCTCCCAAAGCCAATATTGGCGGCAGTTTTGAAACGACATCGCGCGAAGGGATGCTACTCATTAATAATGTTTTACTTTTAGTGGCAGCAGCAGCGGTACTGCTGGGGACTCTCTATCCCATGATTTTGGATGCTCTGAATTTAGGAAAAATTTCGGTAGGAGTTCCCTATTTTGAAGCCATCTTTGTACCGCTCATGACTCCAGCCCTATTTTTAATGGGGGTTGGTCCATTAGCCCGTTGGCGACAGTCGCCCCCCATTGATTTGGTTTATAAATTGAAATGGGCTATAGCAGTAAGTGCCATCACAGCCATCAGCTTACCCTTTGTATTGCGCTCATGGACACCTTTAATTGGTTTTGGTCTGGTGATTGCGCTTTGGATTATTGCTTCTGGAGTAACCCAGCTATTTGAACGCGCCCAAATTAACCCCGAGCGTTCTTGGTTACAAAACTTAATGGCACAGCCGGCTGGTTATTACGGGATGTTACTGGCGCATTTGGGAGTTGCCGTTTTTATTATTGGGGTAACAGCTGTTCGAGGTTTTGAAACCGAGCAAGATCTGAGAATGAAAATCGGCTCGACTGCAAAATCAGGGGGCTATGAATTTCAACTAAAAGGCTTAAAGCAAATTGACGGACCTAATTATGTGGCAGTTCAAGGTGAATTTGCAGTAAGCGAAAATGGCCGATTCATCACCACTATGCTGCCTGAAAAAAGAATTTATACCGCCAGCAAGATGCCGATGACTGAGGCCGCCATTGATTTAGGTTTTACGCGCGACTTATATGTATCCCTAGGCGAACCTATTAGCGCCGATGAATGGAGCGTACGAATTTATAACAAGCCCTTTGTAGATTGGATTTGGGGAGGGTGCTTACTGATGGCACTAGGTGGTTTCTTGGCGATTACTGATCGACGCTATCGAAAAGCAAAGGAAATCAAATGAAGCGCTACCTTACCCCGCTAATTATCTTTATTGTTCTGCTGATATTTTTGGGTCTTGGGCTGCAGCTAAAACCTCGTGAAGTACCCTCACCTTTTATTGGCAAGCCTGCTCCAACATTTAGTTTGCCCATACTGGGCAATGAAACCAGCTACTTCTCGCCTGAACAAATGAAAGGAAAGGTCTGGGTGCTCAATGTTTGGGCCTCATGGTGCGTTGCCTGTCGGGAAGAACATCCTGTATTGCTTGAGTGGAGCAAAAAACAAAATGTCCCGCTCCTCGGTCTTGATTACAAAGATAAGCCGTTGGACGCGCTGGCTTGGTTAAAACAATTTGGCAATCCCTACCAACTGTCTTTGATGGATCAAAAAGGTTCTGTGGGAATTGATTATGGCGTCTATGGTGTACCAGAGACTTTTATCATTGATCAAAACGGAATTATTCGTTACAAACATATTGGTCCAATAACCCCTAAGATTCTCGAAGAAACACTTCTGCCTTTCATTGGGAAACTCAATGGCTAAAACTATTTTTATAGTGTTGAGTACCTTCTTAATGCTCAATTGCCAAGTCAGCATCGGGCAATCTGCCAAGCCCTTGGCTGAGGATCCCGTATTAGAAAAAAAAGTGAATGAAGTCTCGAATGAATTACGTTGCTTGGTTTGCCAAAACCAAACCATCGCCGACTCGAATGCCGAATTAGCCGTTGATTTAAAAAATCAAGTACGCAAACAAATTAGCGAGGGTCGCTCTAAAGACGAAATTTTGCAGTATATGGTTGCCCGCTACGGTGATTTTGTTTTATATAGTCCCCCACTAAAAGCAAGTACTTGGGCTCTTTGGATTGGGCCTTTTATTTTATTAATTGTGGCATTGCTTCTATTGATTTGGAAAATTCGTCAGCGCCGTATTCAAATTGAGGAAGAATACTTTCAAGAGGCCGAACTAGTGCGTGCGCGGCAATTGCTCCATGAATCCAGCGACCAAGCTTCTAGTCGATCCCAGCAGGGTGTTCATTGATGACCTTCTTTTTCATTACCGCCCTATGCATGATGGTGATTGCTACCCTCCTTTTGTTAATCCCATTACGTAAAAAAAATTCCTTGCACGATAAAAGATCGGGGCAAGATTTAGAAGAAAATCTTGCCATCTTACGGAGCCAATTAAATCAATTTCAAATCGACCATAGCGAAGGTCGGATTAGCTCTGAACAACTTAAAGAGGCCCAAAGCGAAATTGAAAAACGGTTACTGCAAGAAGAGGCTGCTATTACGGCTGATCAAATTAATGTCAAAACTGATCTATCAGGGGGTTTAAA
>JAEMSI010000004.1:0-46090 GCA_016462905.1 Polynucleobacter sp. | reverse complement strand
CTGCTATTACGGCTGATCAAATTAATGTCAAAACTGATCTATCAGGGGGTTTAAAGCTACCTACATTAATTATTGCCATCGGATTGCCAATATTCACTTTTGTTTTATATCTTTTAGTTGGTTCACCGCAAGCCATAGAAATGGCTGAAAAGCCAGTTCAACAAACAATCTCCCAAAAAGAGATTGAGAGCATGGTAGAGCGCTTGGCAGAAAAACTAAAAGCCGATCCCAATAATGTTGAGGGTTGGCAAATGCTCGCGCGCTCCTATGCGAACTTACAGCGTATGCCAGAGGCTTTACAGGCCTACGCCAAAGCTATGGCACTAGCCCCAAATAATGCCCAAATCATGATTGATTACGCTGATTTAATGGCCTTTCAAAATAAGAGCACTAAAGGCGAGCCAATGAAACTGATTCAAAAAGCACTGCGACTTGATCCGACTAACTTAAAAGTATTGGCTTTGGCTGGAACGGCTTATTATGAAATAGGCGACTTTAAAGCAGCTGCAGACTATTGGAAAAAAGGTCGGTCGCTAGTTCCTGCTGAGAGTGAGTTTGCTAAAGCCATGGATGAAAATATTGCTGAAGCACAAAAACAAATTAAATAAAGGTTTTTAAAATGCAAAAGTTTTTAATTAGTTATTTCTCGCTCTTAATTAGTTTATTGGTGATCGATTTAGTTTGGCTCATGATCATTGCTAAAAACATGTATCGTTCCGATATGGGCGATTTGATGGCAAGCGAACCTCGCTTAGGTGCTGCTTTGGCTTTTTATCTGCTTTATGCACTAGGCGCAACAATCTTCGTGGTGGTTCCGGCACTGACCAAACAGTCTTGGTTGCATGCCTTGCAATTTGGTGCCCTATTTGGTTTCTTTTGCTACATGACCTATGATCTAACTAACCTAGCGATTATTCGTAATTTTCCCGAAAAATTAGCCTATATTGATATCGCTTGGGGTGCTCTGGTAACCGCTATCTGTTGCTGCCTTGCGTATGGAATAACGAACTGGTTTGATAAAAGCTAATTATTGCTGGTCTTTGCCAATCGGCTCTTGAAAACCTTGCTTGCGAAAAGTAATTACTAAAGTATCACGATAACCTGTCTCACCAATCGGCTGTATTGGGGTTGTCTCATGAATCATCCGTGCATCGTTTAATAAAAGCATTGTCCAGGATTCTTCTAAAGTAAAGCGTAAGCCAATCGATCCTTGGGCTTCAAATACTCGGGTTTCACCCCCTTTAACCCCAATCCGATCAACCAAAATAACGGCAACATAATCGACTCCATCCCGATGCGCTCCTTCAGGCGTTGGCCGTCCAATGCCCCCGGTGGTATCGATGCGAAAAGGATGGGCTTCTATAAACCACTGATTCGAAGGGTCTATTGAATTCAATAAGCCTGATATCTTTAATAGGATCGCCTGCCATACATGATTACTAACTAAACTAGCCTGCAAAGGCTCAAACCAACGCTCAATCCCCCCATGCAGGGCGTTATACGTTACTGGTTGCCAATGCGCTCGGTGCGGCATCAATTCAAGCGTTGAAGCGTGCTTTACCTGATAACTGCCATGACGTCGGGAACGATAATGCCCGCCGTCCTTTAAATAGGGGTCACGCGGCAGGTCATGCCAAAATGATTTTAGAGTCTCTAACTCGATCAAATCAAAGCCAATTAACTTTCCAAGGGATGCTGGACTCATTACCGCATAACCACGATCACGCAAATAATCACTAGTTTGCTCAAAAGGAGTTAATGGCGGATTTAGCATGACTATGTTCGAGACAATCGATCGATCGATTGCTCGATTCGAGAACGTGCAAAATTAATATGAGCCCGAAGATCATGGTATTCCTTAGGAGCTAAAGTAGAAATTTTTAAATTTAAAACGCGCTTATCAAGTTGTTCTAAGCGGTTTAACAAATTCAGATAATTTTCTTCTGTAATTGAAATTCGCTCAATCACCTTCAGCTCTTTATAGAATTGCCATAATCTTCGTCTAAAACTATAACGAAGTAATGCTGGCACATAAGCAAAAAATGGGAATATCACTAATAAAGGAATGAAAATTTTTAAAAAGCGCCCTACCCATACCGCACCCCAGAAAGGTAAATTACTATAGAGAAAAGAAGGGCCTTCTTTTAAATAAATTTCAGCGTCAATATGCTGAGGAAACTCAAGTCGCTCACTCGAAGGGAAATTCGCGTCTCGTTCGGTACCGGGGTCATTTTTCAGCACCCGCACAGAAGCCCTCATTAATAAACTGACGATTGCGGGAGAAATATCATCTCGTGCTACCAAAACTGCTGTGGGGGAAACTAGATTTAAATCTTCACGCGGGTAATCTTTGGTAATGCTTAATAAGCCACGGGGCACAACCACATGAGATAAATAAGGCAAAATTTTGGAATACGCTTCTGCATGATTTAAATTCATCAAATGAATATTTTGATTTTCATAAAAACTCTTTAAAACTGGGGCTTGGGTTGAACTAACCAAAAAGGCAACGTCAATTTCACCTTGTTGCAATTTCTTAGCCGCCTCTGTTGGATTTAAAGCGTATACCTTCATTGAATCAAAACTAATTTGATTTGCAGTGATGAGTTCTTTAGCAAGTACCTGCGTACCGCTGCCATGGTTGCCAATTGAAATTCGTTTGCCAATGAGCTGATTAAATTGGCTTAATTTACCGCCCTCTTTTCGAAATGATTCTACTCGATACCAAATCCAAAGCGGCTCATAAAAAATACCAGCAAGCGAAACAATATTGGGGTATTTTTTGGGATCTGCTACCCCACTTTGAAATAAGGCAAAGTCAATTTTCGAATTGGGATCTTTTAATAAATTCAGATTATCGATACTGCCTTGGGTCCTTTGCAGAATTAAATCAACTCCCTCTTTTTTTAGTTCTTTTTGTAGGCGTTGTGCAAACTGCTCATAGGTTCCACCTTCATATCCCGAAGCGATCGTCAGGGTAGATGGTGTTTGGGGAATATAAAACCAAAAAACAGCAACTGGCAGGGCCAAAACTAAAAAAACAATTAGCGTGATACGCTGCCAGCGTCGAGGAATAAACGTAATAGCCATACTATTCGATATATCATATAAAAAATAGATTATCCACCCTTTATTACTTTTTAGAAATTGACAAAATGAACACAAATACTCAAGTGCGGGTTGCCTTAATCACAGGAGCTGGAACTGGAATTGGTCGGGCCGCAGCCAAAGCCTTGCTTGGTGATCATTATCGGATTGTTTTGACGGGTCGCAATATCGAACGCCTGGATCAGGCCATTAAGACCATTGGTGGAAACTCAGAAAATTGCCTTCCATTCGCCTGCGATGTTGGCAACCCAAAGCAGGTCAAAGCCTTATTTGCAGCGTGCAAAGAAAAATTTGGGCGAATTGATATCCTTTTTAATAATGCTGGATTGGGTACGCCTCCGGTTCCCATGGAGGACTTGACTTACGAACAATGGATGAATGTAGTCAACACCAATCTTTCAGGCGCATTTTTATGCTCACAAGAGGCAATTCGAATGATGAAAAGCCAAAATCCCCAAGGCGGCAGAATTATCAATAATGGCTCAATCTCAGCTCACGCGCCACGACCATTCTCTGCACCCTATACCTCAACTAAGCACGCCATTACCGGCTTGACTAAAACAATTGCCTTGGATGGACGCCCTTTTAATATTACTTGTGGGCAAATTGATATTGGCAATGCAGCTACCGAAATGACGGAGCGCATGGCCAATGGAATTATTCAAGCTGATGGCACAATTAAAGTCGAGCCTCGTATGGATGTAGATCATGTTGGCCAAGCCATACTGCACATGGCCAACCTTCCGCCCGAAAGTAATATTTTAACAATGACGATTATGGCCAGCAAAATGCCATTTGTCGGAAGAGGCTAAAACTTGAATGTTCTTTTTTATTTATAACCAACGCGATCTAATATTTTTTGGGCTGCTATCTGATTTCGTCCAATTGCTGCAACCGACACATCTTCCGGTTTAAAAGCCCCTAACATTTTTAAACCTTCATTATTTACCTTCACTGTTTTAACCACGGGCCACTCATTATTACCATCAGCAAAATATGATTGCGCCGAATCACTAGCTAAGTACTCCAAAAACTGAATGGCTTCTTTACTGTGGGGTGCATTTTTAGCCACTCCTCCGCCGGCAATATTGATATGAGTACCGCTGGTTTTTTGGTCAGGCCAAACAAAACTGATCTTTTTTACCAAGGCCTGATCTTCTGGTTTGGTGGAGCGTAAGATTCGAACCAAATAATAGGAGTTCGTTAATGCGACACCACACTCGCCGCTAGCAACCGCTTTAATTTGATCGGTATCACCACCGCGAGGGGGGCGAGCCATGTTAGCAACCATACCCCTAGCCCAATTTTCTGTTGCAGGCTGACCTTTTATTTCTATCATTGCCCCTATCAATGACAACATATAAGGATGTGACCCCGACCGCGTACAAACTTTTCCCTTATTAACTGGTTCGGCTAATTTTTCATAACTATCGACTTGACTTAAATTAACGCTATCTTTGTTGTAAACAATCAATCGAGCACGAGTTGAAAAACCAAACCAAGCGGTTCCATCGGAATCTGCTTTTGCCCGCAAATTGACGGGAATTTTTTTATCTAATACAGCAGATTGAATCGGTTTAAATAAGCCATCGATTTGTGCGCGCCACAAACGGGCAGCATCGACTAACAAAATAACATCTGCGGGGCTATTGCTACCTTCACTTTTAATTCGCTCTAGTAAAGCATTATCTTCTGATTCAATTCGGTTAATTTTGATACCCGTTTGCTTTGTGAATTCGCTGTAGAGTACTTCATCAGTTTGATAGTGGCGTGCCGAATATAAATTAATTTCTTTTGTTGGTGTTGAATTTTGCGCTTGTGCTTGTGCTTGTGCTTGTGCTTGAAAGCCGATTAAAGCTGGCAAGATCAAAAGAAAAAATACCTTAAGCCACTGTTTCATAAAAACCTTTCTCAAATAAGAACATTTCACTATTTTTAAGTTGTAGTGATAATATCACAAATGAGAATGATTATCAATCATAAATTGGCAGTCCTAATAAGGGCGTTGTTTTGATATCGCCCTAGACAAGAAAATCACCGGAATTAAGCCAACTAAAACAATGGTAAATGCTGGCAAAGCCAGTTCTGCTAGGCGCTCATCGGCGGCCAATTGATAAGTCGCGACCGCCAAAGTATCGAAATTAAAAGGCCTTAATAACAAGGTGGCAGGCAATTCTTTCATCACGTCAACCAATACAAATAATGAAGCAGTCAAAATACTGCGGCTTAAGAGCGGTAAATGAACGCGTCGCGCTGTTTCTAAAGCCCCTGCCCCCAACAAGGCGGCACTGCTATCCATAGCAGGTGTAATTCGACCCAAGCCCAATTCAACATTTTGCAAACCGGAAGACAAAAAACGAATCACATAGGCATAAATCAAAATCCAAGTAGTTGTGGAAAGCAACCATCCGGCCTCAAAAATACCAAGCAACGATAAAATACCCACTGCCAAAACAGCTCCTGGCAATGCATATCCCACACTAATAAATCGATTTAAGGTAATGAGCCATTTGCTATTTGAAATCCTGGCTGAATAAGCCAAAAAAATCGCTAGGGCTGTTGCTACAAAAGCCGTAATGACACCGAGTTGTACTGAATTTTTTAGCCAAGAGAAGAAACGGGGGTCTATTTCAAAACCCTCTAGCAAAAACAATTTAAATAAAATCAACATGGGTAAAATAAAACCAAACAATAAAGTGATTCCACAAAAACAGAAAGCAAATAGCGCTTTTTTTCCTCGCAAACGCTTTGGTATAACAGCACGACTTAAGGAATTTTGATTTACAAAACGTAAACGCGCCCGATTGGATTGTTCCCAATAAAAAATAATCAGCACAAAAAATAACAGGATTAAAGATAACTGCACAGCTGCCACGCGATCGCCCAAACCGAGCCAAGACTTAAAAATCCCAGTGGCAAAGGTTTGAAGCCCAAAATAGGAGACGGCCCCATAATCGGCTAAGACCTCCATTAATGCTAAAGCGATCCCAGTAAAGATAGCCGGGCGAGCCATCGGTAAAACTAAGCGATAAAAAGCCTCAAATTGACCGTAACCTAATGTTTCTGCAACCTCAATGAGACGAGCACTTCGATCTAAAAAAGAGGTGCGCACAGTTAAGTACACATACGGAAATAAACAAAAAGAAAAGGTCCAAATAGCACCGAATAGGGAACGAGGATCAAATAAAGACAAAGAATGAACGCCAGTAATATCCCGAATAAACGATTGAATGGGTCCTGAAAATTGCAACAAATCAACAAATAAATACGCCATCACATAAGTAGGAACCGCCAAAGGCAAAATCAGTGCCCACTCAAAAATCGATTTCCCAGGAAATTGATAATTAGCAATCAACCATGCATTGCCTACGCCTAAAATAAAAATACCGATACCAACTCCCAGAATTAATATGAAACTAGTTAAAACATAATCCCCTAAGACATAATTCAATAAATGAGACAAGGTATCACCAGAAGAATTGGGCAAAACCAGTGCGTAACCAAGTCCTAAAATAGGCATTATTAGGATTAGGGCTAAGATCAAGGCAAGACGGCTCATAAATTCATTTTTTCAATATAGTGAGAAAATTATAGGGATGAATTCTTCTGCACCATTACTTTCTTTAGAGAATATCGAAATAAATTACCCTAATCCCAATGGGGAGGGTGTAGTAACCGTCGTTAAAAATCTTAGCTTTGAGCTCAATCAAGGTGATATTGCTTGTTTATTAGGATCGTCTGGCTGTGGTAAATCAACTGTTTTAAGGGCTATTTGCGGTTTTGAAGCCTTACAAAATGGCTTAATTAAAATCCACGATAAGGTAGTGAGCAGCAAAAGCTTCCGGCTTTCTCCTAGCGAGCGTAAAGTAGGCATGGTCTTCCAAGATTTTGCCCTTTTCCCCCATTTAACTAGTTTGGAGAATGTTTTATTTGGTTTGCGTCATCTTGCCGAAAACGAACGTCATGAGGCTGGTCTTCAATGGTTAGAGCGTGTTTCGTTAAGCGATAAAGCAGAGGCTTACCCGCACGAGTTAAGTGGCGGCCAACAACAGCGTGTTGCCTTAGCAAGAGCAATGGCGCCCGAACCGAATTTAATCTTATTAGATGAGCCGTTTTCAAACTTAGATGTTGACTTACGCGAACGGCTTGCTGGCGAAATGCGTGACATTCTCAAAAAAAATAATGTTACCGCAGTATTGGTGACCCATGATCAACTGGAAGCATTCGCCATGGCAGATCAAATTGGGGTAATGAATCAAGGCAAAATTGTGCAGTGGGATGCGCCCTACGATCTGTATCATCAACCTATTAACCGCTATGTTGCCGAATTTATTGGTCGAGGTGTTTTTATCACAGGGGAAACGAAAGACCATAGCCAAGTTGAAATTGAATTAGGCATGCTCCAAATGGATGATAATAAAAAATATCATACAGGGGAAAAAATAGAGGTATTACTCAGAGCAGATGATGTGCAGCACGATGATGCTAGCCCGATGCTTGCCGAAGTCGTTCGTAAAATATTTCGCGGAGCTGATTTCTTATACACCCTTAAATTAGATTCGGGTCAAGAAATCTATGCCTACGTACCTAGCCACCATAATCATGCACTGGGAGAAAAAATTGGTATCCGACTTGGAGCGGATCACGTTGTGACTTTTTCAAATTAGCCAACACACTGACTATAGAAAATCTTTTAAGCCCGTATAGATTGAAACGGCTGTGGTACCAACGGTAATTGCTATACCGCCATAATCACTTATTTTTTTAATTAATCGAGGTAAATTTTTACGAGAAATTTCCTCTTCTCCAAGAAGCTTTAATATTTTCTTCAAAAAGGGGCTCAGGGTAATATTTTTGGGGCGATGCAGGCTGGCATAACTCATTCCTCCAACTAGCATCCCCGTTAAAAAACTAAAGGCAATACTGGCAGCAAATTCCAGAGTTTCTTTCCACTCAAGCGCATTTTGCGGCCAAATTGGGGTCTTATCAACCAAACTAACTATGGCACTCATACCAATCACAGAGGCAATAGCTAAAAATAATGCCGCTAAAAACCAAGGAAATAAAATACGTGCTCTGGTTTTAAATAAAAAATAGCCAAATGGAAAAGGCAAAATGATTGAAATAATTCTGAGATAAACTAATTTCGTATCGTAAACCACCACAACCAGGGAGTGGGCGGCTAATAGTAACAGCAAGGGAATAACAAGATAAATTCCTAAATCAATTAAATTACTTGTAAGCCCACGGGCAGCCTCTTTTTCTTTTTGATACTTTTCTAGCCGACCCTCAAGTAAGGCAATACGATCTTCATATGCTGGAATTCCTGCTTCTAACTCTTTTTCTAATTGAGCAATTTTGCTCGTCATTGTCCTAATTAAGGAAACATCTCTAGAGCAAACCTTACAGACTAATGCTTGATCTTGAAGCTCTGTAAGGCAGTAAGGGCAATTCATTACTTAATTACAGTCAGCGTCAACACCGAATTGGTTTCACGACCCTCAGTATCTTTAACGGTAACCCGAATAGTATGAGTTCCTGGGGGAACTTCAGCCTTAGAAAAATCAATTCCATTAGCAGATATCGCAGACTTTAAACGCGGCGTTAAATCGACAAAGGGTGATTTCATATAAATGACTTTGACTGAATTCGGATCAATTTTGGCATCGCCTCTTGCCTCAAATCCAACTTTAAAATCAAAAGGGGATGCAACGCTTGAATCGGCGATCGGGGAATTCAATTTAATCGTGGGTCCACGAGAAATTCCTCTGGTTGATAAAGGCCCTGAGATCGGGGGTAAGGCCGCCTCCTTAGCGCTAATTAAGGGTGTCGCCTGAGCGATACTCAAAGTAATTAAAAAAGTCAGTAAAAGTAGTATTAATTTTTTCATTGTATTGTCCTAAGCTAGTTTCGTTAATCCCCAACTACCACAAATGGCGCCCAAAACAAGGGGTGCGCATATGCATATTTCATATTATTACCTTCTTTCACGCCGCCTTGGTCAATTTGATTTAGCATCGCTTGCCTAAGTAATTCAGCCTTACTGGTATTTTGAGTTTGCTGTTGGCGTTTAAATAAATCCGTCATAAGGTTTCTTGCCGCTACCGAATCAACCGGCCAATTCGAAACTAATAAACCTTTTGCTCCTGCAAAAAAGAAAGCTCTTCCTAAACCAGATACCGCCTCCGATCCGGCCCCCTCTCCTGCTGCAGTATTGCATGCTGAAAGTACAACCCAGTCAGCATCTAATTTCAAGGTTAGCACTTTGTCCATCGTTAATAAACCATCGTCTTTATCGCCCGTGACCTCAGGGGAGGACAAAGCAAGCGCGGGCTGTGTAAGGCCGTTCAACTCTCCAGGAACTAAACCGTGCGTAGCAAACATCACTACTTTACGATTCGATAAATCTGTTGACATGACTTGCTTAACGCTGGCGCGTTGATGCAAATAAATATCGCCATCACCCGCACCCATCGCTTTAGCTATCTCTTCAATCTCTTGGCTGGTATCTGGTAAACGAGGAAGCAAAGCGAGCTCAGCAGAACTTACTCCACTTGTTTTAGGAGCGCTACGTAAGCCCAATGGAATTCCGCGTGTTGCCAACAAAATTGGTTTTGTTTGTTTCTCTGCGCTCTTTTCTTGTGCAGCACTAAAGTAGGGGTCGCCAAAACCAATAAATTCTTTCCGATTTGGATTTCCAGCGGGCAAGCTTCGTAATGCATTTAATGAGCTTACTGAAGGCACTTGAGCTACCGCAATCTCTCGAGCTAACCAAGGAATTGATCGATAAGCAATAAAGCCGGCCACACCTTTAGGGGGCTGAGGTACTGGCTTAGTTACCAATAATGACAAAGGTAATTGCCCTAATTCAGCATGGGGCACGGTTAATAGTATTTTTTTACCAGCAAAACTGGTTTGTACGGGGGCCAATATGTTTTGATACAGCTTATTCGCCAACACCACATCGAACGCAGGTATTTCATCAATCGTTGCTACTCCAGGGTCTAAGGCTTTGCGCAGCACCGCAACGTCTTTTGCCATTTGAGCACGCGTTAAATTCAACTGCATAAATTGTGCTGGCTTATCTTTCGAAATTGCCCAAACATAACTAACATTATCAGCAAAGTACCAAGACACCAAAACTTCATCTGGTTTTAATGCTTTTTGAGTGCGCTCCACTGAAGCAGGTTTTGGCTCGACTAACTCAGCATAGTCAGGATACTTTTTAGCAATCTCTTTTTTAAGCTCTTCACGCTGATTTTTAAAGGAAGTGATATCCGCTCGAATCTTGGTTTGCACTGCGGGTAATTGTTGGGCAGGTGGCGCCGATAAAAGACCGGTCAACAATTCCGTTAAGGTGTTGATTTGTTGTTGTAAATCCTGTTCCTTCCTGGCCAAGCCTGCGAGTTGTAGATCGGTAATATTAGCTCGTGCAGCACTGGCTGTTAAAGCACGCTGAACACCACTGCCTCTGGCGATATCAGCAATTTGAAAAGCCTCGGCAGCAGCAGTGCCTGAACTATCCGACTTGGCTTGATAAGCTAAAGAGGCTAGATATTCCTCCAAAACAAAATTCAATCTTTGTGCTTGCCGAATCGTTGAGGTTTGGTTTTCCATATCATTGCGAGATTGATCAATTAATATTGGCACCGAAACCTTAAACTCAGCCAACGCTTCTACGGATTTACCTTCGGATTGTTTAGCGGCAGCATTAAATCCACGCAACAAGGCCAATCGAGTCGAATTTGGCTCTAGGCGAGCCTTTGCTTTTAAAACCATTTCATTGGTCATGGAGACAGCTTGAGTTGCCTGATTCGTTTTTACTAATGCTAAAGCCCAGTCCAAATCACCAGTTTGAAAACGAGTTGCTAATTCGGGATCAGACTTTAAACCCTCCACCATTTCAGCAAATACTTTATTAGCCTCGACATACTTACCATCAGCCGCTAAAGCAGTAGCCAAAGCCTTACGTGCATTAGCAATAATGGGAGAGGCAGGATAATCTGTAGCTTGTTGCGCCACCCGTAATGCAGCACTTGCAAGCAAAACTGATTCTGCTTGCCTTCCCTGCTCAGAGATAATTCGGGCTAGGGTCAATAGAACCTGACTTGTTCGTCCCGAATTAACACCAAATTTATTAATAGCCAGAAGTACCGATTCGCGCGACCAATATTCAGCGTCAGTCAAACGCTTCTGACCCAAAAATGCTCTAGCTAAATCATTCAGAATAAAAATATTCTGAGTATAAAAACCACGCTGATTGGTCTTCGAATCCTGAAGAATCCGTTCCTCGTAATCTAAGGCATCTCTTCCACCGCCCCTCATTCCTGAAATAATCTCTTTAGTTAAAGACAGCGCCTTACGAAAAGATCTTTCTGCTTCTATAAACTTTCCTTCGGACATAAATAAACGGCCACGTGTCCATTCATAATTAGTATCCCAACTCATTCGGTACTGATAATCAACATTTCTAGCGCCGCTTAAGCTTGCCATCGTATTTTCAATACTGTTCATAAATTTTTTAGCGCAATCAAAATTACCGATGACTAAACACCAAGATGCAAGCTGCCGATCAAAGCTAATAGACCAACCTCTTAAGTTCTGGGGGATCATAGTTTGTGTTTCTTCCGCAATCTGCATTGCAAGCAGGGTATTACCTCGAACAGCTTCCTGAATCGAGTATTGAAAGCGTTCGTCGATTTTTAAATCTGTCTTTGCGGATGGATATTCAATCGCTGCCTTTCTTAAACTTTCAACAGCGGCTTTATTATTTTCCAAGACCTCGTAAGCAACGGCTTGTCGATAATAAAAATGGTTTAACATTTCCCGATCTGTTGTATTGGGCAAAGGTAAGGCAATCACTTTCTTTGCTTTCTCAATTGAGACTGCATCTGGTTTTGTCTGCTCAAGAATGCGCAGAATATCTTTGACGTCCCGTGGAGGCGCTTTTACAGTTTCGTAGGCGCCATCCGCCTTATCAAGCTTCTCGGGTGCAGCAAAAACCGATGTGTTTAGAGCGCAAAGGGAGGTGATTAATATAAAAATACATTTATTAATCAATGACTTAAAATTCATAATCACCCCTTTTATTATTAGACCAATATATCATTTTTATCCATAGATGCATCCAATAGAAAGATAGGCAATAAACTAGAGTACTTCTAGAATCAGTAATTATCAAAACAAATATGAACGCACATACAGAATCGATTGCCCCATTACGAGACTTTGTTGTCTCGATGACTGAATTGGTTAGCAATCATCCAGATGAAGCAACCCGCATTCAAAAAGGGGGTGCTCTACTAAAAAAACTAATCGACCAAGAGGGTTGGCTGCCCGAATTTTGTTCTATTCCCCACCCTCAGTACTATCAACAGTATTTATTGCATGCCGACCCACTTGAGCGATTCTCTGTCGTGAGTTTCGTTTGGGGTCCAGGACAAAAAACGCCCGTCCATGACCATTGTGTATGGGGTTTACTTGGAATGTTCCGTGGTGAAGAAAAAGTTCAGCGCTACGAATTTAATCAAGATAAAAAATTAATTCGTTGCGGAGAGCCATCACGCTTAAAGCAGGGTGAAATCGATTGTGTTAGCTCTGCTCATGGCGATATTCATCTCGTTGAAAATGCCTTTACCAATAAAACATCGATTGCAATCCATGTTTATGGGGGCAATATTGGCGCTGTAAAACGCCATGTTTACGATCCTGAAACTGGGGAAATTAAAAAATTTGTATCGGGGTATTCTTCATCGCAAATACCAAATTTGTGGGATAGATCTGCTGTAATCCGAGCGCAGATTTCTTAATCGTTAGCCTGCAATGAAACAACGGGCGTATTTTTATTACGACATTATTTCGCCGTATGCCTATCTTTTTTTAAAAATGCGCGGCGTTTTAGAAAAAAGATTGGACTTAATCCCCGTTCCCATTTTTTTTCCTGGGCTATTGCGCTTACAAGATAATCGCGGCCCTGCTGAAGTCCCAGAAAAAAGAGCGCATACCTATACTTTCTGTGTATGGAAAGCAAAACAACTCAACATCCCTTTTCGCTTTCCGAAAAGGCACCCCTTTGCTTCGGCTGCCGCACAACGTTTGTTACTCGAAAAAAATGCCGACTTCAATATGATTGATCGGGCCTTCGATTTTGTTTGGGGCCAAGGCGGCGACCCTGAACTCGATTGGGATAAATTTTGTAAAGCCATTCATTTGCCTGAAGATACCCCAAAACCACAGGATGAGATTATTAAACAAGCTCTAATAAAGGCGACTGAAGATGCTGCTAATCATGGGATCTTTGGTGTCCCTAGCATTCGAATCAATCGTCAGGTTTTTTGGGGCTGCGACTCGATCGACTGGATCTTAGAATTTTTAGATAAACCTGATCTGTTTTCAGAGCCCGCCTACCGCGATGCATTAATGACGATCAATCCGTTACTAAATAAAGCTCGATAAAAAATGAAGCCCATTTTGATAAACCAATCTATTTTGATCCTGATTGATCTACAAAAAAAATTAATGCCAGCAATACAAAATAGTGAACTACTTATAAAGCAATGTCTTCGACTGACTGAAATTGCTCGCCTCTTATCAATTCCAGTGATTGGCACTGAACAAAATCCGAAGGGTCTGGGAGAAAATATTCCTGAAATCAAACAACAATGTAATCAAACCATCGTCAAGCAGTTCTTTGATGCGTGCCAAGACGGCCTAATAGAAGCACTCCCCAAAAATCGCCATCAATTATTTATTGCCGGCTGTGAATCGCATGTTTGTATGATGCAGACTGCTCTTGGTTTAATCGACTCTGGATATCAAGTCCACATCATTCAAGACGCGGTTGGATCCCGCTTTTCAATAGATAAAGAAGTTGCTCTTGATCGCTTGCAACAAGCAGGGGCTAAATTACTCACTACTGAAATGCTTGCCTTTGAATGGATTAAAACGAGTCAACATCCCCAGTTTGCGGATATTTTAAAGGCGATTAAATAATTAAATTGCTTATTTTAATTACGCAAAGTAATACGCTACTGCTTTCAAATTATTGTCAGGAATACTGTACAAAGAAACGCTGAAATTGCCCTAAATTAGCTCAAACAGCCTAATTGGTTTGCCAAATCAAGAAAGTTTTTGGCATGATATGTATTAATAGGATCGCGCCCTAAGTCAGCCCTCTGATGATGGGGCCCAAATTCATCTGGCCTCTCAATAAAAGCAGTCCCCAAACCACAACGATGCGCCGCCAGCAAATCATCTTTGTGGGAAGCCACCAACATGACTTGGTCTGGTTTTAAATCAAAAATTTCACATACGCCTAAATAGGTTTCTGGATCAGGCTTATAGTGGCGAAATACCTCCGCCGATAAAATTAAATCCCAAGGTAAACCAGCATTTTTTGCCATATCAGACAATAAGCCCAAATTACCATTGGATAAGGTAACAATCGTAAATTTAGTTTTTAATTTTTGTAAACCATCCACAGTGTCTGGCCATGGAGCTAATCGATGCCAAATTAAATTCAGTGATTTTTTTTGTTCTTCGGATAAAAAATCGATCCCGAAAGTAAGCAGGGTTTGTTCTAAAGTCATTCGATGCAGGTCATCGATCTTGGTCCATGGCAATTCGCCCGAGCGAACTCTCGCCATGGCAGGTTGGTAGCCACTCCGCCAAACTGAAGCAAATGCATTAGGGTCAACTGGCAAACCTAAAGCCACAATCTCTTTGGCAATCGATCCATGCCAATCTACTACGGTTCCAAATACATCAAAAGCCAAAACCTTGAAGTCAGAATGTGTCATGAATTTAGCTTGAATCGAAATGGTTTAACTAGTTTCAGGTAGGATAGCACTACCGATTCAAATAATACTCAACACCACTGAAATTTCGTTTTATGAAAATATATCAAATTGCTTCCATACCTGGAGATGGAATTGGAAAAGAAGTAATCCCCGAGGGCGAAAAAGTCCTTCAAGTCATCGCTGAAATAAACCAAGGGATTGGTTTCCAGTTTGAGCGTTTTGATTGGGGCGGTGACTATTATCGAAAACACGGTGTGATGATGCCTGAAAATGGGCTTGATGCGATTCGCCACAAAGATGCAATCTTATTTGGCTCAGCTGGGGACCCTAATATCCCGGATCACATCACCTTATGGGGCTTACGACTAAAAATTTGCCAAGGCTTTGATCAATATGCCAACGTCCGCCCAACTCGAATTCTTCCTGGAATTGAAACGCCTTTACGACATTGCACACGCGACCAATTGAATTGGGTGATTGTGCGAGAAAATTCAGAAGGTGAATACGCTGGTTTGGGTGGTAGGGCCCACCAAGGGCATCCAATCGAGGTGGCTTCCGATATGAGTATCTTGACTCGTGTGGGTGTTGAACGTATTCAACGGTTTGCTTTCCAACTGGCACGGTCACGCCCACGTAAACATTTAACCGTGATTACAAAATCAAATGCGCAACGGCATGGCATGGTGATGTGGGATGAAATAGCATGGCAAGTATCTAAAGAGTTTCCTGATGTGACATGGGACAAAGAACTGGTCGATGCCGCAACCGCGCGCATGGTTAACCGTCCAGAATCATTAGATACCGTAGTTGCAACTAATCTCCACGCGGATGTTTTAAGCGATTTAGCTGCTGCGCTTGCCGGCAGTCTAGGCATCGCTCCTACTGGCAATATTGATCCCGAGAGACGTTACCCATCAATGTTTGAGCCGATTCATGGTTCTGCTTTTGACATCATGGGCAAGGGCTTAGCTAACCCGATTGGTACTTTTTGGTCTATTGTGATGCTATTAGAACATTTAGGCGAAACCAGCAGTGCTCAGCAATTAATGAAAGCCATTGAATTGGTAACAGCCAATCCGAAATTTCATACGCGTGATTTAGGTGGGGATGCAATGATGTCAGATGTAACTGCAGCAGTTTGTACTGCCCTAAAAAAATAAATAGATAGCGGAGGAATCATGTTTTTATCGAACGTAAAAAATTGGATTTTGATGGCGGTGCTATTGGCCTCTAATCTTGCCATGGCACAGCCTTTTTTGGATAAACAAATTCAATACATTATTCCCTTCCCCGCTGCTGGTGAATCGGATATTGTTGCTCGCATGCAATCCGATATTGCAATGAAAAAGTTTAATCAATCGATGATTGTAATTAATCGCGCTGGCGCTGGAGGCGCCTTAGTTTGGAGCCAATTGAATACTTACCCAGCAGATGGAACCAATATTATTGGAGTCAATATTCCGCATATTATTTTGCAACCACTTCAAGAAGGAATTCAATATAAAACCGATGACATCAATGCAATCTATTTTTACCATTACACTCCCGACGCACTGATGGTATCGGCTGATAGCCCCTTTAAAACCTACCAAGAGTTTATTGCTGCTGCAAAAAAAGATCCTGGAAAATTAACCTTAGCAGGATCCTCCCAATACTCTGCTAACCATATGGCTACCGAAAGATTAAACCGCTTAGCAGGCGTAAAAGTGGAATATGTTCCCTTTAAAGGCACGGGTGATTTAATTACCTCTTTAATTGGCATGCATGTGAGTGGCGCTATGGGCTATTTGCCTCTAGCGATCCAACAAAAAGGGAAAGTACGAACCCTGGCAATTGCCACTGAAAAACGTCACCCGGCCCTACCCGACGTACCGACTTTTAAAGAGCTCGGCTTAAATTGGGTTGATGGTGCTTATCGTGGGGTTGCTATGCCAAAAGCTACGCCTAAATTAATTCAGCAAAAAATGTCCGACTTTATCGGCAAATTAAATGCTGACGTAGAAGCCAAAAAGAAGCTTGAGGATTTAGGTTTTGTCTTGGTTGATGTACCGGTGGACAAAATTCCGGCTTTTATGAAAGAAAAAACGCCAATCGCACTCGAAGATGCTAAAAGCGCTGGCTTACTAAAATAAAATCCAGAAAAAACTATTCAATCTTTGGTAGTTCTTTACGGATAATTTCCAAACTAGCCATCAAGATCGCGTTATAGCGTTTTCGTTCTGCTTCTATGGTATCCGGGTTCCATGGAAAGAAGCCTTCGCCCGCTTTCATACCAAACTTCCCCTGCTCTGCTCTTTGCTTTAAACAATTCGCAATTTCTGGAGAATTGTTTAAAGAAGGGTAAATGCTAGCGCCAGCAGCGGAATGAATATCTAGTCCCGCGTGATCCCTTTGCAATACCGGTCCAGCGGCAAGATAACGAAAACCAAAACCAAAACGTACTGCTTTATCAATATCTTCTAGAGAGGCAATCCCTTGATCAACTAAATAAAATGCTTCGCGTGACAAAGCATGTTGTAGGCGATTTGCCAAAAACCCAGGAAGATCTTTTTTGACAATAACTGGCACCATCCCGCAAGCGGTCATTAATTGAGACAAGCCATCGGCGACCTCAGGCAAAGTTTCCTTGCCATAAACGACCTCAACACAAGGCACCAAATGAGCAGGCATAAAAAAATGGAGTCCAATCATGCGTTGGCTTGTTTTTAATCCTTCTGCAATTGCACTAATCGGAAAACTGGAACTATTGCTTGATAAAACAGTCTCTGGATTTGCTAATTTTTCTAATTCAGAAAAAAGTGCCTGCTTAATATCCAGACGCTCTGGAACACACTCAATTACCAAATCAACATCAGACCACTGCACTTCTTTTAAAGAGGCGGCTGTTGATAACAGAGGCAAGCGTTTTTCATACCCCATCTCGCTCATCCGTTTTGTAAAATAGTTTGGCAATCGATTGCGTCGCTCTGCTTCAGTTTCAACCACTCGAGTTTTACATCCGCCCCGTGCGCAAACGCTTGCAACATCAGCGCCCATGGTTCCGCCACCCACTACCACTACTGTTGTATTGACCGGTTTTCCTAACATAATGTTTTGTTTCACTTTCGTTTTAATGAGTCACAAGAGACTGAATGGCCTCACAAGAGCATAATATCGTTAAATAATCTTACAAATACATTCATGCTTGCTGGTGCCCTTTCCCATATTCGAGTTCTTGACTTGTCTAGAGTATTAGCAGGTCCTTGGTGCAGCCAAAACTTGGCCGACTTGGGCGCAGAGGTCATCAAAATTGAACGCCCAGGGGTTGGCGACGATACCCGCTCATGGGGTCCACCATGGATGAATAATCCCTCAGACCAATCTCAGGGTGACTCAAGCTACTTCTACTCAGCAAACCGCGGTAAAAAATCAGTGACTCTCGATATTTCAACCCCCCAAGGGAAAAAAGTCATTGAGGAACTTGCCGCAATCTGCGACGTTCTGATAGAAAACTATAAGGTTGGTGATTTAAAACGCTACGGACTAGACTACGACTCCCTCAAAAAAATAAACCCTAAATTAATTTACTGCTCCATCACCGGCTACGGACAAGATGGTCCAGACTCCCATAAACCTGGTTATGACTATGTCTTTCAAGCGACTGGGGGGCTAATGAGCGTTACCGGAGAGCGCGATGACCTTCCTGGTGGTGGCCCGCAAAAGGTTGGGGTTGCAGTGGCCGATATCTTGACTGGAATGTACAGCAGTGTCGCCATCTTAGCTGCATTGAATTATCGAGACCGCACGGGTGAAGGTCAATTTATTGATATGGCATTAATTGATAGCGCTGTCGCCCTAGGCAGTTATCAAATCGTGGGTTATTTTGCTAATGGCAAAATTCCAAAACGTGCTGGAAATGCCCTCCCCAGCCTGGTTCCTTATCAAGTATTTAATACTAGTGATGATCAAATTATCGTTGCCGTAGGTAATGATGGACAATGGCAAAAATTTTGTCAGGCTATTAAAAGACCTGATCTGGCCGAAAATGAGCGCTGGAAAAAAGTGAGTGGAAGAGTTAGTGGACGCGACGATTTAGTTCCCGAAATTTCCAAAACTTTATTGCAGGCTAGCACAGAAGAGTGGTTAGAACACCTTGAAAAAGTAGGCGTCCCCTGCGGCAAGATTAATAATTATGAGCAGGTATTTAAAGATGCTCACGTGCAACATCGGCAACTTAAAGTTGATATGCCCGATGAGTTTGGGAAAGTGATATCAACCGTTGCCAGTCCATTGCGACTTCAAAAAACTCCGGTTCGGTACGAAAAAACGCCACCGCGTCTAGGCGATTCAACTCATTCGGTATTAACACAATTACTTGCCTATTCTGAAGATGAATATCAAATTCTATTAAATCAAAAGATAATCTAAACATGGATTCGCTTTCGTTAATCGCCCATTTTCAAAAAATAATTGGTAAAGAGTACGTTCTTACTGATTCCAATTCAATGGCCCCTTATTTAATTGATTGGCGTAAGTTATTTCGTGGCAAGGCATTGGCTGTATTGCTACCAAAAAATGTCGATGAGGTAGCGGCATTAGTAAAACAGTGTCATCAAATGAATATTGCCATCATCCCGCAAGGAGGCAATACTGGTCTATGCGGAGCGGCAACACCCGATAACTCAAACAATCAAGTGGTAATTAGTCTTAAAAGACTAAATCACATTCGCGAAATAGATAAAGCCAATCTCACAATGACAGTAGAAGCGGGATGCATTTTACAAAACATACAAGAAACGGCTGCCTCTGCGAATTGCTTATTTCCTTTAAGCCTAGGCGCAGAAGGAAGTTGCATGATTGGCGGTAATCTTTCAACCAATGCGGGCGGTACGAATGTTCTGCGTTATGGAAATATGCGTGATCTCTGTTTAGGTTTGGAGGTAGTAACAGCCGAAGGTGAAATTTGGCATGGCTTACGGGGACTTCGCAAAGACAATACCGGCTATGATTTACGTAATCTTTTTATTGGTGCTGAGGGTACCTTAGGGATTATCACTGCAGCTGTCATTAAACTCTTTCCAATGCCGATTGCACAATGGACTGCTTTGGTGGCAGTGCCCCATATTCATTCTGCGATTCAGTTGCTCAATTTATTTCAATCGCAAGCAAGCGTCTTACTGACTGGCTTTGAAATGATGAATCGGACTTCCTTAGCAATCGTTGGAAAACATTTTCCACAGATGAAAAACCCCCTGCAACCTGAGCCCAATTATTCGATATTGATTGAATTATCAGACCACGAAAGTGAATTTCATGTCAAAGAACTATTCCAAACCATCATTGAAAAAGCTTTTACAGACGGTTTAATTGAAGATGCCGTGATTGCTAGCAATCTTTCACAAGCGAATACTTTTTGGCAAATGCGCGAACACATTACGATGGCGCAAGTCGAAGAAAATGCCAACTTAAAACATGACATCACCCTCCCGCTTTCTAAAATGGAGCAGTTTATTTTAGAAACGGGTGAAAAAATAGAGAAACAATTTCCAGGGATACGGACGATTAATTTTGGTCATTTAGGCGACGGTAATTTACATTACAACTTTGCCAATCCAGAAAATATGGCGAGTCAAGATTTTCAAGATCAACATCAAAATACGATTGCAGAAATCGTTTACGAACAGGTTGAAAAATTCGGTGGCTCAATTTCAGCCGAACACGGCATTGGGCAACTAAAACTGGATAAGCTAAGAGCGCATAAGGGTGAAGTGGCTCATGATTTAATGATTGCCATCAAAAAGGCTTTGGATCCAAAAAATATCCTAAACCCTAATAAAGTGTTGCCTAAATATACCCCTAAGTAATAACCCTAGGTAGGCCATTTAATTTGGTATTTAACCCGAAAAATTATTAAAATCGAGTGTTGCTTATATCTATATTCAAACACTCATTTTAGGAAAAAACCATGTTGCAGAAATTAGCTCTGACTTTAGCCATTCTATTGAGCGGTAGCGTGATGGCTGAAAATATTTCCATTGCTACCGGTGGAACGGGTGGCGTGTATTACCCCATGGGAGGCGGATTAGCTTCGGTACTGTCGAAAAAAGTTCCTGGAATGAGCGCGACGGCAGAAGTCACTGGGGGATCGGTTGATAACCTGAATCTCATAGCCACTGGAAAACCCTACGTTGGTTTTTCCATGGCCGACGCGGCAAAAGATGCGCAAAGTGGTGAGGGTAAATTTGCGGGTAAAAAAATAAGTCTAAGTACTCTGGCGGTTCTATACCCCAACCGGATGCATGTGGTAACCGTTGAATCAACCGGTATTAAAACCATGAAAGATTTAAAAGGAAAACGAGTTAGCACGGGCTCGCCTGGAAGTGCAACCGAAATTATGGCCTTTCGCGTGATTGAAGCAGCTGGCCTCGATAAAGATAAAGATCTGAAACGCGAGCGCCTCAGTGTTGCTGAATCAGTCAATGCCGTGAAAGACCGAAAAATCGATGCCTTCTTCTGGGTCGGCGGGCTTCCAACTGCAGCTGTAACGGATTTAGCGAATACCCCCAGCATGAAAATTGTCATGATCGATCATGCAAATGAGGTGAAAGCAATGAATCAAAAATACGGCGATATTTATTTCAAAGATGTGATCCCGAAGGAAACGTATAAAGGCATGGCCAAAGACAATCCGGTTGCTTCAGTGGCCAATATTTTAGTAACGAGTTCGAAAATGCCAGATCAAGAGGCTTACAACATCGTTAAAGCAATCTTTGATAATAAGATCGAATTAGTTCGTACGCACTATGAGTATATTAATGTCACACTAGAGGCTCAAAAAAGTGTTTCAACCCCAGTACCCTTTCACCCAGGCGCCCTAAAATACTATAAAGAAAAAAACGTCAAGGTAAACTAATTTATATGCATTCATAAGAAGGTGCCTATGGCCGCTTTTGCGGCCTTTTTAATTACTTTCAATAAGATCACTATGACACAAGCTGGTATTGATAGCGCAACCCAAGAAAAATTAGATGCGCTGATTAAGCAAGAAGAAGGTGATGCAAATAGTTATAAAGGGGCTTTTGCCGTCTTTTTAACTCTCACGGCTGTGGCGATGTCCCTCTTTCACTTATATGCCGCGTATTCGATAGTACCGACTCAAATATTGCGCACCGTTCACGTTGGCTTTGTCCTCTTTCTCGTATTTTTAAGTTTTCCAATCAGCGCTCAATTTAAAAATCGAATGATGGTGTGGGATATTATTTTTTCCCTACTGGCAGTTTTCATCGCTTACTACGCCATCAGTGGTGGTGATGATTTTGGCGATCGAAATACGGCCCCCAATTCAACCGATGTTATGGTTGGAATCGCTCTCATTCTTTTAATACTAGAAGGGGTACGCAGAACTAACGGAATGATTTTGGTTACGGTTACGGTTTTATTTTTACTCTATGCTTTATTTGGCAATTACTTACCAGCTCCATGGACACATAAGGGTTACGATTTAGACCGTCTAGTTGGATACATGTTTATGACCCTAGAGGGCATCTATGGCACAGCAGTGGATGTCTCCGCAACACTGATTATTTTATTTACCATTTTTGGCGCCTTCTTGCAATTTACTGGCGCAGGTAAATTCTTTATTGATTTTTCTTTTGCAGCGATGGGAGGGAAATCCTCAGGGGTCGGACGAACCATTGTTTTGGCCTCATTTCTAATGGGGGGTCCATCGGGATCTGGTGTTGCCACGACAGTGACAGTCGGATCAGTTGCGGCGCCCATGTTAGATAAAGTCGGCTACGAAAAAAATGCGGCGGGCGGTTTGTTGGCAGCAGGTGGTCTTGGTGCGATTATCTCCCCCCCGGTATTGGGTGCGGCAGCATTCTTAATCGCTGATTTTCTGAAGATTTCCTATCTTGATGTTTTATTAATGGCTTGCATTCCCACTATTTTGTTTTATCTGGGCTTGTTAACCATGGTTGAGATTGATGTACGCAAATACGGCATGAAAGGTATTCATTTTGATACTGTCGAAAAAGCATGGTCACTCACTAAAAAATATTGGTACCACTTCTTTTCGCTGATTTCAATTGTAGTTTTTATGATGTTTGGATTTTCGCCAGTGATGTCGGTTTTTTGGGCTACCGTAGTCTCAGCGCTAACTAGTATGCTGAGACGCGATACTGCGATTCTTCCTTATGAATGGTTTTCCGGTAAACAGCCTTTTGTTAAAGGTTTTTATCAATCCAACCTGATTAAATCATTGGCATCCGGATCGACGGGGGTTCTAGCCATTGCTGCCACATGTGCTGGGGCAGGCTTAATTGTGGGAACCGTTACGCTTACCGGCCTGGGCCTGAAATTTAGTTCCATTGTGATTCAGTATGCTGGCGGATCTTTATTACTGACAACGATCTTTACTGCTCTGATTGTTTGGATTGTTGGCTTAGCAGTGCCTGTTACTGCTTCTTATATTATTTGCGCAGTTATTGCAGCGCCTGCCCTGATTAATTTAGGTGTACCTGCTTTTGCTGCGCATATGTTTATTTTTTATTACGCCGTCTTATCCGAAGTCTCGCCACCGACCGCATTGTCACCTTTTGCAGCCGCGGCAATTTGCAAAGGCAACCCGTACAAGACCACCTTACAAACTTGGAAATACGTAGCTCCTGCTATCTTGGTTCCATTTATGTTTACGCTCGATAAATCCGGAGCCAGCCTTTTGCTGATGGGATCTACCGCGGCACTGGAGCAAGCCAATTGGCTTGAAATTGGCTGGATCTCGTTTACCGCAACGATTGGTATTATTGCGCTTGCGGGTGGTTTGCAGGGTTGGTTTTTGGTGAAGACTAATATCATCGAACGTTGGATTTTCATCGTCTCTGGAGTCTTGCTTGCTTATCCTGAAAATTGGGCTGATATTGTCGGATTTACCGGTTTTGGCTTAGTACTCATTTATCAATTTATTAAAAATAAACGTACCCTAAAACATGAATCAATTTAATCGTGACAGCAAAGGTGTTTACGTTATTGCAGTAACACCTTTTAAAGACAATGGTGACCTCGATCTCGCCAGCACAGATAAGATGGTTGATTTTTATCTAGAATGTGGGGCAACTGGGTTAACGATCTTAGGAATTATGGGCGAAGCTACCAAGCTTACGGCCGAAGAATCAAAAATCTTCGTCAAGCAAGTTCTTAAACGGGTTGATAAAAAAGTACCTGTCATCGTTGGCGCCTCTTCCGCTGGTTTTGCGCCAATGAAAGAATTAAGCGATTCCGTAATGGCAATGGGAGCTGCGGGCGTTATGATTGCGCCGCCCTCAACCGTGAAAACTGATGATCAAATTGTTGCCTATTTCGATATGGTCAATCAAACACTCGGTAATACTCCTTGGGTTCTGCAGGACCACCCCGTTTCTACAGGCGTACAAATGACAGCCAATGTCATTTTAAAAATACTGAAGAATTCACCGCACTGTTTAATGCTAAAGCACGAGGATTGCCCCGGACTCAATAAATTAGCCGCAATTAAAGCCGCTATGGATAAAAAAGAAATTGATCCTGTATCGATTTTGACTGGCAATGGTGGTGGCCTCTTTTTAACCGAAGAACTGATGCGGGGTGCTAGCGGTGCTATGACTGGCTTTGCTTACCCAGAGATGATGGTCAGTGTTTGTAGTTTATTTGAAGCGGGTGAGATTGAAAAAGCATGCGATGTGTTTGATGCCTATCTTCCTCTGGCTAAATACGAACAACAAAGTAATATTGGGTTAGTAGTACGAAAATATATTATGGCCAAACGCGGCGTGATTGCATCTGCGGCAATCCGTAAGCCAGGTCCAAAGTTATCGGCCGCTGATATTGACGATATTGAACGATTGATTCGCCGTCAAACAAAAAAACTCAGCACACTTAATTAATATAATTTGACACAGTAAAGGAAACATCGTGGATCTCGGAATAAAAAATAAAACAGCTATCGTTTTTGGTGCCGGCAGCGGACTTGGAAGAGCAATGGCAGTTTCTTTAGCTAGAGAAGGTGTACAACTGGCTTTGTGTGGAAGAACTTTAAGCAATCTAGAAGAAACTCAGGCCATGATTCAAAAATTAGGCGGCAAATCAATTTGCGTTTCTTGGGATCTCGCTAATCGAGCTGTCATTAATCCGAATTTTGAACGTATAGAAAAAGAGTTGGGGCCGATTGATATCTTAATTAACAATACCGGCGGACCCCCGCCCACCACTGCAGCTGGACAAACCGCTGAACTGTGGTTAGATAAATTTCAGGAGATGGTTTTATCGATCTTTATGATTACGGATCGAGCCTTAATTGGGATGCGGGATCGTCAATGGGGCAGAATTCTAACTAGCACCTCATCGGGCGCAATAGCGCCGATTCCGAATTTAGCCATCTCGAACATTTTGCGCGCCTCTTTGCATGCGTGGTCCAAAACACTATCACGCGAACTGGCGCCACAAGGAATTACTTCCAATATTATTGTTCCGGGCCGAATTGCCACCGACCGGATTCGATTTTTAGATGAATCGCGCGCCAAACGGGAAAACAAACCGGTTGAAGCTATTATGGAAGATAGTTTAAAAGGGATCCCAATGGGTCGTCTTGGCACCGCTGATGAATATGGTGATGCAGCCGCTTTCTTAGTAAGTAAAAATGCCTCCTACATCACAGGCTCGGTTATCCGAGTCGATGGTGGACAAATTAATAGTATTTAAGTCATTGAATCGATTTGAACCATCCCTGATAAATCATGATGCAAACCAAACCACTACCCCTCGACCCTAAAATCATTGAAGTTTTATCTTCAGTAACCAATGCAACCCTAACCACCCTAATGCTAAAAAAGGGGATCCGAAAAGTTTGGATTAAAGGAAGTAAGCCGATTCAAGCGGGGCAAAAAAAAGTGGTGGGCAGGGCTTTTACTCTGCGTTTTGTTCCAGCTCGTGAAGATTTAGCAACCCCAGCCGCCTGGGCATCGCCCATCTCGACGCGGGCTGCGATAGAGGATATGCCAGCAGGTTGTGTGGCAGTAGTCGATGCAATGGGCATTCAAGACGCCGGTATTTTTGGCGATATTTTGTGTCAACGCATGAAAGAGCGCGGGGTTGCAGGCTTAGTAACCGACGGTGTCATGCGTGATATTGATGGCGTATTACAAACCGGCTTGGCGGTTTGGTGCTCTGGTGTAGCAGCGCCCGCCTCGGTCACCTCGCTTACTTTTGTTGCTTGGCAAGAGCCGATTGCTTGCGGCGGTGTTGCAGTTTTTCCAAATGATGTGATTGTGATTGATAACGATGGTGCCGTTTTAATTCCTGCAGATCTGGTTGATGAATTAGTCCAACTGGCCCCAGAACAGGAGCGTTTAGAAAATTGGATTATGGAACAAGTCAAAGCGGGTGCTGCTTTGCCTGGGCTATACCCTCCCAACGAAGAAAATAAAGCGCGCTACGAGAAATCGAAAAAAATCTAAGCTTTAATAGCGCCTTGCTACTTCAAGACAGACCAGATTGATTTTCCAAGGCTGTACTTCTTAAGCTCTTTTTCGTCAAAATTAAATCCTAAACCAGGTGATGAGTGCATGAATAAATCACCATTTTTAAATTTCAACTGCTTGTCGATAAGGCGTCTAAAGTTTAAAACCTGATCATCCGAAAAATACTCAACATAGCCCGCATTGGGAGTTGCCGCTACCAAAGGCGTATGTAAATCATGAAACCAGTGAGGGCAAACGGTAACACCTTTAACACCTGCGTAGGCAGAAATTCTGCGCCACTCTGTAATTCCACCACAAACCGCTGCATCGCTCTGCAAAATAGCAGCACCACCACTATCAATTAATTCACGAAAACGCCAACGCCCCGCTTCCATCTCACCCGTAGCAATCGTAATGGAAGTCATTTTTGCCAAACGAGCATGCAAATCAATTTCATCGGGAGAAAATGGTTCTTCCAACCAATAGGGGTTATAAGCCTCAAAACGCTTAGCGTACTCAAGTGCTGTTGGCAGATCCCGCCATGCATTATTGGCATCCAAGGTAAGCACAATGTCTTGACCTACAGCGGTGCGAACTGCTTTTAAACGTGCCTCTTCTTCTTTGGGTGAAAGGCGGCCCACTTTCATCTTCACTGCCTTAAAACCTAATTTCACATACCCTTCCATCTCTTTTGCGAGCTTGGCAGGCGTTTTGCCTTCTAAATAGTAACCACCACTGGCGTAAGCGGGTACACGATCTATAGCATAAGCACCTAAATAATGATGAAGAGGCAGTCCCACCGAACGGGCATTTAAATCCCAAAGGGCAGTATCTAAAATCGAAATGGCGCGCATCACGCTACCAGCGCGCCCTTGCAAAATAGATTCCGAGTACATATCCTGCCACAGGCCTTCAACCCGCATACTTTCTTGGCCAATTAGTTTTTTTGCAAATAATTGCTCCACAGCCACTTTTGCGAGCTCCCCTGCAGCGCTGCCGACATAGCAAAACCCAATACCTTCAATGCCTTCACGACTGCGTACTTTGACCAAACAATAATGTCGCTCAGATACGGTACGAGTAGAAAACGAAGTGACTACGTCAAGTGGAACACTGACTGCGGCAACCGAAATACGTTCAATAATTGGCATAAAAATCTTTGAAAAAGTAGGTAAGTAAAATTAACTGAAAGCTTGTATTCCAGTTTGAGCACGACCCAAAATTAAAGCATGGATATCATGCGTACCCTCATAGGTATTCACAACCTCTAAATTCAACATATGTCGAATTACGCCATATTCCTCTGAAATTCCATTGCCGCCGTGCATATCTCTTGCAGCTCGTGCGATATCCAGCGCCTTGCCACAGGAATTGCGTTTCATAATCGAGGTAATTTCAGGCGAGTCTAAATTTTCATCTTTCATTCGACCTAGGCGCAGACAGCCCTGCAACGCGATTGTGATTTCAGTTTGCATATCAGCTAGTTTTTTCTGAATTAACTGATTGGCTGCTAAGGGTCGGCCGAATTGGTGGCGATCCATGACATATTGACGTGCCGCAAACCAACAAAATTCTGCTGCGCCCAGAACGCCCCATGAAATTCCATAGCGAGCTGAATTCAAACAGGTAAATGGCCCTTTTAAACCGCTGACATTCGGTAATTCATTCTCTGCAGGCACAAAGACATTGTCCATCACGATTTCACCAGTGATCGAGGCACGCAATCCAAACTTACCGCTAATTTTTGGAGCGCTTAGGCCCTTCATGCCCTTCTCAAGAATAAAGCCGCGTATCACGCCTTCATCATTTTTAGCCCAAACGACAAACACATCGGCTATTGGAGAATTAGAAATCCACATTTTGGAACCAGTTAACGAAAACCCTCCAGCAACCGTCTTGGCACGAGTTAGCATCCCTCCTGCGTCCGAACCAAAATTAGGCTCAGTTAAACCAAAGCAACCAATCCACTCACCTTTTGCCAATTTAGGTAAGTATTTTTGTCTTTGCGCTTCACTACCAAATTGATAAATGGGCAACATTACCAAAGATGACTGTACGCTCATCATCGATCGATAACCTGAATCAACCCGCTCAATTTCGCGCGCTATTAGGCCATAACTCACATAATTTAAATTCGCCCCACCATAAGCCTCAGGAAGCGTAATCCCCAATAAACCCAATTCACCCATTTCCCGAAAAATACTAGGATCTGTCTTTTCATCACGAAATGCTTCTACTATCTTAGGTGCCAATTTACCTTGCGCATATTCATAAGCAGCATCACGCACCATTCTTTCTTCATCACTTAACTGGGTATCCAACAATAAGGGGTCTTCCCAGCGAAAACTCATTTTTTTTGTATGTGTCATATCAGGTGCGTTCATCTTATTTGCCTTTAATAGTTCCCTTATTAAGCAGTTCATAAACTGCTTTCGCAATGGCTAAGGAAGAAGTTAGCCCAGGCGACTCGATTCCATATAAATTAATCAAACCCTCTATACCATGCTCTTGGTGGCCCTGAAATTGAAAATCAGCCGCAGCTACCCCTTGAGGGACAATTTTAGCCCGAATACCAGAATAATCGGGCTGCAGAGCGCCATCTTTTAATTTTGGCCAATATTGGCGAATAGCCGCATAAAAACGCTCGCCTCGTTGTGGGTCAACGGTGTAATTGATCTGCTCTTCTTGATTAATGTCTAACCACTCTACATCGGGGCCAAATTTGGCGCGGCCATTCATATCCAAGGTTAAATGAACCCCCAAACTACCCTCTTCAGGGATAGGATAAATTAATTTAGAAAAAGGCGATTTGGTGGTTAATGAAAAATAGTTTCCTTTCGAAAAATAAGCCTTAGGAATTTTTTCCGAAGTCAGTCCTTCAATCTTCGATGAAATCGCTGGGGCACTAATACCAGCAGAATTAATTAAATAACGTGCTTGAATCGTACTGGGGTCAGAACCACCTACATCGACTTCAAAACCATATCCAGTATTTCTGGCGCGAACAAAAGGGGCATTACAAACTAGATAGCCACCAGCATCTTCAAATTCGCCTAAATACGACAACATTAAGGCATGGCTATCCACGATGCCGGTACTAGCCGAAACAATCGCCGCTACGGCTCGTAATTCTGGCTCAAGCATTTTCACTTCGGCTTGCTCAATCATACGAATTTTCGGGACATGATTATCAGTAGCTTGTTGATAAATTTTTTGCAAATGATTAAGTTGACTGTCATTTGTGGCGACAATTAACTTACCAATTGCTTTAATGGGGACTTGGTGGGATTGGCAATACTCATATAAAAGGCGATTTCCTAAAACGCATAATTTCGCTTTCATTGAATTACTAGGGTAATAAATACCAGCATGAACTACCTCGCTATTACGCGAGCTGGTAATCGTTCCAAAGGAAGGCTCTCGCTCTAATAAAATAGTTTCAAGGCCATTTTGTGCGCACTCTTTGGCAATTGCTAAACCCACCACTCCTGCGCCAATAATGATGCAATCAACTCGTTCCATATACTTTATAAGACTCTCTCGGCTTGACTTTGGATCAATTTACAATGCCATATTATTCCAATAAATAGGCGCACGATATGATTCCCGCAAATTTGGTACTGCAAATCGGATTTTTCCCCGAAATCATGCAAGTTCAGATCGATCGGAGACTGCAAACAATAGCCATGGCTGATCCAAAATCAGCTCCTCCCCCCAATCAGTGCACGGCCATCTTAACTAGGGCTAGTTATCCACTTTCTCCAGCACTATTAGATCAATTACCGAATATCAAAATGATCGCTAATTGCAGTGTCGGTTATGACAATCTACCCCTAACTTATTTAAAAGAGCGAGGAATTTTAGCTTCCAATACGCCTGGTGTATTAAACGATGCAGTTTGTGAATTAACGATTGGCTTATTAATTAATTTATTGCGCCAAATTCCCGAAGCTCATCAATTTACAACTCAAGGAAAATGGTCAAAAGAAACCTATCCATTTACAACCTCATTAGCCGGAAAAAATGTTGGCATCGTTGGCATGGGGCGAATTGGTCAAGAGCTGGCTGAACGTTTAGTGCCATTTAAAGTCAATTTAGCCTATACAGGTCCAAAACCAAAATCACTTCCCTATACCTATTTTAATAATATCCTTGAGCTTGCCAATGCCAGTGACATTTTGATACTAAGCTGTCCCGGTGGACCAGAAACTGAAAAAATGGTGAATGCTGAAGTTTTAAATGCGCTAGGTTCAAAAGGATTTTTGATTAATGTTGCGCGCGGAACAGTGGTTAATGAATCTGATTTAATTCAAGCCCTAGAAAATAAAACCATTGCTGGCGCAGCCTTAGATGTGTTTGCTAATGAGCCCAATCCCAATCCCGCTTTCTTTAAGCTGGAAAGCTTAATCATGGTTCCTCATATTGGTAGTGCCACACAAGAAACTCGATTGGCGATGACTAATTTGGCAATTGATAACTTAGAAGCATTCTTTCAGCAAAAACCCCTTCCTACTCCAATTAAATTCACTTAAACTAAGTCTTTTTTGAACAAGAAATCCTATGAGCACCACTTTTGTCATTGCGCCACCCCCAATTCCTTCCCTAGCAGTTGAGGGAACTCAAAGTCGCTTCGCTGTGAATCGGATTTATTGCGTAGGTCGAAATTATGCTGATCATGCCCGTGAAATGGGCCACGACCCCGATCGTGAACCACCATTTTTTTTCATGAAACCAGCAACGGCATTGCTTACTGAAGGTAAGGATATGAAATACCCATCCCTATCTAAGGATGTTCATCATGAAATCGAAATGGTAGTTGCCATCGGCAAAGGTGGATCGAATATTGCCAGCGATAAGGCCCTTGATCATGTTTGGGGTTATGGAGTTGGTTTAGATATGACACGCCGCGACTTACAAGGTGAGGCAAAAAAAATGGGGCGCCCATGGGATACTGGCAAAGCTTTTGATCAATCTGCCCCTTGCTCTGCTCTTTTACCCGTCTCCCAATGCGGTCATCCAGCAAAAGGAAACATCTCATTAAAAGTGAATGGCGAAATTCGTCAAACTGGTGACTTAGCCATGATGATTTGGAATGTGCCCGACACGATTGCCTACCTCTCTACTTTATTTACTTTAATGCCAGGGGACCTGATCTTCTCAGGAACGCCCGCTGGTGTTGCTGCAGTAAAAGTAGGTGATCTATTAGAGGGTCATGTTGATGGTCTGCCTGCTTTAAAAACCAAAATGGTCTGAGGTGGGTCGAATCGACCTTATTTAGTAGGCCGCAGCTAGGCCATCTCTTCGGCTATCACTGGCAGCCACATAACCATCACTCAGTTGGTCTGATAGACGCCATATAAATTGGCCTGAACCGAAATCCATATAAGGATCGTCGACTTTTTTCAAAACATGTCCCATATCGATTAGACCTTGAACGGTTTGTGCGTTCATATTGGATTCCACATCGAGGGTGAAATCGCGATTAACCTTCCAGCGCGGTGCATCACAGGCCGCCTGTGGTTGCTGAGCATAATTGAGCATTCTTAAAATAGTCTGCAAATGCCCTTGAGGTTGCATATCACCACCCATGACTCCAAAACTCATTTGTGGAACAGCAATTCCGCCCTCGTCACGCATTAAAAATCCAGGAATAATGGTGTGAAAAGGTCGTTTACCAGGAGCAACTACATTGCTGGATTTGGGATCAAGCGAAAAACCATAACCGCGATTTTGCAAACTAACTCCAAATGTCGGCTCTACTACCCCCGAACCAAACCCCATGTAATTACTTTGAATAAAGGAAATCATTCGACCTTGCTCATCACTAGCACTCAAATAAATAGTCCCCCCTGAAGCGGGTAAGCCATGATTAAAATGGGTCGCTTTATTCATTTGAATTAACTTTGCCCGTTCGGCCAAGTAACTTGGGTTTAGCATCTGCTCTGGAGTAAGGTCCATTGAGCGGGGATCGGCAACGTAACGATAAACGTCGGCAAAGGCCAGCTTCATCGCCTCAATTTGCAAATGCTGACTTTGTATGCCATCCACTGGCAAACTGGCTAAATCAAAATTTTGCAGTATCCCCATCGCAATTAAAGCGCCAATCCCCTGCCCATTTGGAGGGATCTCATGAACAACGTAGGATTTTCCATCCGCACCTTTTACTTTTTGCTGGATTGTTCCAACCCAGTCGACTTGGTACGAAGCTAAATCGTGAAGCGTCATAGCGCCGCCATGTAAGTTTGAAAATTGGGTAATCGCTTGAGCAATCTCCCCTTCATAAAATTCACGGGTACCATTTTTAGCAATCAGTTTTAAAGCTCGGGCCGCTGCAGGAAAACGAAATAACTCAGAAACTTCTGGAGCACGGCCATGGGGCATAAAGGCATCGCTAAATCCAGGCTGATTTTTTAATTCAGGAATGGCTGCTGCCCATTTGTGAGAAACAATCGGTGCCATCGCATAACCGCGCTCGGCAATCTCAATGGCAGGTTGTAATAAATCGCCTAAGGGTAGCGAACCAAACCGGCGATGCAATGCCTCCCAACCCGCCAAAGCGCCGGGAACAGTAACCGTATCCCAACCGCGCATAGGTCGCTTCGCTAAACCAGTCGCATCAACACCGTATTTTTTCGAATAGTAATCTGGGCTCCAAGCTTGCGGGGCAACCCCTGAAGCATTTAAACCATGGAGATCGTTACCATCCCAGACAATCGCAAAACAATCGCTTCCTAGGCCATTCGAAACCGGCTCGACAATCATCAGAGCGGCAGCGGCAGCAATGGCTGCATCAATGGCATTTCCGCCTTGATGAATCATTTTTAAACCTGCTTGCGCTGCATAAGGGTGTGAGGTCGAAACAACATTGCGACCCATCACGGGCATCCGAATTGTCGGGTAAGGATTATTCCAATTAAAGTCCATGTATTTGATCTGATTTAATTTTTAATTCGATTAATTGAGTAGAAGTTCAATTAATTAATCACTTGAATCGGGATACGATTCTCAATTTTTAATTGATTCTCGATCGGAATCATACAGCCCGCATCACAACACTTTCCAGGTTGGCGATTTTGGGTAATTTTTCGAGTAGCGTCTGCCAAAAGACCGCGGCCGAGCAATCGCTCAACCAAATCGACTTTATTGCCGATTGGGTAATTTCGCCAAATTTCAGTTTTCATTGCCTCGGGCGATCCACCACCATGCAAACTAATCACTGAATACCAGCCGCCTTGGTAACTAGCAGTTAAATCCTCAATGAAGCGAGCCACTTCAATTCGCTTTTGATAAGGCACATCTGAATTAGCTGTTAAAACTTCAGAGAGTCGCCCTGCTGTCATGGGGTTGTGGTCTTCATCAGGTCCTGGCAAAGTCACAATTAAGCCCCCTGATACGTGGTGAGCGATACGATGCATATCGTAGATCTGAGTTGCTAACAATAGCTTGCCAATGTTGGCAAAAACCACATCAGGAACCACCAAACCCGATCTTGAATCGCGTTTGTTATAAACCGATGCAGCCACCCCGCAAGCATAAAAACCTTCCACAATCTTGATTAAGTCGACCATCTGTTCACGCAAATTAGAGCTGTGTTCTAAATCAATTCCATTTGCTTCTGTCATTAATGCTCCGGCACCAATCAAAAGGTCGCCAAAACCAGCGCGAGCTGCAATACAGGTATGGCGATGATGCGAGGTATATTCATAGACGAGCGGGCCAGCAAATTCATACTCCCCGTTTAAGAAGACGCGGTCATGAGGAATAAATACCTTGTCAAATAAGACGACCCCCGTCGACATGCCATATTGATGACTAAAACTAGCTGCCTTTTCGCCGGGACGACCCGCAGGTCGCGCCACAATCGTGATGCCAGGCGCATCAATTCGCACCGCAAAACAAACTGCAAAATCAGCATCTTCTTTACTCATGCTACGACCGGGCATGACCAGTAGCTCGTGCATATAAGGCGCACCCGTCACAATTGCCTTGGTGCCTGAAACTACAATCCCATCTTTGCGTTGCTCAACAATATGCAAATAGGTATCTGGATTAGCTTGTAGATGTGGTCGTTTAGAGCGATCCCCCTTAGCATCGGTCATAGCCACGCCTAGAGTGAGATCATTCTCATAAACATGGTCTAGATAATTGCGAATACGCTCAACATAATTCCTTGGATATTTGGCATCTAAGAGATATGAATTCTGATAAATACTTGCTAATGCATCACCACCAAGATAGCGTTGCGCACAACCCGTTTCTTGGCAAACCAAACGTACCGCTTCTAATTTATTTAAAAGATCTGTACTATCGCCAGGAATAGCGATCATCCGATTGACTCTTTTTCCAGGGTTAACTGAAAAACGATCGTGAGCCAACATGACTGGTTCATAATTTTTATTCAGCGCTAAATCGTAGGTCAGAGCTACGCCATTCACACCAGGGGCTAATGATGGGTCATTAGAATCGACCTGCCGCCCATTCACATAAATAATAGGCTTATATGTCTTCAAGGACTCCCGATACGCTTGACCAGACATCAACATAGCAACCCCTCGCTTTAATCCACAATTTTCGAAACTAGATTTCTAGCAATTGGGGCAACCACAAAGACAATCGGAAAAGCTGCAGGCCATGCTAATACAAAGGCTTCGAGCCACCGACTAAAAAAACGCGAATCCATACCCGTTAGCACAACAGTTAAAAATCCAGACATCAATAATGCCATTAAACACGACATTAAAATAGCAAATAAAAGATGGCTGTATTTTTTAGGAAATTTTTTCACTATGACCTACTGAATAATAATGGGCAGTTGATCAATACTATTTAATTCAATATCAGGCTTTAAAGTTAATTCGTCTGGAACAATATGATTGCGGTTTACCCAAATCACTTTAAATCCAAAAGCCTTTGCTCCAACCACATCAAAATAATTCGATGTAATAAATGCAATTTGGTCTTTTTCAACACCAAACTTATCCATTACTAACTGATAAGTCAGAGGATGAGGTTTATAAATTTTGACCTCATCAACGCTGAATAACTCATCAAAAAAGTGAGCAAGGTCGGCATGATTCACTAAACTTTTTATTAAGGCTGGCGTACCCACGGATAAAATTGATTTTTTTACATGACCTAATTTTTCTAAAGCGTGTTTAACATCGCCAAAGGGGCTTAATACTTCGTAGGCTTTCATTAATTCTTTACGTTCTTGATCGCCCCCAGATAAACCTAAAAATTGCATCGCGTATTTCAAGGCAAGTTCCGTATTTTGATCATGGGGAATGTATTTTCCCATGAGTGAACGAATAAACATATATTCAATCTGCTTGGTACGCCATAACTGACTTAACAGCAAGCCCTTTCCAGGAAACATTTTTTCTGCTAATTGCACAACCGAGTGAACATCAAACAAGGTTCCATAAGCATCAAAAGCCAAGACTTTAATACCCAATAATGGATCCATCTTCAATCCTTTAGCGCATTCGGTTTTGATTGGAAAAGCTGTAAATACAAGAATACCAAATTCTGCTTGATGTTTTAATAAAATAATTTTTTTACTTAGCTAATCACAAATCGGTTATATTGAATTTTTTGAAAATTTTCTTTGCAAACCACCAATAAAAACAGAGCTTCGGATCATACCAAGGGTGTAGTGGCCTGCCTTTGTGTGGTGATTTGCTGGACAGGTTTTAATATCATCACCCGTTTTGGCGCAAAAAATGTCTTTACACCTTTTGATCTTGGCGCCTTGCGTTTTAGCATCTCAGGAATCATTGCTTTACCGATATTTCTTTATTTGGTTCCAAAAGATAACTGGCCAAAATATATTGTCCTATCCATTTTTGGCGGTCTTGGCTATTCCTTATTTGTCTACTCAGGCTTTGTATATGCACCAAGCGCGCATGCAGGTGTTTTTGTGAATGGAGGCATTCCTTTTTGGGCGGCGATTTTAGTGGCATTTAGCAGCCAGTTCAAAATGCCAAAAAACTTAATCCTTGCCCTTGCCTTATCTACCATAGGGCTTCTCATGATTGGTTTTGATAGCCTCTTCGTCCAAAGTATGGATGGTGAATGGCGTGGCGATATATTATTTTTTATTGCCGCTTTAACCTGGGCTGTATTTGGATTTTTAATTCGGCGTTGGCAAATTCGCCCTTTTCTGGCAATGCTGGGAATTGCTAGTTTTGCTGCGGTAATCTATTTGCCGATTTATATCTTATGGCTACCAAAAACCATACTAAGTGCGAGTTTTGATCAAATTGCCTTGCAAGGTTTTTATCAGGGGATTGTTGCTGCTTTATTCGCTGGCGGAATGTATGGCTATGCTGTGCAAAAAATTGGCACTCGAGAGGCAGCCATGTTATTAACCCTAGTCCCGGCGCTTTCGGCGCTAGGGGGTTATTTCTTTTTAGCTGAATCTTTAACTTGGATAGTCATCCTTGGAGTTGCGATTGTTTCTCTAGCCGGTTTTCTTGGGGCAATTCCAGCCGCTAACTTAAATAAAGAAGCGAGCTAACTTAGCTAGGCACCTAAGTTCTTAACTAAACAATCCAATTATGTCTCGGAGTTAAAGCCATTGCGAACGTGGGTGTTGTCGCAAAAAGGTTTATTGGCCGAACCACCACAACGACACAAGCGAGCGGTTTGAACCCGCTGGATCGTATGGCCTGTACCGCCACAAATCTCCAAGTTGCCGGTCAATTCGAGAGGGCCATTGCGAGTGGGTTCAATATTGAGAGGACCTGCGCGATTTTCTAATGTAATCGCTTCAACCAACGCTCTCTCCCCAGTGGCAATAAAACCAAGCTCCAAATGAGTACTATCGCAAAAGGGCTTATTACGCGATTTACCACAACGGCAGAGCGTAACGCGATGCATAGCGCCATGACCTTCTAATTCAATTTCAGCGCTAACGGCATATGGCCCATTTTCGCGCACCCGCAGCACATTGACTTCAGGGGCCTGCTCGTTGGGATTGTCATCTAGGCGATGGTAAGTAATCGCTCCAGAGGGGCAATCACGGGCAATTTGCTCCATTTGCTCAGGGCTAGTCTCTTCCGGATGTAACCAAGGCCCCACCACATTGGCTAAAAAAACGCGGGGGGCATTGAGAACACAGTTACGCGAATGAATGCAGCGTTTTACATCGTACTTAATATAAATTTTATCGGTACCAGCTTCATTGGGATTATCGGGATTAGTGACCAAGGGAGCAGTCGGTTTAGGCTTGGTTGAAGCGACAGTTTTGGGGGTGCTTAATACTGCCATCGCCTCTGGATGCTCTTCAAAGTCAGCATGTAACTTAGCTAATTTTTTGGTGATAGCTGCAAGACTATCGACCACTCCAACTAGCGCTACTTCTTTTTCCAAGACGCGCGCAACCTCGGTTAATTCAGCGGCACGCTCCGCCAGAACCTGAGCAGCACAGGTTTGCACCAACTGACCGATCGAGCCAGGTAAGTCAAAGTTCAGGCCGGCACGTAGATCACCGCCTTCGGCTTTGAGGGGTAAAGTGGTTGCCACTTCACCCACGGTAGTCAGGGCATACATTAAAGATGTAGCTGCCTGAGAAAGGCCTGTACGTAATGCTTGAGGAAATGGATTAGGCGCAAAGACTTGAGCAAAGGTACGCAACATCAAGGTATATAAGCAATTGCCTAAATCAACTACCCGTTGTGCTACCGGATGGGTGATTAATACCGGATTATTTGGATCAACAGGGTCGACCAACAAAGGACTGGTTGCCGCTAAGCGCGCTGGACTAAAGTCGGGTCGCTTTACTTTGATGGCTTCTAATTCTTCTCGTACTTTAGTAAAGCGTGCGTAATGGGAGTTTTCGCTATGGGCAGGGCAACCTTCGCCTTGATCAACGATTTCTTCGATTGCCCGATGCGCAGAGGCTAAATCAGTGACAGGGAAAATCCCCGGTAAGGGGAATTGCGCACTACTAACTTGTGCACTACCATGCCCAGCAAAGAGTATCTCTTCACCCAACTCTTCAGCCAAAGCATCCATCCCATTGGCAATCGTGTGATAAAGATGGCCTTGGGAGGGATAATCAGCCGGTGTGGGGGAATACAAATTTTTGAGAATTTCACGGCGATAGTGATGAATATGTTTAAAAGCAGTCCCGTCTGGCACATCCAATTCAAGCGGTCTTTCAATATAAGCAAAATGCTGCATGGTCGACTCATTAAAGGGTGCCAGATTAAGCTCAAGATCAGACGGAAATCGACCTAGAGGCACTGGAAAATTAGGTCTTGCAAAATGGGGGGCCGAGCCTAATGCTGCAAGCATATTATTGACCAAGGAGAGGTGTAACATTTCTTCTAGAGCAACAATGCGCATTTGCTTCCGCCAACCATCAATGATCACTAAATCTTCTGCAGTAACTATTTCGTCCGCTGTCCTTTTAAGGGTCATGCTGGCATAAAGATAACTACACATCACGGTATGCTCAAACTCGGCTGCCTCCGAAAGTAAAAAAAGTAGTTCTTCTCGATCTTTAATTGCGGTTTTGTTAATCGACATATAAACCTAATATTTTTTTAAAAAAGAATAATTTGATTTGCTATTAAAGAGGGCAAACAGGGAAGTTACTTCGGGGATAAATGAGAAAAACCGCTCCAGTGTTGGGCGGAGACCGGCACAAAATCAATGTATTTTGTTATGATTTCACCACCCGGCGGAACAAAATTCGGTGACTGAACTCCAGCCGAACCCAATGACTTTATAAACTGATAGACAGCTCGCAAGTCTGGTTCAGAAATCATTCGCAAAGTAAACCAAGGCATTGGCGGTCTAGCCTGTAAGTTTTTTGCAAAATTGACCCATTGGTCTTCCGTTAAATTAGGAATTAATAAACGCAAATTCGCAGGATAAGTAACGCCCCATGGACCCTTATATCCAACTGGGGCGCCGATGAGCCATTGATTGGTTGGTATATTGCCGCCTTTTTCTGCATAGCCAGGGGTGTGGCAATCGTTACAACCAGCAACCCTAACAATATATTCACCACGAGCGGTCATTTCACTGGATGCATAGACCTTGCCATAGGCGACCAGAAAAAAGGCTGCTATAAAAAAAAGTTTTTTTGGGGTTGTATTGATGATTAAAAACTCGGTTATTAAACCGTAATTTACCTCGTTTTTGTTGACAAAATAAGAATTTTTATAGAATACCATATCGATTCAAGGTCATTAAATAACTTAAACAAATTCGTATTCAATTATTTTTTACCCTCATGGTGACAAATTCTTCTGCGATGGTGGGATGAATTGCAATGGTTGAATCAAAATCACTCTTGGTAGCACCCATTTGAATCGCGATTGATAAAGCTTGAATAATTTCGGGGGCTTCTTCACCAATCATATGAGCGCCAAGAATTTTTTGACTCTTTTTATCAACCACCAACTTCATAAACACTTTTTCATTACGTTTCGATAAAGCGGATTTTAAATTCTTAAAATGAGACTCATATACGTCGATGTCTTGGTATTTATCAAGCGCTTGTAATTCAGTTAAACCAACTGTAGCAAGTGCTGGTTGTGTGAAAACAGCCGACGGAACAAGGGATAAATCAATTTTGATGGGATTTTTTCCAAACAAGGTTTGAGCTACTGCATTTCCCTCATGCAAGGCAACGGGGGTTAAAGAAATACGACTAGAGACATCACCTACAGCATAGATAGAAGGGATTGAGCTTTGGCCATATTCATTGACCTGAATAGCAGAGTTTGCTCTCAACTCAATTCCTAATTGCTGCAAATTAAGTTGATCTATATTTGGCTTTCTTCCTGTGGCAACCATAATGACATCAATATTTTTCAAAATATCCTTGCCACCTTTAAAGACAGCAGTTAAATGATTACTCATCTTTTCAATTTTTTCTAATTCAGAAGCCCATTTGAAATCGATTCCTTTACCTAGCAATTCTTCTTTAAGATGCGTTTTTAAACTAAGATCAAAATTGGCTCCTAAAATTTCCGTCCCGCGACATGCTACAAAAACTTCTGAGCCGAGTCCTTTAAAAATACAGGCAAATTCAAGCCCCACATAGCCTGTCCCTATGATTAAAACGCGTTTAGGTAATTCCTTTAAATCAAAAACTTGGTTCGATGAAATCGCATATTCAATTCCCGATACCTGAGAAATGCTTGGCTTACCGCCAGTAGCGATTAAAATAAATCGCGATGTCACCGTTTTGGGACTAGACCCATTTAATTGAATAGTATGTTCATTAATCAATGAAGCGGTATTGTTAAAAATGGTCGCCTTGGCCCCAATTAAATTATTTTCATAAAGCTGGCTAAGTCTAGTAATTTCTTGATTTTTAGCAGAAATTAAGTTTTGCCAAGAAAAATTTTTTTCTGGTAAATCCCAACCAAAACCCTTAGCGTCTTCAAAATGCTCTGAAAAATGCGATGCATACATCAATAGTTTTTTAGGTACACAACCGCGGTTAACACAAGTTCCCCCAAAGCGATCCTGTTCAGCAATGGCAACTTTGGCGCCAAGCGCTGCGGCAGCTTTAGCTGCACGCACTCCGCCCGAACCGCCCCCAATGACAAATAAATCATAATCGAAATTAGTATTCATATTTTTCTGAACAATCTAAAATTAGTCACTTATTTTCAAATCATCATTTATTTTCAGTCGCAACTTTGATTGGGGTGGATGACAAATCTGAATTCCAAGGATCGAATATCTGCCTCATCAGACCCTGCTGCAGAACTACTATTTGTATGTCCCATTCATGCCAATAAGAAGAAAATAAACCACGAAAATCGTTTAAATTGAATCAATTTAGTTCCCTTTATGCTTGGCTTCTGTTTTAGAAAATTAGATTAATTATCTGTAACTTCAACACCTTTCCAAAAAGCTACATAACCTATAATATTTTTTGCTGCTGACTTAGGTTCAGGATAGAACCAAGCGGCATCTTTATTAGACTGATTGCCAACCTCAATATCGTAGTAACTGGCTATGCCCTTCCAAGAGCAAACCGTATTTTTTTCTGACTTCTTGAAAAATTGCATATTTAAACTGCTGGGAGGAAAATAATGATTGCCCTCAACCACTACAGTCTCATTTGAATTTGCAAGCACTTGATTATTCCAAATAGCTTTCATTTATCATCCCCTCGTTAAAATTGAACATCTATAAAATCTAGTTCGTTGTAGTATAAGAGCAATCTATTTAAGTGAAAATATCAACCGACGATCATGCAAACATTGATTACCAGGGATGCAATTAGGCCGCTCCCTATTCAAGACCTTGTCTCTGAAATTGAAAATGGCTTGCTTGCAAAAGTAGCATCCATTTCGCCCAAATTTTTATACGATCCTCTTGGATCTCATTTATTTACAGCCATTACATTTCTTCCAGAATATTACCCAAGCAATATCGAAAAAAGCATTCTTAATCAATATCAAAATGAAATTGCTAGCGCCATTGGAGAAAATACGACTCTGATTGATTTAGGCGCTGGAAATTGCCAAAAAGCTGAATCTCTTTTTGGTTTGCTCAAACCTTCTACTTATATAGCGATCGACTTTTCGGTTGAATATTTGAATGAGGCCCTATTTAAACTTCAGGGTCATTATCCACAGATCACTATGAATGCGATTGGTATGGATTTTTCTCAAGAATTAAAAATACCGAATACAGTACCTCTATCAAAAAGAATCTTTTTTTATCCCGGATCCAGCATTGGAAATTTCTCTGCTTCAGAAGCTCAAACACTATTAACCAGAATCAAAAGTCAAGCTGGTGATGGTGGTTTATTAATTGGGGTGGATTTGATGAAAGAGGATACAGTCTTAAAAAATGCTTATGATGATCCATTAAAAGTAACAGCGGCTTTTAATTTAAATATTCTTCGATCTGTGAACTCGCTTATTCACTCCAATTTTGATGTAAGGCAATTTCGTCATTTGGTTAAAATTAACCATCAAGAAAATCGGGTTGAGCTTTATCTTGAGGCGCAAGAAGATCTTATCGTTTCATGGCCGGGTAACGCCAGGCCAGTCAAAAAAGGTGAGCTCATTCATACCGAAAATTCACACAAGTACACTATTGATTCAATGAATAAATTATTAAATAAATCAGGTTTTAAGTCGATTCAAGTTTGGACAGACCCAAAACAATACTTTGCTGTGATGTATGCTCAATAAAGTTTCTAATACCCCTTTGTCTGTCGATTGGCTTTTAGATAAATTTAATCAATCTAGAAAATATTCTACTGACTTAATCAGAGGCTTAAGCGCAGAAGATTGCCAATCACAATCGATGGAAGATGCGAGCCCAGCCAAATGGCATTTAGCTCATGTCACCTGGTTTTATGAGGTCATGGTTCTTAAAGTATTAGAAAGAAATTTTCAATACTGGAACCCGCAATTTGCAGTTTTATTTAATAGTTACTACAACGGAGTTGGCGATAAGCATCCTCGTAGTAAGCGCGGATTACTAACGCGACCCTCTTTAGAGGAAGTCTTGCAATGGCGTAAAAACATTGAAGACAGAATTAATCACCTAATAAAAGAAAATACTTCTTCAGAACTTCAGTGGCTGATTCAGTTGGGTATCAATCATGAGCAGCAACATCAGGAGTTGCTATTGACCGACATACAGCATCTCTTTTTTAATAATTCTTTGCTTCCAGCTTATTCATCGGAAGCTATAAACATACCGCTAGTAATAAATCCTTTTGAATGGATTGATGGCATTAGTGGATTAGTTGAAATCGGCTTTCAAGGAGAGGGTTTTCATTTTGACAACGAAAGTCCAGCACACACCTCATTTAATTATCCTCATGTGATTAGTAACCAATTGGTGAGTAATGCTCAGTGGCTACTATTCTTACAGGACGGCGCTTATCAAGATCCTCGCTGGTGGTTGGATGCGGGTTGGGCATGGGTGCAAGCAGAACGTATTACCGCACCTTTGTATTGGAATGTCGATGACAATAAACAGTATTGTCAATTCTCACTAAATGGCAATCAACCACTAAATCCTCTTGCGCCAGTTTCCAATATCAGCTATTTTGAAGCAGATGCCTTTGCACGCTGGTCTCAAAAAAATATTCCAGAATTCAAGGGAGCACGTTTACCCACTGAATCTGAATGGGAAGCTTTTGCCAAAGTAAAACCTGATTTAGCCAGCAATCTATTTGGCAAGGTCTGGCAATGGACCAGCAGTAACTACAATCCCTATCCTGGTTATCAGCCTTGGGGTGGTGTAACTGGGGAGTACAACGGTAAATTTATGGTAAACCAAATGGTCCTTAGGGGAAGTTCTGCCTACACCCCCAAGGGGCACGCTAGAGTTAGTTATCGTAATTTTTTTCCAACCCATGCCCGTTGGCAAATGACTGGTTTAAGGCTTGCTAAAGATGGGTTTTGATTTTGACAATCCGACTAATCGACTAGAAACTGATTCGATTCGCTGGGACACATTTGATAGCAAAAATGTATTGCCTTTATGGGTGGCGGATATGGACTTCGAATCTCCGCCCTGCATCATCGAGGCATTAAGCAAACGAGTGGAAAATGGGGTTTATGGCTACACTCATAGTCCTGATGGTTTTAATCGCCTAATCGCTCAATACGTATTTGAACAATACCAATGGAAAATTGATCCAGACTGGGTCGTTATTCTTCCGAGTGTAGTTTCAGGTCTTTACACTTCTGTACAACAACTCACGAATAGCGATGAAAACGTACTAATCCCAAACCCTGTTTACCACCATCTGAGGCTTGCCTGCAGTAGTTCAAATAGGTTATTCATAGAAATGCCTTTGCATTTAAATAAGCAACGCTGGCTTATCCCTTTTGAAGCATTGCCCAGCCTTCTTACCAACAAAACTAGGCTTGCTTTGTTCTGCAATCCCCAGAATCCGGGCTCCACAGTCTATACCCATGAAGAATTAAAAACCTTTGGGAATTTTTGTGTCCAAAATAATTTATGGATTTGTTCGGATGAAATCCACGCTGGGTTGGTTTTAGATGAAGCTAAAAAACATATTCCATTGGCAAGTATCAGTACAGAAATTGCCCAAAGAACCATCACTCTCATGTCCCCGAATAAGACATTTAACTTTCCTGGAAGTGGTTTGGCTTGGGCAATTGCAGAAAATCCATTGTTGCGCAAAGCTATCCAAGTGGGACTTCATCAAACTATCGCCCTACCGAATCTTTTCGCTTACACAGCAGCCTCAGCTGCTCTCAAAGAAGGGGAGCCTTGGCGACAAGAACTGATTCAATACCTCAGACTCAATCGCGATTTAATTCAAGCCAAAATTAATGGTTTAGATTCACTAAGCATTGGAAAGATGGAGGGAAGTTATCTGGCTTGGATTGATTGCAGCAAATTGAATCACATTAATCCGCATCAACTCTTGCTCGACGCAGGTTTAGCCACCTCCCCTGGCAGTCAATTTGGCAACTCAAACTTTGTAAGACTCAATTTTGGAACACAAAGGAGTCGATTAAATCAAGCTCTCGATATCCTCACTAGCGTCGCTTAAAAAACCTTGAAATCACAAAAAAACTAATCCAAAGGTTGGTATTTTGATTTCTAGACTGAAACTAAGAATCCGGCTTAAGCGTATTAGGATCGTTTTCTTGGTTCTTGTTTTCGACTGGCTGTAAGTTTAAGCTGGGTGCTGCCATTTTTTCACCATCCCAAACTTGCCCGCACCAGCACTCACCTAAATCATTAATGATGCAAACACCAGAACCACAGCAGCGTTTAACTAGACTATTTGTCATAGTCGCTGGCAAATTGGTGGTTTGTATCCCGATGATGAGCTTCATCATTGCGAACCGCAATCACAACATCGCGTAGGCTTGCATCGGGTGCAAGTTTCCAGTAATCAATCGCTATTTTTGGAGCAGGCACATTAGGGATGCGTCCCTCATCAATTTCTTTCAGATATTCGGTATAAGAATAGACTGCCTCTTCCTCAAAATAGCCTACGATGCGATGGGCTGTTCTTGGAAAGAATACATAGATAATAAAAAAGAAATTCCAGAAAATAGCTTGTGTAATTAAAACCAGGTAGCGCTCAAACAGATTGGGTTTCGCAATCTCGACAAAAGTCATGAGATGCATTCTTTCATTCTCCGCCTCCGCTAAAAGCGTACGAATCTTTGGTCCATAGCCACCTCTCATGCTACGTAAGCTGGTTAAATGAGTCCACATCCCAGCAACCATTCCCGGAACTCCTGCAACGGTTTCCAAAACAACCGCTCTATGCCCATAGCGTTTCTTAAAAAAGGTATCGGCAAAAAAGCGCATGCCTTTGGTAAAAGCTAGAGCAACTCGATCAGAAAACTGAATGGGGGTGTAGTGAATAGATTTTTCCATACTGATTACTTTAATTGATTGTTTGATTTTATGCTTATACGAGAATATTTCAAGCTAAATGAGACCCATTTGATATTGGGGCGTGTTGCTTAATGTAACCCTCAAGTGGAAAGCATTACAGCGGAATTACTTGATTTTTATAGTGCCCAGCTAAAGCCTTTTTTACGATTTTATAGATATCTAGATCAAATTCAGCATCGCCAGTGCTTTTGAGCTCAACCAACTCATCTTCATTAATCGCCGTTCCTAAATAACACCACTTATCAAGAACGATCATTTCGCCACCGTCATGAATGGCAATGGGACCTTGATAGGGCCAAACTTGAACCTTATATAAATTTA
>JAEMSI010000067.1 GCA_016462905.1 Polynucleobacter sp. | reverse complement strand
CGGCTCATCACAATTTGGGGATCATGATGCACAAAAATATGAATCTGTCATTCCCATTGTTTGATTGGGCCATGGGCACAAGTGATGTCAAGCGCAGTCTGCTGGGTACATTATTTAATGGTTATGACGAGACGCATATTGACAACAAACTAAAGCCAATCATTGAAAAATTCAAGAGTGCCAAAACGCAGGATGAACAAGTCACGCTTGACGGCCCGTTGTTGACCTCAGAAGAATCCGCTGCCCTAACGAAATAAACGCGACAACATTCCACATTAGAAATGGGGCATTAAAAATGGCTACCGAAAAGAATGTATTTAATCTGAATAATGGCTTTACCGATTTATGGACATCTGTCTTGACGCCATTGAATCCCGACTTGTCGATTGATTTAAAAAAATATACATCGCATGTCAAGAATCTTTTGGCTAATGGCAGTAAAGGGGTTTCAATTTTTGATCCCATAGGCGAGGGGCCTTCATTTTCTTGCCAAGAACGTCGCTCGGTATTGGATGAATTAATCAGCGAGCAAATTCCGCCATCGTCCATTTTGGTGTGCACCACAGCGGCCTCCGTAGAAGATGTTCGTGAGTTAACTCAGCATGCCGTCAAACATCAAGTGCACGCATGCCTCATTGCGCCTCCTTTTTTCTACGACAAAACCAGTAACCAAGGAATACTTAATTTTTATGGGCACATCATCAATTCAATTTCTGATAAAAATTGGTTTATTTATCTTCACAATAATCCAGCGGTAACTTGTGGAGCTTTACCTCATGCTGTGGTTTCTGAGCTTTTAAGGCTGTACCCCAATCACATTTCCGGCATAGTGGACGCAAGTGAAAATTTATCTGTCACCACAGAATTGGTCAGATCATTTCTTCCTAATTGCATGGTGTATACCCAGAATGAAAAAGACATATTGAAAGTGATGGAACTCAAAAGCTCGGGCGCCCTCAGCATGATTGCCAATTTACTGCCTAAGCAGGTGAGTAAGGCCATCACACACAAGTCAAGTGCACATGCAATGTTGGCAAATGATATTTTAGAATTGGTGATTGGGCATCATCCCAAAATCCCCGCATGTAAAACTGTTTTAAGCATGCTCCACCATAACCCTCAGTGGTTGCTTATTCGTCCACCATTGGTGGCCTTAGGCAAAGATGCGGTAGCAGATATTGCGAAAAATTTAAAGAAATTTGCTTTCGATCATGAGATGAAGCTGCCCTGACTGATTCAGCGAATGTCTGAAAGATGAAGGTCATTGAGAGCAATAACTGCTTCATTGAAATCATTAATGACTCTCACGCCCTTTGGTACTTTTCTAATGGCAGAGATGCCTGCACCTCCTGCCCATATCTGAATATTTAGCGGAAGCAAACGCCGAAAATGCAATAGAGTTGGAAAGACATCACGAGCAGGGTGTGCAAAACTAAATGAAAGTGCGACTACATCGGCCTTGCATGAAATGGCTGCCAACTTTAGATTATTCAACGGTATAAAAGATCCAATGTTGATAGTGTCTGCACCCTGCGCTGCCAGCACAGCTTCAGCCATCAACAAGCCAAGCAAATGATGCTCTCCTGGTGGAAGAGAAAACAAAATAATTGGAAACCCTTTCTTTGGCAGCAAATTGAGAATCTCTGCTTGCAAATAGCGTTCGATGTAAGCCGTGCAAAGGTGTTCATGGTGAATGTCGATTTCGTCGCGAGTCCAAGCGTCACCCATACTGATCATCAATGGCGTAAGCGTACTTTGAACAAATTCAAGAATTGTTTGCGCTCTTCGCTTCTCGGTTAAAAGAGCTACAAATTCTTTCAATTTGCTAAGCTTGATGTACTCAATAAATTGATGGGTTGATTCATCGGGTAATGCAATTTGAATATTCAATCCCAGTTCTGATTTCAGCTTTTCAAGTTCCAATATTGTCTTGCCAACAACTTGTGCGGGTCGAAAGCCAGCTTCGAGTAGGCGTCTTATGAGGTGAAGCTGATCGACAGTTTTGAGAGAGTAAGTCGACTGGCCGTCAAGGGTTAACTCCCGTGGAGGAAAACCAAATCGCTGTCGCCACTTTCGTAATTGTTCTTTCCCAAATCCTGTTTCACGTTCGATTTCCGAAGGAGAAAAAAAGGAATTGTTAACCATGATTATTCACAGTAACAGTTAAATAAACATTTGTCCGAACTATTTTGTCACGGACACAGTCATTATATTTCTCATCAAAAAAGCAATTGTGATGCTTATTTTTTAAAACGATAACTTGAAAGATAAAAACTTGCGGTGTGAATCGCCCAGACTCTCGTGGAGGCCAGTTGGTCTAAGTTGAGACGATTGTCTCTTGGCTGTGGTGCGGATGGTATTTGTATGAATGCCAAGCCTTGCTGATATCGAATTCAAGATGTCTTCCCATGTTGATAACTTAATATAAAAATATAATTTTGATCAACCCATGGGCAGGTTAATCCCGAATCATCAATCTGTAGTGATTAATCCATAATATCGACATAAATTATTTAATTTGTAATTTTGCAAATTTCTTCCATGGATACTGATCATGAAAATAGCTAAGTTTTTTTTAATGATTGTCGCAACGGTGTGCATGGGCCAAGCATATGCAGTTGGGTGGGATGAACTCAA
>JAEMSI010000066.1 GCA_016462905.1 Polynucleobacter sp. | reverse complement strand
ACTCGCGACCTCAACCTTGGCAAGGTTGCGCTCTACCAACTGAGCTATTCCCGCAAATCAGGAACGACAGTTTAGCAAAGAATCGACCATGCGTTTGTAAATCTCGATTTAAGGCTCTTTCATCAACTGGGGTAAGGCTTTTTTCAAATAGTAAAACATCGACCAAAGGGTTAAAAAAGCCGCTACCCAGATCAACCACGTTCCCACCTGAGCGCAATTAAGCCAAGTGAACAGGGTATCGTTTAAAAGCAAGAAGGGGATTGCAATTAATTGCGCAGTGGTTTTGAGCTTGCCAATCAAATTAACTGCGACATTTTTAGAGGCTCCGATTTGCGCCATCCACTCGCGTAAAGCAGAAATCGTAATTTCCCTACCAATAATCACTAGAGCAACCCAAACCTGAACTCGATCCATATTTAACAAAACTAATAAGGCGGCAGCAACAATTAATTTATCGGCAACGGGATCCAAAAATTCCCCAAAAGCAGATTCTTGACCGAGACGACGCGCCAAAAAACCATCTAACCAATCCGTAATAGCAGCAGCAACAAATAAAATCGTCCCAATTAAATTTTTATCAAACTGATTTAACCAAGATCCAGGTAAGTAGAAAACAGCAACTAACAAGGGAATTGCTGCCACACGGGTCCAAGTTAGGGCAATGGGCAAATTAAAGGTCATGTGTTAAGAATAAACCATCCGTTTTTCAAGGATGCTATTTAATGAAGTTGGCGATAAATTTGCTCAGCCAAGGTAAGCGAAATACCCTCAACACTAGAAAGCTCTTCAATACTCGCATTTGAAACGCCTTTTAAACCTCCAAAGCGTGCCAATAATTTTTGTCGACGTTTGGCGCCAATTCCTTCAATTTCTTCTAATCTGGAAACGATCCGGGATTTTGCTCGTTTAGCGCGCATCCCCGTAATTGCAAAACGGTGAGCCTCATCACGAATTTGCGCAATTAACATCAAAGCACTACTATCTCGCCCCAGCTCCAATGGAGCTCTACCATCTGCAAAAATAAGTGTTTCTAAACCAACTTTTCGACCCTCGCCTTTAGCAACCCCAACAATCAAACCCAGATCCATTCCGAATTCATTAAAAACCTGACGCGCCATCTCAACCTGCCCTTTGCCGCCATCAATTAAAACAATTTGCGGTATTCGTTCACTAGGAATTTCTTGATAGTTACCATAACGACGCTGTAGTACTTGTTTCATCGCCGCATAGTCATCGCCTGGGGTAATGCCTTGAATATTAAAGCGCCGATACTCACTTGCTTGCATTTCATTTTTTGCAAACACCACACAAGAGGCTTGTGTAGCTTCACCAGAGGTATGGCTAATATCAAAACATTCGATCCGAAGTTGCTCTATATTTTCCAGATCCAAATTGAACGTGTCAGCCACTGCTCGCGCTTTTGCCATTTGACCGCCGGTTTCTGCAACCCGTCTTAATAAGGCAATCTTGGCATTCCCTTCTGCCATCGCCAACCAATGTCTCCGCTGACCTTGGGGCTGATGTAATAAATTAATTTTGCGGTGCAAGCGCTCTGTCATGCCATTTAAGATTGCACTAGCCGCTTCGCTATTAAAAGCTTGGTTGACGACTAAAACGGGTGGAATGATTGAACCCTCTTGAGAACTTATATCGGATCCCAAATAATGCTGTTGAATAAAAGTCTCGAGCACTTCATTTAAATCGACTTGTAAATGATCTGATGGGCGAAGCATTTTTGGAAAATGGGCACGATCGCCCAAATGCCTTCCACCTCGAACCATTGCTAAATTAACGCACACCATACCGTCTAATTCAGCAGCGGCAAGAATATCGACATCACCCTCGCCCTCTGCAACCGTATCCATGGATTGTTGCTGTAAAACACTCGATAAATCGGCAATCCGATCCCGAATCGTGGCCGCCATTTCAAATTCCATCGCATCACTGTGCTGCTGCATTTCGCGCTCCAACTCAGCTAACACGGTCCGATGTTCGCCCTCTAAAAATCGCAGTGCTTGTGTCACGTCTTGTGCATACTGCTGTTCGGTCAACATACCCACGCAGGGAGCACTGCAGCGATGAATTTGGTGTAATAAACAAGGTCGACTGCGGTTTTTAAAGACAGTGTCTTCGCAGGTCCGCAAACGAAATACCTTTTGTAATATTTGTACACTATTGCGCACTGCCCAGGAATTTGGGAAAGGTCCAAAATAACGATTGCGCTTGTCTGTTTTACCTCGGTATGAAGCTAAACGGGGAAACCGATGGCCGGTCAATAGTAAATAGGGATAGGATTTATCGTCTCGGAATAAAATATTAAAAGGGGGATTTAGTTCCTTAATTAAATTATTTTCTAAAATTAGGGCCTCTGTTTCACTCCGCGTTACCGTAATCTCAAATTGCTCAATTTTCTCCACCATTCGCTCAATTCGAGGCGAAAGTTGCGTTCGTTGAAAATAGCTGGATACTCGCTTTTTAAGGTCTCGGGCTTTCCCAACATAAAGGACATGACCCGCATGATCAAAAAAGCGATAAACCCCAGGCAAGCCTGGTAGGCGTTTTAATTCTTTAACAAGGGCTTCCTTAGGCGAATTCTTCATGCGTTGGGATATTTTCTGTCAAATCGTCGATAACTATGG
>JAEMSI010000065.1 GCA_016462905.1 Polynucleobacter sp. | reverse complement strand
GTTTTAATGATTAATAAATTTTTTTGTATTTTTAGTGCATACGGGTTTTATTAGATTTATCAATCGTAGGCAAATCCCAGCTTGTCGAGCGATACGCAAATACAACCTCCACCAATATCAGCGCGAGAGCTATAACAAACGATACCAAACCAGCTACAAAGGTTATGACGACATAGCCCACCTCTACTATACGTGCGGCGCCTGTTTGCAAGAAAAATAGCTCCAGTACGGTTAACGAGATCAGGACTCCAGCGAGCACATCAAAAAAGATTGCTAAGGTACATAAGCGTCCGCGTGTTTTGAACTCTATGATTTCTTTTTCATAATGCAGTCGTAATTTGTCGTTTAACTCATGATTACTATATAACTCATTCTGAATAAAACGCATCCGATCCACATTACGGGCTAAGCGTGCCGTGATAGCCGTGACCAGAGTAGCCACCGCTGTTAATAGAAATACTGGGGCTAAAGCTAACTGAATATTAGCCTGAATAGTATCAATCGTTAAGTTCATAGTGATTATTCTAAATTCTGAAGCTAATTAGACCAGGCGACTAGGCCAGTATAGGAAGTGAATAGGACAATTGCACCAAAGATAATGCGATACCAAGCAAATGGAATAAAGTTGTGATGTGCAACATAATGGATCAGCCAGCGTACGCATATAAAGGCCGAAATAAAAGCAGCCACAAAGCCCACTAGCAATGCTGGCGCAAAGTCTCCAAATCCAATCGAATGACTTGAATTAGCGATTTTCAATAACTCATAAGCGGTTGCTCCGCCAATGACTGGGATCGCCAAGAAGAATGAGAACTCGGTTGCTACAGCTCGGGGGAGGCCAAACAGCATCCCGCCAATAATCGTTGCCCCCGAACGAGAAGTTCCAGGTATCAATGCAGCACACTGAGCCAGGCCAATTTTTAGAGCATCTATGGGAGTAAGCTCATCAACGCTATTGATCTTCTTCATATTACTAGATCGGGTTTGCCGATACTCAGCCCAAAAAATAATGAATGCCCCTACGATAAAAGCGCTGGCTACTGGCACCGGTGAAAATAAGTATGCCTTAATGTATTTGCCAAATAGAAGCCCCAAACCCATCGCCGGAACACAGGCGATGACGACATGCAATACAAATTTTTGAGATTGTTTACTAGTCCATAAGGTACTAGTCACTTTCAGAAGGCGCTGACGATACTCCCAACACACTGCCAAAATTGCTCCGAACTGAATAATGATTTCAAAGGCTTTACCACGTTCGTCATTAAAGTTTAGTAGGTCGCCCACCAAGATTAAATGCCCAGTGCTAGAAATGGGCAAAAATTCAGTGAGGCCTTCAACCACTCCTAAAATGAGGGCTTTAAATAATAGTAATGGGTCCATGGGTATCAATACTAAAGCCTTCGTTAGCCAAACCTATTAATAAACCATTTTGGGCTTAAACTTCAAATCATGTTCATGAATAAGCCTTTTATTTCAACTGCTTTTTTGCTTCTTGTAATGGGCTTGCTCCCCTGTTCCATTAGCTATGGCCAAAGTCAGGGGTCACCCAACATAATGGGCTCGCAGGGCTCCGTAACCGTGACGCCAGCGAATAACTCTATTCTCCCAAAAACACTTAGCCCCCAAGACTTGATCAAACTAGAGATTCCCCCACAAGTTGCAATTCCGGCATTACCGGTGAACTCAAATTTGGTAGATGGAAAGAGCGATCGACTCAAAGATGGTCGTGTTATGGATTTGATTGGTCTATACCAAGAAGCTGCTTTTAATGACCCAGTGATTAATAGTGCTCGCTTTAATCTTACTGCTCGCAAAGAACTATTTTGGCAAGGCTTATCGGTACTCTTACCGCAAGTATCTGCCAATCCAACTGGAACCCGTTTTTTTCAACATGGTGAGGGGAATAATCGAGCATTTGATCAAAAGAGCTACACGGTGACTCTAACTCAGCCTGTATTTAATTTAGCAGGAATACAAATATTTAAACAAGGTGACCTGAATACCAAAATATCCGATCTACAGTTTTTACAGGCCCAACAAGATTTAGTCATTCGGGTATCTCAAGCTTACTTTGATGTTCTAACAGCCCAGGATAATGTTGAACTATTTAGAAACAAGAAAGGACTCATCAAAGAGCAATTAGATGCTGCAAAAGCTAAGTTTGAGATTGGTTCAGCGACTATTGTGGATGCTAATGATGCGCAAGCGCGCTTTGATGTTGCCAACGCTCAAGAGATTGCTGCGCATGCGGAACTTGTTGTGAAACGCGGTGTTCTTGAACAGCTGATTGGTCATCCAGTAAAACAAATTAAACCAATGGCAAAAGATATATCGATTGCTGGGGTGGTTGCAGATCCCAGATCCAAGAATCGGGATGAAAAAGGTGTGACTATTGCCGACAGCGTTAATCCTAAACTTCCGCCAGGCCAAGCCCTAGAGGATTGGATTACGCAATCTGAAAATGCCAGCTATAACGTTCTCGTCGGTCAACTTGGAGTTCAATTGGCAGAGAGCGCCTATAAATCCTCATTAGCAGCAAACTACCCCAGCGTTAATTTTGTTGGCACTGCCGGTTTCAATCAATCCAATGGATCCGCATTAAACTTTAACCCATCGACTACTCAAAATATCTATAACAATACGATTGCCCTACAAATGACCTTACCAATTGTCTCTGGTGGCTTCAATATGTCTGTGATTCGGCAAAATGCTGCTCT
>JAEMSI010000020.1 GCA_016462905.1 Polynucleobacter sp. | reverse complement strand
GTGGCAAACAGTATAAAGTTGCTGCTGGCGAAAAATTGAAAATAGAACAGATACCAGCGGACATCGGCAGCGACATCACTCTAGACCAAGTTCTTGCCGTAGGCGAGGGCGCATCACTTAAGTTAGGTGATCCATTGGTTAATGGTGCAGCTGTGATGGCTACTGTTGTCTCCCAAGGACGTCACGATAAAGTGAAAATCTTTAAGATGCGTCGTCGTAAGCATTACCAAAAACACCAAGGCCATCGCCAAAATTTCACTGAAATTTTGATTAAATCGATTAAAGCCTAAGGTCTAAGAGAAAGCGCTAGGAGAAGCAAATGGCACAGAAAAAAGGCGGCGGCTCAACACGCAATGGTCGTGACTCAGAATCAAAACGTTTAGGCGTTAAGGTTTTTGGTGGCGAGTCGATTTCGGCAGGTGGCATTATTATTCGCCAACGGGGAACTAAGGTTCATCCGGGCGCAAATGTTGGTATTGGTAAAGACCATACTTTATTTGCATTGGTGGATGGTCAAGTCGAATTTGCGGTTAAAGGGGCTATGAAAAAAGCTCAGGTTTCAGTATTGCCTCGTTCATAACGCGGCCTGACTGAGATGCTTGAATTTAATTTCTAACCCTATAAAAGTTAACTCAGAAACAGGCCTCGCAAATTGCGAGGCCTTTTTTATTTATGAAATTTATTGACGAAGCAAAAATAGAGGTGATTGCCGGGGACGGGGGTTCCGGGAGTGCGTCGATGCGCCGCGAAAAATTTATTGAATTTGGTGGACCCGATGGTGGAGACGGCGGACGGGGCGGAAGCGTTTATGCCATAGCCGACCGCAATATCAACACCTTGATTGATTATCGGTATTCCAAAACCCACTTGGCCAAAAATGGCGATCCTGGCCGCGGCGCTGATTGTTATGGGCGCGCCGGAGAGGATATTGAATTGCGAATGCCAGTAGGAACCCTCATTAGTGATTTTGATACTGGCGAATTAGTTGCCGATTTAACGGAGCACGGACAACGACTCTGTTTGGCTGAAGGTGGCATTGGCGGATGGGGCAATATTCACTTTAAAAGCAGTACCAATCGGGCGCCACGACAAAAAACAAGTGGTAAGCCCGGGGTAAGAAGAAAACTGAAATTAGAGTTAAAAGTATTAGCCGATGTGGGTTTGTTAGGTATGCCTAATGCAGGAAAGTCCACTTTAATTACGGCTGTTTCGAATGCAAGGCCTAAGATTGCAGACTATCCATTTACGACTCTGCATCCAAACTTGGGGGTGGTGCGCGTTGGAAATGAGCGTAGCTTTGTCATCGCAGATGTTCCTGGTTTGATAGAGGGGGCTGCCGAAGGTGCGGGTTTGGGGCATCGGTTTTTAAAGCACTTACAACGCACAGGAATCCTATTGCATTTGGTTGATATCGCTCCGTTTGATGAAGGGGTTGACCCTGTAGTTGAAGCTAAGGCAATTATTCATGAATTGCGAAAGTACGATGAGGCATTGTATTTAAAGCCCCGCTGGTTAGTATTAAATAAAGTCGATATGTTAGTTCCCGAAGAGCGTAAACAAAAAATCACCCATTTTTTAAAAGGCTTAGCCTGGACTGGGCCTGTATTTGAGGTTTCTGCTTTGAATGGTGAAGGCTGCGATAAGCTATGTTATGCCATTCAAGATTATTTAGATTCTTTAAGGCATCAGCGTGATGAGCTTGAGGAGCGGGCTGCAGACCCCCGATTTAATGATGGTTTAGAGTGAGCAAAATGCAAACTAAGCAAAAACAAATCTCAGAAGGCGCTCAACGAATTGTCGTTAAGGTAGGCTCAAGTCTAGTAACGAATAATGGCGAGGGATTAGACCATGTAGCAATTGGTCGTTGGGCCGAACAAGTCTCACAATTATTGGCACAAGGATTTGAAGTGTTAATGGTTAGTTCAGGCGCGATTGCCGAGGGTATGCAACGTTTATCTTGGCATCAGCGCCCAAGCGATATTCATCAATTGCAAGCCGCAGCTGCGGTTGGGCAAATGGGTTTGGTTCAAGTGTATGAAACGAGTTTTGCTCGTTTTGGAATTCATACAGCACAAGTTTTGCTAACCAATGCTGACTTGGCCAATCAAGAAAGAAATTGGAATGCCAAAGCGACTTTGCAGACCTTATTGAAGTTAAAGGTAGTGCCAATTATTAATGAAAACGACACTGTGGTGACCGATGAAATTAAATTTGGCGATAACGATAACCTCGCCGCTTTAGTCGCTAATTTAGTTGAAGCTGATACCTTGGTGATTTTGACGGATCAAGGCGGTCTGTATTCAACTGATCCGCGTCAGGATCCAAATGCTCAATTGATTACCCACGCCAAGGCAGGCGATCCTTCTTTAGAGTTGATGGCTGGTGGCGCAGGAAGTTCAATCGGAAAAGGCGGGATGTTAACTAAAGTTTTAGCGGCGAAGACTGCGGCACAGAGTCGTACCACGACCATTATTACCTCTGGCAGGGAAGAAAATATCTTAAATCGCCTTTTTGCAGGCGAGTCGATTGGTTCGCGACTAATACCGGAGTAATTTAAAATTCAAATAATCTTTTTAAATTATTTGTAATTAGCCCCTTGGTCAAATCCAGGGTTCAGTTTTTTCAGAATAGTAGCAATATTGTTTTCTTGAATTTTAAAATCACACATTCCGCCGACTCCGGTAAAGGGTCCTAGAGCCAGGGCCGCTTGATAGCGGTTAACAATCCGATCTCGAATTGGTTGCCATGTCGAAAGCGGATTTGGTTGCCAAACTTGGTTTGCATCTAAGGTACCATAAAGTTTCCATTCAAAACTCTCGCAACGAATCCCTTCATAGAAAGAGTTCACCGTTCCATTCGGACCGAGAATTGAAATTACATATCGAGTAACCCCATCTTTACCAATTTCAATTGATTTTGCATCGATACCAAATTGAAAGGGGGTGTTATTAGATACCCTGAATACCACTAAATTTTTTCCATCAGGCACTTCTTTTGGAAGAGGGGTACTACCCTCCTTAAATATTTTTGGAGCAAACGGGTCAAGACCATCATTGATTGGGGCGTCTGCACAAGCAAATAAAAATCCACAACTCAAGATAATACTAAGACGCCTCATCATGGGGAAGGGCTCCCGATGAGGGCGCCCCAAGTCAATGGCTTAGGAAAATTAGTATTTGGTATGAAGCGGGCTAATTCAGACAGGGCCAGTTGATAGACCTGTCTTTTAAAACCAACCACCGTTTCTAGTTCGATCCAATAAGGATCCCAACGCCAAGCATCAAATTCGGGCTGATCGCTGACATCGAGTTTGACTTGCTGATCGTCACTTAGCATCCGCAGCAAAAACCAAATTTGTTTTTGCCCCTTATAGCTAACCCGATGGTTGCGATTCACTTGACGACGCAAAAATTCATCGGGTACGTCGTAGCGTAACCAGTCGCGAGTTCGCCCAATAATTTGAACGTGTTGTGCCTGCAAGCCCACCTCTTCGTGCAATTCGCGATACATAGCTTGTTCGGGACTTTCGCCATGTTGTATCCCACCTTGCGGGAATTGCCACGATTGTTGACCAATCCGTTTTCCCCAGAAAACTTGATTTTGATCATTGAGGAGAACTATGCCGACATTGGGTCTATAGCCTTCTCGGTCAAGCATAATTGCACCTTCTATTCCTTTATTCTTTAATCCTTTAAAATCAATGATTTGATTATAGCCACTCATGAAAGCCTCACAAACCTTTCTCGCCACCCTTAAGGAGGCTCCTGCTGACGCAGAAGTTATCTCACATCAATTAATGGTGCGTGCAGGCCTAATACGCAAGCTGAGCGCGGGAATTTATAACTATTTACCCCTTGGCTTAAAGGTGATTCGAAAAGTTGAAGCGATTATTCGTGAGGAGATGAATCGCGCGGGGGCAATCGAATTACTAATGCCGGTAGTTCAGCCCGCTGAGTTGTGGCAAGAGACTGGCCGCTGGGAAAAAATGGGCCCCGAATTATTACGGATTCAAGATCGTCATGAGCGCGATTTTTTAATTCAACCCACATCAGAGGAAGTGGTTACGGATATTGCACGTAATGAGATTAAAAGTTACAAACAATTACCGATTAATTTTTATCAAATTCAAACCAAGTTTCGTGATGAGCGCCGACCCCGTTTTGGTGTAATGCGTGGACGTGAGTTTAGTATGAAGGATGCCTATTCTTTTGATCGCGATAGCGAAGGAATGAAGGCGTCTTATCAAAAAATGTTTGATGCGTACATTCGAATTTTTGAACGCATGGGACTGCGCTATCGTGCAGTTGCTGCAGATAATGGCGCGATTGGCGGATCTGGAAGTCAAGAATTTCATGTGATTGCCGATACCGGAGAGGATGCTTTGGTGTATTGCCCTAATTCAGACTATGCGGCTAACTTAGAAGCGGCTGAGTCTTTAGCTTTGTTACCAAAAAGAGACAGCCCAAGCGAAACCTTAAAAAAAGTGGCTACGCCCACCCAAAAAACCTGTTTAGAAGTGGCTGAGTTTTTAAAAATACCGCTTGAAAAAACGGTTAAGTCCTTATTGTTTGCGGTTGATCAAGAAAAAGGTCCGGCAAAATTGTTTATGCTGCTGCTGCGCGGTGATCACGAGTTAAATGAAGTGAAGGCGAATAAGATTGCTGGTTTAGTTGCTGCTCGCTTTGCATCGGAGGCTGAAATTCAATCTGCCTGTAAAGCCAGCGCCGGTTTTATTGGACCGGTTGGGGTAATCGATGGCGTTACTATTATTGCGGACCGAACCGTTGCCAATATGAGTGATTTTGTTTGTGGCGCCAATGAAACGGGCTATCACTTGACTGGCGTGAATTGGGTACGCGATCTTCCTGACTCACAGGTAGCTGATATTCGCAATGCTGTCGCTGGTGATCCCTCACCAGACGGCAAAGGTAGAGTTGAAATTTGTCGTGGCATTGAAGTTGGGCATGTATTTCAATTGGGGACAAGTTATTCAGAGGCAATGAAGTGCACTTATTTAGATGAACAAGGTAAAGCCAAGCCCATGGTCATGGGTTGTTATGGAATTGGTGTAACGCGTTTACTCGGTGCGGCAATTGAGCAGGGCAACGATGAGCGAGGCATTATTTGGCCGCTATCGATCGCTCCATTTGAGGTGGTTATTTGTCCCGTAAATTACGATCGCTCCGAAGAGGTTCGTCTCGCCGCTCATCAGTTGCACGACGCCTTGGAGCTCGCTGGTATGGATGTTGTACTTGATGATCGTGGAGAGCGCCCTGGAGCGATGTTTGCAGATTGGGAGTTAATTGGCGTGCCATATCGGGTTGTGATTGGGGATCGAAGCTTAAAAGAAGGTATGGTTGAGTTTCAAAGTCGCACCGATAAACAAGCACAAATGATTGCGCTAAATGCGATCCAAGAGAAACTGGTAAACGCAATTGCAACTAGCAAGATTACTTTTTAAACATTCCGCCTAAACCTTTGGCGGCACCCCGCGCCGCCATGGCACCCATCATCCGCGCCATTTTTCCGCCCTTCATCATTTTCATCATGTTTTGCATTTGTTCGAACTGAGCCAGCATTCGATTTACCTCTTGAACTTCAACGCCAGCTCCAGAAGCAATGCGTCGTTTACGACTTGCTTTTAATAAATCCGGTTTTGCTCTTTCGAGGGGCGTCATGCTATCAATCATTCCCTGCATTCGCTTGATTTGCTTGTCCGCCATGCCCAAATTCGTTTTATTAGCAGCTTGAGTTAAATGACCGGGAAGTTTATCCATTAAATTGGCCATCCCGCCCATTTTTTGCATTTGAGAAATTTGATCGCGAAAATCACTTAAATCAAATCCACCCTTTTGTATTTTTTTAGCTAACTTTTGAGCTTTTTCAACATCAACGGTTTCTTGTGCTTGTTCAACCAGCGCCAGAATATCGCCCATGCCTAAGATGCGGCTTGTCATGCGTTCAGCATCAAACGCTTCTAAGCCATCCATTTTTTCTGAAACGCCAATGAACTTGAGCGGTACGCCGGTCACTTGTTGAACCGATAGCGCCGCACCACCGCGTGAATCCCCATCTAGCTTGGTGAGAATTACCCCGCTGAGAGGCAATGCCTGATTAAACGCTTTCGCGGTATTAACCGCATCTTGACCCAGCATCGCATCGACTACAAATAAAGTTTCAATCGGTTTTAGTTGGGCATGCAAGCCTTTAATTTCTTGCATCATTTCAGCATCAATTCCAAGGCGACCTGCAGTGTCAACCATTAACACGTCGTGATAATGCCGTTTTGCCCAGTCTAATGCGGCAGATGCAATTTCCTGAGGGGATTGATTCACATTGCTTGGAAAAAAATCAACCCCAACTTGTTCGCTCACCATTCTGAGTTGTTCAATAGCTGCGGGCCTGTAAATATCGCAAGAAACCGTCAACACTTTTTTCTTTTGCTTTTCTTTTAACCATTTCGATAATTTTGCAACCGAGCTTGTTTTACCCGCTCCTTGTAAGCCCGCCATCAAAATAATGGCAGGGGCTTGGGTTGCCAAGTTGAGCTTGCCAGATTCAGAAGAGTCTGAGCCCATCATCTTGCTGAGTTCACGTTGCACCACGCCAACTAAAGCTTGTCCAGGACTTAGGCTACCCAGCACCTCCTCGCCGAGCGCCTTAAATTTAATTTGTTCCATCAAGCCCTTAACAACCGGTAGGGCAACGTCGGCCTCAAGTAGTGCCAGACGGATTTCACGCAGCATTTCTGCGGTATTTTCTTCGGTCAGGCGCGCTTGACCGCGCATGGTTTTAATAACGCGACTTAAGCGATCGGTAAGGTTGTTTAGCATTTATAGATTAGACTTTCGGTATGACTATTTTAGGTTACTCGGGATTAGGCTGGTTGCCCTCGATTTTGTATTTATCGCTTTTTATTCTTTTGGCCTTTCGGAACCAAAATCGACCTGAAACGCCCTTATTCATAGGCTTGGTTCAAGCGCTGATTTTCTTCGCATTAATTATCCATGGCAGTTTGCTACATGACTCCATCTTTACGGAACAGGGTTTTATTTTTGGTTTTGCTCAAGATCTATCCCTAATGGCCTGGGTTGGCCTAGGTTTTTATTGGGTTCAAAGCTTTTTTATGCCGATATCTAGTTTGCGGTTAATGGCATTAGCCATGGCGATGTTTTGCGCTTTTTTGCCAGAAATATACCCGGGCTCAGTGGTCTCTCAAAGGGCAGTTTCAGACCCATGGTTTAAGGCTCATTTTATTATTGCCACATTTGCGGTGGGATTTTTAAGCCTGTCTGCGATGTTGGCTATTTTGATGAATATTCAAGATCGAGCCCTTAGAAAAGGCTTACGTTTTACGACCGATGGCGAGCGTAAGATTGATTGGCTAGAAGCATTGCCACCTCTGTTAACGATGGAGAGTTTCCTATTTCGTCTTTTGTATCTAGGGTATATCTTGTTAACGCTGACGGTGTTTTCTGGCGTATTTTTCTCACAGGATTTATTTGGTAAACCCCTCATTTTTGATCACAAAACAGTATTTGCGCTTTTGTCGTGGGCTTTATTTACCGGCTTATTGATTGCACGGTGGCGGGTTGGTCTGCGGGGGCCAACTGCGATCGCTTGGGTCTTGGGTGGTTTTATTGCACTGTTATTAGCTTATGTAGGCAGTCGTTTTGTAATTGAAGTTATTTTGGGTCGAGTTTAATTTTGTTTAAGTGGATTTTGTTGTTGGGTTTTGCGCTTGCCGTGTATTGGTGGATTCGTTCAAAAAACCAAGGTAAGAAGGTAGCCCAAAAACCCAGCGACTCAGGCTTCAAAGACAAGCAGACCGAGGTTCAAAAGATGGTAGCTTGTGCCCACTGCGCTTTGCATTTGCCACAGAAAGAGAGCATTGCCTTTGATGGGCGCTACTACTGCTGCCAAGAACATCAGCAACAAATTAGCCCTAAGGGTTGGTTGGGCAAGGCTTTATGGCGTACCTCGCCTAATTTCGATGATCGTCCTACAAACACGGCAATTGATCTGGTAGTCATTCATCATATTAGTTTGCCCCCAGGCGAATTTGGGGGAAGGTGGGTGATGGATTTTTTTCAAAATCAATTAGATCGGACAAAACATCCCTATTTTGCTGCGATAGCGGAACAAAAAGTATCCGCTCATTTTTTTATTGATCGAGCAGGGCGCTTAATTCAATTGGTATCAATAGAGCAACGCGCATGGCATGCTGGAAAGTCTGATTTTTTTGGACGCACTCAATGTAATGATTTCTCGATCGGAATTGAAATCGAAGGGGATGGCCATACTGAGTTTGCTGAAATTCAGTATCAAACTTTGGCCTATCTAACAAAAGTGTTGTTAAAACACAATCCAAATTTAAAATTTGTAGGACATAGTGATATTGCCCCAGAAAGAAAGACAGACCCCGGTACTTTCTTTGATTGGCAGCGTTTTCAAAAAAACAGCGCATTATCAGATCATCAATTCCCTTTCGGTTCGGGATCAAGATAGGCATTTGCTTCTAGGGTGAGCATCTGCTTACATAGTTTTTTGGGGAGTCAAAAATGTCCGAAATAGGTAAAAGTACTAAGTAAATTTTGTAAGAAATTACTTACCAAAGCGTAAATAATTCCCTATACTTAGTGTCTAGAGGTAAAAAAAAGCACTACATCTAGTGTTTTTGCACCATTACCCCAATTTCTTTAGAACATATATATAGCAGGAGCCTTATGACCTATGCCAATCCACCAGCTGCGGGCCAGACCAGCGCAATCAATCCAAGCGCAAGTTTGACTCAGACCCCCTCAGCTCATTTTGTTTCCGGTGGCGTTGGGGCGGGGCAGATAACTCAGTTATCGGATTACAAGATTATTCGTCGCAATGGTTCCGTGGTCTCTTTTGAGCCGTCGAAGATTGCAATTGCGGTTACCAAGGCATTTTTAGCTGTCAATGGTGGACAGGGCGCCGCTTCAGCTCGGGTACGCGAACAGGTTGAGCAATTAACTCAAAATGTGGTCCGTGCTTTATTGCGTAGTCGCCCTAATGGCGGAACTTTTCATATTGAGGATATTCAGGATCAGGTTGAGTTAGTTTTGATGCGAAGCGGTGAGCATAATGTGGCACGTGCTTATGTGCTGTATCGTGAAAAGCGCAATCAAGAGCGCGCTGCTTTGCAAACTACACAAACTGAAGAAGCCGCACAAAGCGCTCCGCAGCCCAGTTTGCAGGTAAATGATAACGGCGTTGCAAAACCACTCAATATGGTTGCCTTGCGCACCATTATTGAGGCAGCATGCGAAGGCCTAGGAAATCATATCGATTCAAACTCCATCATCACTGAAACGGTGAAGAATTTATATGATGGTATTCCGATGGCTCAGGTTTATGACTCTGCTATTTTGGCGTCACGCACTTTAATCGAAAAGGATCCTGCTTATAGTCAGGTAACGGCTCGAATTTTGATGCACGTGATTCGCAAAGAAATCTTAGGTCGTGAAGTCTTGCAAGGCGATATGCAAGCTGAGTATCCAAACTACTTTCCGCAATACCTGCGCCAAGGAGTTGATGCAGAGCTCTTGGATCCCCGTTTACTCGAGTTTGATTTGAAGAAAATCTCAGCAGTTTTAAATGCAGAGCGCGATTTGCAGTTTAATTACCTTGGTTTACAAACTCTATACGATCGTTATTTTTTACATATAGAAGAGCATCGTATTGAAATGCCCCAAGCTTTCTTTATGCGGGTTGCCATGGGCTTGGCAATGAATGAAGCGGAGCGTGAGCGTCGCGCCATCGAGTTTTATGAAGTACTTTCGACTTTTGATTTTATGTCGAGTACCCCCACTTTATTTAATTCGGCAACCTTGCGGCCGCAATTATCAAGCTGCTATCTCACTACCGTTGAAGATGATCTGGATGGGATTTACGAGGCACTAAAAGAAAATGCCTTGCTATCGAAATTTGCAGGCGGTTTGGGTAATGACTGGACCAATGTGCGTGCTTTAGGAAGTCATATTAAAGGCACCAATGGGAAGTCGCAGGGCGTGGTACCTTTCTTGAAGGTTGTCAACGATACAGCGGTAGCTGTTAATCAGGGCGGCAAGCGAAAAGGTGCTGTATGTGCTTACCTTGAGACTTGGCATTTGGATATCGAGGAATTCCTTGAGTTACGCAAAAATACCGGCGATGATCGGCGCCGTACTCATGACATGAATACCTCGAACTGGATCCCCGATCTGTTTATGAAGCGGGTGATGGAAAACGGTGAGTGGACTTTATTTTCTCCCTCTAACACGCCTGATTTACATGATAAATATGGCAAAGCGTTTGAGCAGGCTTATGTGGCTTATGAAAAGCAGGCTGAGGATGGCAAGCTAAAGCCCTCCCGCAAGATCCCCGCAGTTCAGTTATGGCGCAAGATGTTGGCGATGTTGTTTGAAACAGGCCATCCTTGGATTACCTATAAAGATCCCTGCAATATTCGCAGCCCACAACAGCATATTGGGGTCGTGCATTCATCTAATTTGTGCACCGAAATTACTTTAAATACCAATGAGAGTGAAATTGCGGTTTGTAATTTGGGTTCAGTCAATTTAACGGCACACATGACTACCGATGGTAACGGCAAGATGGTTTTAGACCACGCTAAGTTGCAAAAAACTATTCAAACGGCAATGCGGATGTTAGATAACGTTATCGATATCAATTATTACGCTGTGGCTAAGGCGCGTAATTCGAATATGAGGCATCGCCCAGTCGGTTTGGGCATTATGGGCTTTCAAGATTGCTTGCATATGCAACGCATCCCCTACGCCAGTCAAGAAGCTGTGCAATTTGCGGATACGTCAATGGAAGCAGTTTGTTATTACGCTTATCAGGCCTCCAGCGATATAGCTCAGGAACGCGGGGTTTATAGCACCTATCAAGGTTCTTTATGGGATCGCGGCATTCTTCCTCAGGACACGCTTCAATTGCTTGCTGAGGAGCGTGGCGGTTATGTTGAGGTTGATCAATCTAGCACAATGGATTGGGCTTCCTTGCGTGCCAAGATTAAGCAACATGGCATGCGCAATTCGAATTGCGTTGCAATTGCCCCAACGGCAACAATTTCAAACATTATTGGTGTATCGGCATGTATTGAGCCAACCTATCAGAATTTATTTGTGAAATCGAATTTGTCGGGAGAATTTACCGTTGTAAACGACTATTTGGTTCGTGATCTGAAGGATCGAGGTCTTTGGGATGAAGTCATGATTGCTGACTTGAAATATTTTGATGGCACTTTATCAAAAATTGATCGGGTTCCTCACGATTTACGCAATTTGTATGCAACCGCTTTTGAAGTTGAGCCAAGTTGGTTGGTCGAGGCGGCTTCCCGTCGGCAAAAATGGATTGATCAAGCCCAATCTTTGAATATTTATATGGCAGGAGCCTCCGGCAAAAAGCTCGACGATACCTATAAATTAGCTTGGTTACGTGGTTTAAAAACAACCTATTACCTGCGTACGATGGCAGCAACCCATATTGAAAAATCAACGGTTGCTAGCGGCCAATTGAATTCAGTTTCTAGTGGTGGCTCAAGAGATACCAGTACGGCAGCAGCAGTTTCATCGGATGCTGCTCCTGCCTTGGTTGAGGGCGCAGCATGTACGATGCGTCCAGGCGATCCTGGTTTTGATGAGTGTGAAGCGTGCCAATAATTAGGAGAAGATGATGTTGAACTGGGATGAAGAAGTTGCACCCGCATTAGCGAAGGCAGGTCTAGTGCCGCCAACGGCAATGCCAATGCCCGCTCAAGTGTCGATTCCTGCGCCAGATGCGCATGCAATCGCCCCTCCTCAGACCCCAAAGCTAAATCAAGCTTCTCCTGAGCTTGCTGAGCAGCGCCGTGTGAATGTTGCCGATAAGCGGGTAATTAACGGCACTACCGATGTTAACCAGCTGGTGCCATTTAAATATAAATGGGCTTGGGAAAAATATCTGGCAGGTTGTGCAAATCATTGGATGCCGCAAGAAATCAATATGAATCGCGATATTGCGCTTTGGAAGGATCCTAATGGCCTGACTGAAGACGAGCGTCGCATTATTAAACGAAATTTAGGCTTTTTTGTAACCGCTGATTCCTTAGCCGCGAACAATATTGTCCTTGGCACCTACCGCCAAATTACTGCCCCAGAGTGCCGGCAATACTTGCTGCGTCAGGCTTTTGAAGAGGCGATTCATACGCACGCATACCAATATATCGTTGAATCCTTGGGCCTAGATCAATCTGAAATTTTTAATGCCTACCATGAAGTTCCATCGATTCGCGATAAGGATGAGTTCTTAATTCCCTTCATTGATGTTCTAACGGACCCCGCTTTTAAGACAGGAACATTAGAGAACGACCAAAAATTACTCCGTTCTTTAATTGTTTTTGCTTGTGTGATGGAGGGATTGTTCTTTTATGTTGGTTTTACGCAAATCCTTGCAATGGGGCGTCAGAACAAAATGACAGGGGCTGCGGAACAGTATCAATACATCTTGCGCGATGAATCCTTGCACTGCAATTTTGGGATTGATTTAATTAACCAAATTAAGCTGGAGAACCCGCAGTTATGGACTCCGGCGTTCAAAGAAGAGATCCGAACGATCTTTGAAAAAGCAGTTGAATTAGAGTATCGCTATGCTGAAGATACGATGCCACGCGGGGTGCTTGGATTGAATGCGCCGATGTTCAAAGGTTACCTAAGATACATCTGTAATCGTCGTTGTATGCAAATAGGACTTGACACCATGTTCCCAAATGAAGAGAATCCATTTCCATGGATGTCAGAAATGATAGATCTGAAGAAAGAAAGAAATTTCTTTGAGACGCGTGTAATTGAGTATCAAACTGGTGGTGCGCTGAATTGGGAGTAAATTAGTAACTAGCGGTTTAGCGTATTAACCGGCTTAATAGGAGAGTAGACGGTTGAATAGCATTAGTGGTCGATTGAATTTAACTCATAATCGAAAACCCTCGAAGCAGGGTAGTCGGACCTTCCTCCCCCTTTTTTCTACCCCATTCAAAAAGCTGCTACTCGCAAGAGTTGCGGCTTTTTTTCCAGGATTCATTAGCGTGCAGCAATTTGCTTCAAGCCGCGCGCCGATGAATAGCTCGCTCGTTTCTTGTGTTGCGCTGCAAAGCAAAGCACAAATAAATGGTCGGGTTTTCTTAAATTGTTGTTTGTTCTAACCTTCACGTGAGGAGAATTACTATGGCAACTGCCAAAAAGAAATCTGCTGCAAAGAAACCAGCTGCAAAGAAAAAAGTAGCAGCTAAGCGTCCAGCCGCTAAAAAAGCAGCTAAAAAGCGTCCAGCCGCTAAAAAGCGTCCAGCCGCTAAAAAGAAGCCAGCTGCAAAGAAAAAAGTAGCTAAGAAAAAACCTGCTGCTAAGAAGAAAAAAGCTGCAAAAAAAAAAGTAGCAAAAAAGTAGCTAAGAAAAGGCCTGCTGCTAAGAAGAAACGGGCTGCTGTAAAAAAGCCCGTGGCTAAGCCGGTTGCTGCGGCTCCAGCGCAAACTGCGTTGAATCCAGCTGCGGCTTGGCCCTTTCCAACAGGTAGCCGTCCTTAAGCTTAGCCTTAAAGCTAGTTGTGGAAGTATGGGGTCCTTCGGGGCCCCATTTTATTTTTTAGAGTTCAATGCTGCACCCAAAGGCAGTTTTAAATTGTTCGCTAATCTCAGTCTTGGTAAAACAATGATTTTGGGGGCCCTGATGAGCAATTTTGATGGATCCCATGAGATTGGCGAGTCGACCCGTTGTTTCCCAGTCAAAACCCATTTCTAGACCATGTAATAGGCCGCCACGAAATGCGTCACCGCATCCGGTTGGATCAATGATTTGTTTGGCTTTGACGGGGGGGATTTCAATTCTTTTTTGCTTAGAAAAGATCCATGATCCCTCTGCGCCTCTTGTTAGGATTAAGGCTTCAACCCGTTCCGCTATTTTTTCTAAGGTAAGGCCGGTTCGTTGCGATAGCATTTCACCTTCGTAGTCATTGACCGCAACATAAGTAGCCAACTCGATTTGGTTTAGTAATTCTTCGCCGTTAAACATCGGGAGACCTTGTCCTGGATCAAAAATAAACGGAATATTGGCTTCAGCTAATTGCGTACAGTGATCCAGCATTCCTTGGCGTCCATCGGGTGCCACGATTCCATAACGCGGCTGTGCTAACTTCATAGCAGTCATTTTCTGAACTGAGTGTTTTACGGTATTCAGGTGGGACTCATTCATTGCCCCAGGATGAAAAGCGGTAATTTGATTGTTTGCCATATCGGTGGTGATCATGGCTTGAGCAGTAAATCCTTGTTCTAAGCGACGAATAAAAGTGGTGTTGATCTTGAGCGCTTCTAAGTGTTCTAAATAGGGGTCTGCATCCGCTCCTACGGTTGCCATGATGAAAGGCTCGCCACCTAAGAGACGAAGGTTGTATGCAATATTGCCGGCACAACCCCCAAACTCACGTCGCATACTGGGAACTAAAAAAGCAACGTTTAAAATATGAATTTGATCCGGAAGAATTTGATCCTGAAAACGACCCTCGAAAGTCATGATAGTGTCGTAAGCGATAGAACCGCAAATTAAGCTTGCCATTAGGATGTCTTTCTAATAAAGAATCAAATTTTGGGTGGATAGGAAATGCGTAATCGGTAGCCTGCAGCATGATTGGGCAATTGCAGAGGGATTGCCGCATCAATCAAGGCCTGACCTGGTGCCCCTTCAAGCAGGAAAGCGGGATGGGATGCTTGCCATGCTTTGGGTACCCACTCTTGGGGCTTTAATTGAATTTGGGCAATTAGTTTGTCATCGGTATCGGTTAGGCTAAGCTCCAAATTAGGCCAAGCGATTGGAACCAAGAGCCGATTTTGAATTTGTACTTCTAAAATTGACTCGAATTCAGTTTTATTTTGTGCTGAGGCTTGATTTTGGGATTCCATACCTAAATTAACAAGAACTAGGCGCCATGCTGTGAAATCTTCAATCCGGTTTTGCCGGCAGGGCATTATTTTACAAATCCTTGTTTGCAACTGATTGATCCCCGAAAAAGCAATTTGTTGAACGGGATTCGGGGGCTCATCCATTCTGGGCGATAAGGCATGAAGTATCGGTGCTCGCCATAGACTGCTGACGATCATCAATCCAAAAAAACAGACCAGGAAGGCACCCAAAAAAATGGTGCGGGGACGTTGATTTGGTGTGGAAATCGCTGCAGATTGATTGAGTGTGCCATGCAAACATACCCAAGAATCCTGTTCTTTCCAAACTGAAAGAGTGACCCATGGCCGATAGGTTTCGATTACATCATTCGCCTGCCGATTGAGTATTCCCGATAAAACCAATTTACCATTGGGTTTAATGCGTTTAATCAGGGCTGGGGCCAGTACTTGCAGTGGGTTTGCCAAAATATTTGCCACCACAATATCAAAGCGGGCGTTTTCTTCAATAGTCCCTGGTAAGTAAAAACCAATATCTACCTGATTTTGAATGCTATTGGCCTGAGCCGATTCAATGGCCTGAGGGTCAATATCAATCCCCGCCACTGGGTTACAGCCTAATTTACGCGCTGCGATTGCGAGGATTCCAGATCCGCAGCCATAGTCGAGCAGGCTAGGATTTTGTGATTGCCTCTGATCTAATTCGATTTCTAGCCATTGCAAGCATAGGCTGGTGGTTGGATGACTGCCAGTGCCAAAAGCTAAGCCAGGATCCACTGCCAAGCAAATGGCTTCTGGGTCATTGGGTTTATCGTGCCATGAGGGAATAATCCAGAGTCGTCTACCAATATGAAGGGGCTCAAATTGACTTTGGGTCAGCCTTACCCAGTCCTGATCCTCCAATTTTTTTTCGAGTGGGGTATCAAATTTAAAACCGGCATTGCGAAGCTCTTCCAAAACTGGTTTGATTGGAGTATCAAATTCAAATAATGCGGTGAGTGATGAAGAATCCCAGGCTTGAACTTCGGGTGAGAGCCCCGGTTCACCGTATAGTGGGTTTTCATCATAGCCTCCTGCAGAGGCATCTTCGACGGAGATGGAGAGTGCACCAGACTCAATTAAAGCGTCGCCAAGCGCTTCAGCAATATCTGCTGATACAGTAAAGACTAATTCACGATAAGGCACGCTAAGGCCTTCTAAGCACTAAATAGGGCATTGCGTATCACCTAATTATTTTTTACCACGCGTAGCAGCCTGCTCTTCTAGCAAGTGCTCTAGGTAATGAATGCTAGTTCCACCCTCGATAAAATTAAGATCCCGCATTAATTCACGATGCAGAGGCACATTGGTTTGAATTCCATCAACAATCATTTCGGAAAGCGCAATTTGCATCCGCCGGATGGCTTGGTCGCGCGTATTGCCATAAGCAATTAATTTTCCAATCATCGAATCATAATTTGGCGGCACTGTATATCCGCTATAGGCATGAGAGTCAACCCGGATTCCTGGCCCTCCTGGCATATGCCACGATTGAATTTTGCCTGGGCTAGGAGTGAACTTAAAGGGATCTTCGGCATTAATTCGACACTCAATCGCGTGCCCTCGAAAAACAATATCTTTTTGTCGCAAACTGAGTTTCATGCCCGAAGCAATTCGTATTTGTTCTTGGACAATATCAATACCAGTAATCATTTCAGTCACAGGATGCTCAACTTGTACGCGGGTATTCATTTCGATAAAGAAAAACTCCCCATCTTCGTAAAGAAATTCAAAGGTGCCTGCACCACGGTAAGCAATTTTGCGACAAGCCTCAGCGCAGCGCTCACCAATTTTGGCAATTAGCTTTCGGTCAATTCCGGGGGCAGGAGCCTCTTCGATTACTTTTTGATGGCGTCGTTGCATTGAGCAATCTCGCTCACCAAGCCACACTGCATTACCGTGAGTGTCGGCCAATATTTGAATTTCGACATGGCGCGGCTTTTCTAAAAATTTTTCCATGTAGACTTCTGGGTTTCCAAAGGCGCGACCTGCTTCTTCGCGCGTCATATTGACTGCGTTCAGCAAAGCTGCTTCGGTATGCACTACCCGCATACCTCTTCCGCCACCTCCACCAGCCGCCTTAATAATGACTGGGTAAGTGATGCGCTTGGCAATCGCAATAACCTCTTTTGGATCATTGTTGGGTAACGCCCCAGGGGAGCCAGGCACACAAGGAACACCTGCTTTGAGCATCGCATTTTTTGCCGAAACTTTGTCGCCCATTAAGCGAATTGATTCTGGCTTAGGGCCAATAAATGCAAAGCCGGATTTCTCAACGCGCTCGGCAAAATCAGCGTTCTCAGATAAAAAACCGTAACCAGGGTGAATTGCCTCAGCATCGGTTACTTCGGCCGCAGAAATAATCGCAGGCATATTCAGATAGCTTTGTGGGGATGGCGCAGGCCCAATACAAACTGCTTCATCAGCCAACTTCACATACTTAGCCTCTTTATCGGCAACGGAGTAAACCACGACAGTCTTAATTCCTAACTCACGGCATGCGCGTTGAATTCGAAGGGCAATTTCACCCCGATTGGCGATCAGAATCTTATCAAACATGGAAACCTATTTTTTAGGATTAAGCAATAATGAAAAGAGGCTGGTCGTATTCAACTCCTTGCCCGTTTTCGCACAAAATTTGTTTAATAACCCCGCCCTTTTCGGCCTCAATTTCGTTTAATAATTTCATCGCTTCAATTATGCAAAGCGTTTGACCCACGCTGACAACATCACCAACATTAACGAAAACTGCTGCATCTGGGGTGGGCGATCGATAAAAGGTTCCGACCATCGGTGATTTTAAAATGGAACCCTCATCTAAGGCAGGACTTTCGGTAGGCGCCGCGTTATTTACAGGGTTGCTATGGAGTGCTGGCACTGAAATCACAGGATTGCCTGCGGAGCTTTGTACTGGGCTATGAATCGGCATGGGTGCCACATGACTATGAACTGGTGCTGGGTGAGTACCATACGCGTTGACAATTTTGACTTTGTCTTCGCCCTCACTCACTTCAAGTTCAGAAATTCCCGATTCAGACACCAAGTCAATTAAAGTTTTTAATTTTCTAAGATCCATATTGTCCCTTTGTAAATCAAATCAGTTAGTTTGATGCAACGCTTTAAAGCTCGGGAATACTTTCCTTTAGTTTTCTAAGCGTTTTAGTGCTGCTTGTAAGGCTAATTCATAGCCAATTGGACCTAAGCCACAGATGACCCCAGTGGCAATGTCCGAAAAGTAAGAATGCTTACGAAAATCCTCGCGTTGGTGAATGTTCGAGAGATGAACTTCTATAAAAGGGATTGCAACCCCCGCTAGCGCATCGCGGAGAGCTACGCTAGTGTGAGTAAAACCGCCTGGATTAATAACAATGAAAGCAACCCCATCCATTTTTGCTTTTTGAACGCGGTCAATTAACTCGCCCTCATGATTGCTTTGATAGGTATCAAGTTCAACTTCTGCTGATTTAGCCAAGGTTTGCAGATGGGCATGGATCTGATCCAAGGTAACTTTTCCATAAACTTCAGGCTCCCTTGAGCCTAGAAGATTGAGATTGGGACCTTGGATAATAAGAATTGAGTGTTTTTTTGGCATAAATCGCTACAGATCATTACCGATATCGACAAATGTCAGTATACCCCGAGAGTTTCGCCCTCCCTAAAAAAACGATCGGCAAAGACCTTTTTAGGCTTTAAAAGGAAAATAAAATTAAATCAAATACCAATAAAACTAGCTAATTTGCTTGTTTTATGAAGCTTCTTAGCTCATCTTCGCTTATCTTTCCTAGTTTGCGACCCTGAATTTTGCCGCTAGGACTAATTACAACCGTAAATGGCAGACCCCCTTGGGCATTTCCCAGCGATTTCGCAATTTGACTGCCTTCTAGACCCCCCAAAGCCACAGGGTATGAAATTGGCGTTTTTTCAAGAAATTGACGAATATTAGATGGAGAATCGATGCCAATACCGACAATTAACAACTTTTGTTGGCCAAATTCCTTTTGAATTTGGTCTAGAACAGGCATTTCTTCGACGCAAGGAGGGCACCAGGTAGCCCAAAAATTCAAAATTAGCACTTTGCCACCCCATTCTTGGGTATCCAATTTGGTTTGATTTGGGCTAAACCATTCTTTTTTGAATACTTCGGTTACAACGGGGTCTCTACTAAAACCAAATTGGCTTAAGTAGCGACTGGATAAAACCCCCAAAAGAAGGGCAAATAGGGCAACGCCAATTGAAATTAAGAACTGCCGTCTTGTCATATTCAGTGCCACACACGCTCCTTAGCTAAAATTCGACCATGCATATTCATATATTAGGCATTTGCGGTACCTTCATGGGCGGTATTGCCGCAATTGCTCGACAGGCCAACCATCATGTGACGGGTTGCGATGCGAATGTTTATCCTCCCATGAGCACCCAACTCGCTGCCCAAGGAATTGATCTAATTGAAGGATACTCTCCCACTCAACTCGAACAACTTAAAACCCAGCCGGATTTATTTTTAATTGGAAACGCTATTTCGCGCGGCAACCCATTAATGGAGGCTATTTTAAATCGGGGCTTGCCCTATACGTCTGGACCGCAATGGTTAGGAGACCAAGTTTTAAATAATAAACATGTGCTTGCTATCGCGGGCACCCATGGCAAAACAACTACGACAGCCATGCTCACCTGGATTTTAGAATTTAATCAACTTCATCCTGGGTATCTGATTGGCGGAGTGCCTTTGAATTTTCCTGTTTCTGCAAGCTTGGGCGGTGGAAAGTATTTTGTGATTGAGGCCGATGAATACGATACCGCCTTCTTTGATAAGCGCAGTAAGTTTGTTCATTATCGACCACGTACCGCAGTTCTAAATAATCTGGAATACGATCACGCCGATATTTTTCCCGATCTGAATGCGATTCAAACTCAGTTTCACCATTTAGTTCGCACGGTTCCAGGCGATGGTATGGTGGTGATGAATGGCACGCAGGATTCATTGCAAAATGTTATTGAGCGTGGTTGTTGGTCTTCGCTTGCACGTTTTGGGGATGCCAGCACGAATCTAGAGTGGACCGTAGAAAATGTATCCACCGAGCCTAAGCAAGAAGTTTTAGCGATCTCTCATCTTGGAAATCGAGTTGCTGAACTGGTATGGGGTGCTAATTCAGGTGTTATGGGCCAGCATAATCAAATGAATGCGTTAGCAGCGATCATAGCCGCCCAACATATTGGGATTGCCCCCTCAGACTCTGTAAAGGCTTTGGCTGAGTTTCGAAATGTCAAGCGACGCCTCGAGTTAATTGGCATCGAAAAGCAAATTTTTATTTACGATGATTTTGCACACCACCCTACTGCAATTCAAACTACGATCGAGGGATTACGAAAAAAGGTTGGTAATCAACGTATTTTGGCGGTCATAGAGCCCCGTTCCAACACCATGAAATTGGGTGTGATGAAGGCTCAGCTTCCTAACAGTTTGTTAGACGCTGATTTCGTATTTGCGTATGGAGCTGCGTCTGGAAAAGATGCACTAGGCTGGGATTTGGCAGAGGCACTTCAGCCTTTAGGTAAAAAAGCAGTTAGCTTTGATAATCTCGAGGCAGTGGTAAATCAAGTGTGTGCGCAAGCGCAAGCGGGTGATCATATTTTGGTGATGAGTAATGGCGGTTTTGGTGGAATACATCAAAAAATAGTAAATAAATTAAAAAATAATTGATTACATAGGAAAAGAAATGCGTTTAAAGGATAAGGTTGCTTTGATCACTGGTGGTGCAAGTGGAATTGGCCTGGCAACAGCCAAACGGTTTGCACAAGAGGGTGCAAAAGTCGTCATTGGGGATCGAAGTGAGGCTGCAACTCAAAAAGCAAGTGCAGAAATAAAGGATGCAGAAGCTTGTTTGCTCGATGTTACTCAGCGAGAGTCGATTGAAAAAGCAGTGCAAGGCATTATTCAAAAGCATCAGCGCATTGATATCTTGATTAATAATGCGGGCATTACTCAGGATGCGCGTTTAGTAAAAATGACGGAAGCGCAGTTTGACGCCGTAGTCAATGTGAATTTAAAGGGTGTGTTTAACTGCACTCAAATAGTGGCGCCTTACATGCTTGACCAAGGTAGCGGTTCAATTGTAAATGCCTCCAGCGTAGTGGGTATTTATGGAAATTTTGGGCAAACCAATTATTCAGCGACTAAATTTGGCGTGATTGGTTTTACCAAAACCTGGGCGCGTGAATTAGGCCCGAAGGGCATTCGTGTCAATGCAGTGTGCCCCGGTTTTATTGCGACCGAAATGGTAAATGCGATGCCTGAGGCTGTTTTAAAAAATATTGAGAGTCGAACTTGGCTTGGTAGATTGGGCACGCCAACTGAGATGGCGAATATCTATTTATTTTTAGCAAGCGATGAGGCGAGTTATATCAATGGCATTGCTTTAGAAGCTAGCGGCGGTATTTCACTTTAAGGATTCGATGCATTTATTGTATGAAGAGGGCGGCGATATTAAGGTCGCAACGGTGTTGTCCTCATCGGGTTCGGGTGATACTGAATCATGGCAGGCAAGCGCTTTATCTGGCAAGCACTTGAAGTTAAAAGCCAAAGAAGTTTGGTTGCGTTTTGACGACGCCGATTTATCGGTCATGATGAATCAGGCACAAAATTTATCCAGCACAATCGATTTGCAATTACTCTGGGATTGTTCGCCCGAAGGAGAATTTATTTTTAGCGAGATTGCGCGCGAGTATTTTGGCGATAAAACGAGTAATAGTGAGTTAGTCGCTTTGGCGGTGGCTTTACAAGGTGCCCCCGTTTTTTTTCGACGCAAAGGCCGTGGTCGTTTTCAACGAGCTCCAAAAGAACAGTTGCAGGCAGGCTTGGCTGCGATTGAGCGCAAGCAAAAAGAATCGGAGCAGCAAAGCGCGTGGCAAAAGGAGTTGGAAGCAGGCCATTTACCAGAGGTATTTCGGCAGCACTGCCCCGATTTATTATTTTCTCCCGATAAAAACAGTGGAATTTATAAAGCGCTGATGGCAGCCTGCAATGCGAGTGGTGAATCGCCCCCTCAACTGATGATACGTTGCGGCGCCTTAGAATCTCCTTTAATTTATCACGAAGGCATATTTTTAAAAAATCATTTTCCAAGTGGATCGAGTTTTTCTAGTGAGGTCGATTTATCCCCAGAACAATTTTCTGAATCAATCCATGATTTACCGCTTGCTGACGTCCATGCTTTTTCAATTGATGATGCCTCTACTACCGAAATTGATGATGCGTTATCAGTAACCCCCCTTGATGGCGGGCATTATCAAATTGGCATTCATATTGCAGCGCCTGGTTTAGGCATTCAAAAAGATGACCTACTCGATCAGCTTGCGCGCGCAAGAATGTCGACCGTTTATTTTCCTGGTGGAAAAATTACGATGTTGCCTGAAAGCGTGATCCAATTATTTTCATTGGACGAAGGGAAGGCTCGACCAGCACTTTCCTTGTATGTTGAGGTGAACTCAGAGGGAATGGTATTGCCGGAAACAGAACAAACTCGCATTGAGTTGGTTCCGATTGCACATAATTTACGTTTAAATGCTTTAGAGGATTTAGTCACCGAAGAATCTTTGCAAAATGAGAATGTGAGCTACCCCTATCGAGCCGAGTTACTCATTTTATGGAATGCGGCGCGTCAACTGCATCGACTTCGTCAGACCAAAAGGCAGGCTAATGCGCTGCGTGAAGAGCCGTTTGGCCCCGGGGATCCGCAGGCATTGGTGCGCGATTTCCATTTTAATATTGAAAATGATGTAGTTCAGATTGAAGCGCGGCAACGCGGTTCGGTATTAGATTCGATTGTTGCTGAATGGATGATTTTTTGTAATAGCTCATGGGGCCGACGTTTAGCCGAGAATGGCTTACCTGCTTTATTTAGAACACAGAAAGGGTGGGGGCCACAACGCACGAGAATGCAGACTAATCCAGCTCCGCATGAGGGTTTGGGTTTAGATTACTACGCTTGGTGCACCTCGCCATTGCGACGTTATTCTGACTTGGTGAATCAATGGCAGATGATGGCTATTGCAAGATATGGAGTCACCGCGAAAATGCTGGCTCCGTTTGTGCCAAAAGATGCTACTTTAATGGGCATAGCCGCTGACTTTGAAACCTCGTATCAGGTTTATGCAGAGCATCAAGATCGAATTGAGAAATTTTGGTGTTTACGTTGGATCGAGCAAACCGGTATGCCCTGCCAACTAAAAGTGCGTCATCTAAAAGAAGGGATGGCCCGGGTTGAAAAATTACCACTCTATCTTGCCATTCCCGAGCTTACTTCGCACCCACGAATGACGGTTGCCGAAATCGAGGTCATTGCAGTTGATCTTTTACAGTTAAGCGCTAGTGTAAGGGTGCTACATATTGAAGCGACCGAAGGCGATTTGGGTGCAGAATTAGGGCTTGAGGAGTCGCCTAAAGAAAAGGACGTTGATAGCGATGCAAGCAAGCCTTAATTTTTCGCAAACTGAATTTTCTCGCTTTGCGATCGGTCGAATAGGGTTGACTTGCTCGTTCTGGATAAAGAAACATCCTTTATGGCTTGCCCTATTTTTTTCAATCGTAGTCCACATTATTTTTTTATCACAGCAATGGTCAGCAGAATTAGATAGTCGCCGATTAAATACTCCCCTGAGCATTGTTTTAGTCAATGCTAATAGCAAGGCAGCACCCAAGAAAGCGCAAAAATTAGCTCAAGCTAATTTAGATGGCGGGGGACAAACCTTGGCGCAAGATGCCAGCGCCGTTCATCAAGCTCGTTTGGGCGCAGAAGCGAAGTTGGAAGAGCTTGAAAAAAAACAACGTCAGATGTTAGCGAAATTAGACTCAGAAAAAAAATTGGCCAGCGGCCAACGCAGCGGTGAGGAGCAAAAACAAGTTAAGCAAGTGAATGCGCTGGAGGCTGAATTAGCCAAGCGCTTGAATGCTGAAGGCCGCTTACCACGTCGGACTGCTTTAACGGCGACTAGTGCCAAAAGCGTGGCGTTTGCTTATTACTACAATTCGATGCGTCAAAAGATTGAGGCTTATGGCAGTACTTTTTTCCCACGTTTAAATGGTCGCCCACTATACGGCTCATTGGTGCTAACGGTTAGTGTTGATGCGGAAGGCAGAATTACCCATCATGCTTCTAGTGGTGGGCAGGGTAGAGAGGGGATTGAAATTAGTCGCTCTTCAGGGATAGCCGAATTGGATCGTCAGGCTATTGCTATAGTACGTGCGGCAGCCCCTTTCGGCGCTTTTCCTCCAGAAATGCGTCAGCAACTGGATGTATTAGACTGGGTTTCTACTTTTGAATTTACGCGTGATTCTGTAGATCTTGGGGTAAATCGTCTTGAATTAAAAAGTGACACGCAGAAAAATCGATAGCACACTAGCAATATGCCATTCAATCATTTACTTTTAGAGCCTTTTAACCCTGAACAGTTTGCTGCCACGCCTTGTTATGCGGTTGCCGGCAATCCGATTGAGCATAGTTTGTCGCCGCAAATTCATTCTCAGTTTGCCAAACAAGCCAAAATCAATATGAGCTATTTTCGGATTAAGCCCGAGATCAATCATTTTCGTCAAACGGTGATGGCTTTTTTTGAGGCAGGCGGCAAAGGATTAAACATTACAGTGCCCTTTAAGTTAGAGGCTTTTGCGATGTGTGATCAATTAAGCCAGAGAGCCCAATTGGCTGGTGCGGTCAATACCCTAAAACTAGAAAACGGCCAATTGTACGGAGACAATACTGATGGGGTCGGTTTAGTGCGCGATTTAATTGCACAGGGGATTACTTTACAGAATAAAAAAGTTCTTTTATTGGGCGCAGGAGGGGCAACGCGCGGTGTTCTTTTGCCTTTAATAGAAGCAGAAGTGGGCGCTTTGATGATTGCTAACCGAACCCTTGAAAAAGCAATTGATTTAGTGAATCTATTTAATGCTAAAGCAAAACAATCGAAGGTTCATTTGCAAACCGCTTCTTTAGATCAGTTCGGCGCATTTAAAGATGGTTTCGATCTTGTGATGAATGCCACTGCCGCCGGGTTAACAGACGCAAGCCCTATTAGCACAGAGATAGCCCAAGCGATTTTTAATCCCTCCTGCTTTGTTTATGAAATGGTTTATGGCAAAACCACGCCCTTCATGAGGCAAGCCTTACAAGGCGGATCCCGAGTCAGTGATGGTTTGGGAATGTTGGTTGAACAAGCTGCAGAAGCATTTGCTTTATGGCATGGACCTGCGGTGATCCCCGATTTAGAAACTCGAAGCGTACTCGCCCATTTACGAGCCGAGCTGAGTCTTTAGACATAAGCTGGTTTATTTCGTTGCTGAATTGCGCAGGGAGTCTCGCGTTGCTATCGCCACTTTTCTGGCGGCTTCTGCATAATCGCTTCCCGAACTGGCATACAGAATCGCGCGCGATGAATTAATCATCATGCCGGTATTGGGGAAATTAGCGATAGCACCAGCCTGCACTGTTGCATCAATGTCGCCGCCTTGGGCGCCGATACCTGGAATCAATAGAGGCATTTTTCCAACGATGGCTCTAACTTCAGCAATTTCTTTGGGATAAGTTGCCCCGACCACTAAACTAATTTGGCCAGAGCCATTCCATTCTTGAGAGGCTAGTCGGGCCACTTTTAAATAGAGGGGCTCGGGTTTATTTTTTTGATTTTCTAGAACAGCAAGATTTTGTAAGTCACTGCCCCCAGGGTTTGAGGTACGGCACAAAATAATCACCCCTTTCCCCGCATGTTTAAGATAAGGCTCAATCGAATCGCGACCCATATAAGGGTTGACCGTAACGGCATCAGCCCCGTAGCGCTCAAAGGCTTCAAGCGCGTATTGATCAGCGGTGCTACCAATATCACCGCGTTTGGCATCCAAGATCACGGGAATTTTGGGGTATTTATCTTTCAGATAAGCGATCAATTGCGCCAGTTCATTTTCGGCCCCTAGGGCGGCAAAGTAAGCAAACTGTGGTTTAAAGGCACAGACCAAATCTGCTGTGGCATCTGCAATTGCGCAACAAAAATGCAGGATTGCCTCCCTAGGGTTCGGGCTTTTGACCTTTAGATCCGAAGGAATTCGTTGGGGATCGGGATCAAAGCCCACGCACAGCATACTTGCTTGGGAATCCCAAGCAGACTCGATTTGCTGGGCAAAGGAGGGGGTAGTTACAGAGGATGTTTTGGGTGACGAATTCATGGCTATAGGATAAACTAGCGCACATCTGAGGAGCTGCTCGCCATGATTAACTTGTTTGTTCTACAAAATGGCCGTTTATCGCAAGAGCAAGTCGAAGATCGCAATGAATTACTTCAGCACGTTAACCCAATTTGGATTGATGTGGTTGATCCCGAAGAAGAAGAGCTGATTTGGATTAAAGAAGCCTTTGGAGTTTTACTGCCCGAGTTGGACGATTTGGGCGATTTAGAAGCTTCTGCTCGCTACTTCGAGGCCGATGATGGTCACTTACATATTCGTACCGATTTTTTATTGGATGAGGACGATGTTTCACGTAACGTACGTGTAGCATTCGTTTTAACTAATAACGTCTTGTTCTCAATTCACGACGAAGACTTACCGGTCTTTCGTCTGGTTCGCCTGCGCGCGCGCTTGCGCCCCGGCTCGGTAAGCAACGCAAAAGATGTCTTACTGGATTTGTATTCTACTGACGCGGAATACTCTGCCGATGCCTTGGAAGAGGTGTATGAAAACTTAGAGAAGGCTGGAAAAAATGTTTTATCGGACACAATTACGGATGTAGACGCCGCAGAAATTCTGGAAACGATTGCAACCGAGGAAGACACAAATGGTCGAATTCGGCGCAATGTCATGGATACTAGGCGCGCATTGTCATTCTTGATGCGTAGCAAACTATTATCGGATGAGCAGCAAGAAGAGGCGCGCCAAATTTTGCGCGATATTGATTCTTTAGAAAACCATACGGCTTTTTTATTCGACAAGATTAACTTCTTAATGGACGCGACAGTCGGTTTTATTAATTTAAATCAAAGCAAAATTATTAAGATCTTCTCGGTCGTATCGGTTGCCTTAATGCCACCCACTTTATTGGCTAGTATTTGGGGAATGAACTTCGAGTTTATGCCTGAGTTAAGAGCAAGTTGGGGTTATCCAGCCGCAATTATCACGATGATTATTTCAGCCATTATTCCGCTTTGGTACTTTAGGCGTAAAGGTTGGCTGCGCTCTAACTAAGTTGTTTGATGGATTCTTGTAGCGCAAATAAACAAGCTTGTTTTCGAATTGCGTCGCGATCACCCGCGAAATATTGGGTATAGCTTAGATTTTTTTGCTGGTAATGAATGCCAAAACAGACGGTTCCAACCGGTTTTTCGATGCTGCCACCGCTTGGCCCCGCGATGCCTGTGATTGAGATTGCAAAGTCAGCCTTACTTTTTAATGTGACACCTTTAGCCATGGCCTGCGCGACCGCTTCACTTACGGCCCCATATTGTGCGATTAGATCAGCAGGGACCTCTAGGCAGTCGGTTTTTGCTTGATTGCTATAGGTAATATAGGCTCTTTCAAACCAAGCGCTGGAGCCAGCTAATTCAGTGAGTGTAGCTGCCAATAATCCCCCGGTGCAGGATTCGGCCAAGGCGATTTTCCAGTTTCTAGCTAACAATAGCTCAGCCAGTTTCTGCGTCAATCCTTTGGACGCCAGATCAAACTCATTGGCGGATAGGAAAGATGGGTTCATTTAGTAAATTTGCATGGCAATTGCAATCACCAGTAGAGTAAAAAAAGCGGCGATGACATCGTCGATCATGATTCCAAAACCGCGCCAAAGAATTCGAAGCATTGTCGCATCGTCTTGATTTTGATTTTTAAAGTAGCGGTCTACGCTTCGAATCGGTTCTGGTTTGGCGATATCGAAAAACCGAAATAAAATAAACGCAGTAGCCTGCAAATAGATATTGGCCGGAGAAATCATGAATAAAACAATCCAGAAGGCGATGATTTCATCCCAAACAATTCCCCCAAAATCAGGAAGCCTGAGTTCATGGCTAACCTGACCACAGATCCAACATCCCAATCCAAAGCCACACATAATTACCCACAAGCAATCTGCGTCGCTTAAAAAATATTGGCCCACTAAAAATCCCACCCATGCCCATAAAGTGCCAACCGTGCCGGGGGCTAAAGGAGCAAGCCCACTGCCAAATCCCATAGCGATAAAGCGATGAATTGATTGCAGCATCCACTTGCCAGAGGGTTTATTCAAGCTGATCTCAGCTTTGCTCAATTTGCTTCTCGCTTAAAGTGATCAAACGATTTCAATAGTTTTGTAGTTTCATTAGCAGCGAGCGGTTTATTGGATGCATCCAATAAAATCAATTGGGCGTTTTTATCGGCAATCACTTTGCCAACTCGGGTGATTGGTAAATTGAGCGCTTGGCTGATTTTTTTAATTTTTTCGCCCTGATCCGCTGCTGCTGTAAAACAGAGTTCATAGTCATCTCCACCTGCGGCTGTGCATTGGCGACGCAGTGCCAACCCTTGTGTTTGTAGTAAAGAAGAGCAGGGGAGCGAATCTATTTTTATTTCTGCGCCCACTTGGGATGCTTGAAGGATGTGGCTCAGATCTCCTAACAAGCCATCCGAAATATCACAGCATGCATTGGCAATCCCTCTAAGGGCGATACCGAGTTCAACACGGGGACTCGGACGGTGTAATTTTTCAGCGTTGCCGAGCTCGTGATTTTGGTCGTTCCATTCCTGACGTAAAACACCCAGAGCGAAGCGTGCATCACCCAGTGTCCCAGAAACCCAAATATCATCGTTCACTTTTGCGGATGAACGCAATAGGGCATGTTTTTTAGAGACGCTACCAAAGGCGGTAATGCTGATAGTGAGAGGTCCCGCAGTAGTGTCGCCACCAATCAAGGGGCAAGCAAATTGTTGGGCAAGTGAAAATAAACCCTGAGCAAAACCGGCTAACCAGGCTCGATTTGCCTCAGGCAGAGAAATGGCCAAAGTAAAGCCAAGCGGTTTTGCACCCATTGCTGCTAAATCAGATAAGTTCACTGCTAAAGCTTTATGTCCTAGATCATTCGGGTTTGCATTCGAAAAAAAATGACGCCCTGATACCAGCATATCAGTGGTAATAGCCAAGGCTTCTTCGGGATCGGTTTGAAGAAGCGCACCATCATCGCCAATTCCGAGTAAGACGGCATTTTTAATTCTTACCTGATCGTGTTTCGGTAATTGCAGCAACATGGCCTCATTGCCAGATTGGAAGATCTCCTCTATCAGGGCAAATTCCCCAAAATTTTCAGGGGTTCTGGAATTTTGCTTTGACATAAAGCTATTTTAGGCTTGCTATTGTTTGAGCTTGGGGGTTTGCCTTTTGGTTGGCTTAATAGCGACTTACCTAGACCCCTCGTTGACAGGAATAGAATAGGGGTAATTTATCATTTTTAATATTCTTTTTGATAGCCCTCTAGCTAATTTAGGTGTTTATGAGCCAGTCCAGCAGCAACAAAGAACAACAAATTAAGGCTTTGCGGGCAGCCGCTTTGCAATATCACGAATTTCCTATCCCAGGAAAAATTTCGGTGACACCAACTAAGCAATTAACCAATCAACGCGATTTGGCTTTGGCATATACGCCTGGTGTGGCTGCGGCTTGCGAAGAAATAGCAGAAGATCCCAGCAAAGCATTTCGTTATACCGCTAGAGGAAATTTGGTGGGCGTGATCACCAATGGCACTGCTGTTTTGGGTTTGGGAAATATTGGCCCACTGGCCAGTAAGCCCGTCATGGAGGGTAAGGCGGTTTTATTTAAAAAATTTGCGGGCATTGATGTTTTTGATATTGAAATTAATGAAAATGACCCCGATAAATTAATCGAGGTCATCGCCGCGCTCGAACCCACTTTTGGTGGAATTAATTTAGAGGATATTAAGGCGCCCGATTGTTTTTTAGTCGAGCGTAAATTACGTGAGCGTTTAAAAATTCCAGTCTTTCATGACGACCAGCATGGTACTGCGATTGTGGTAGCCGCAGCGATTTTGAATGGCCTCAAAGTAGTTGGGAAGGATATTGGAAAAGTAAAGCTAGTCACCTCAGGCGCAGGTGCTGCTGCTCTCGCTTGTTTGGAGTTGTTGGTTCACTTAGGAATGCCGAAAAAGAATATCTGGGTTACGGATTTGGTTGGCGTCTGTTATGAAGGCCGCACTGAGCTAATGGATGACAAGAAAGCGCCTTTTGCGCAAAAAACTGATAAACGAACTTTGGCCGAGGTGATCGATGGCGCTGATATTTTCTTAGGTTTATCAGCGGGCGGAGTTCTTAAATCCGAGATGGTGAAAAAAATGGCAGCAAAGCCATTGGTTTTTGCCTTGGCAAACCCAACCCCTGAAATTCTTCCTGAAGAAGTAAAAGCAGTTCGCCCTGACGCGGTGATGGCAACCGGTCGAACCGACTATCCCAATCAGGTTAATAATGTTTTGTGCTTCCCCTTTATTTTTAGGGGCGCCTTGGATGTGGGTGCAACCTCGATTACCTTGGAAATGGAAATTGCTGCTGTCAAAGCCTTGGCCGATTTAGCTCAAGCCGAACAAAGCGATATTGTTGCCGCTGTCTATAGCAATGAGAATCTTTCCTTTGGCCCAGAATATTTAATTCCCAAACCATTTGACCCCCGCCTAATTACAGTGATTGCCCCAGCGGTCGCAAAAGCGGCAATGGAGAGCGGTGTTGCCTCACGCCCGATCGCTAATTTTGATGCTTATTTTGATCAACTACAGCAATTCGTTTATCACTCTGGCGCGGCAATGAAGCCCCTCTTTAGTATTGCCAAGAAAGTACCCAAAGGGCAAAAACGAATTGTCTTTAGCGAAGGCGAAGATGAGCGCGTCATGCGTGCGGTGCAAATTTTGTTAGACGAAAATTTAGTAACGCCTATTTTGATCGGTCGTCCTGAGGTGATTGAACATCGGATTGAAAAATATGGCCTACGGATGAAGGATGGCGAAGACATCACGATTGTGAATCCGGAAAGTGATGCACGTTTTCGCGATTATTGGCAAACCTATCTTAAGTTAACCGAGCGAAAAGGAATTACCGAGGCATTTGCCAAATTGGAGATGCGCCGCAGAAATACTTTAATTGGCGCGATTTCGATTTTGAAGGGCGAAGCCGATGGAATGATTTGTGGAACGATTAGTAGCGTTTCCAATCATTTGAAATACATTGATGAGGTTATTGGTCTAGAGCCAGGCGCCACGGTTTATGGTGGCATGTCTGGTTTGGTATTGCCTGATCGACAAATTTTCTTGGTCGACACGCATGTTAATTTGGATCCTACTGCAGAACAGTTAGCAGAAATTACCATGATGGCGGCCAATGAAATGCGTAAATTAGGGATGGTTCCCAAAGCAGCGCTTTTATCGCATTCGAATTTTGGCTCAAGCGATGCACCGTCTGCGCAAAAGATGAGAGACGTACTCGCTATTTTGAAAAAAATTGCCCCTGATTTAGAGGTGGATGGTGAAATGCACGGTGATTGCGCCCTTGACCCCAGTATTCGCGCTGGGGCCATTACCAGTTCCGTGTTGACTGGCCAGGCAAATTTATTGGTCATGCCCAATATTGATGCAGCCAACATTTCTTACAACCTGTTAAAAACCGCAGCAGGCAATGGGGTCGCTATTGGTCCCTTGCTTCTAGGGGTGGCAAAGCCAATTCATATATTGACCCCAGCGTCGACGGTTCGCAGAATAGTCAATGTGGCGACCCTGACTGTGGTGGAGGCTGCGAGCCAAGCAAAAAGCCTTTTTTAAGGAAATTAATCTATAAGTTAGTATATACCTACTTATATTTTTATTTAATAGAAACATATACTTAAG